>NZ_JBALSN010000394.1:0-2653 GCF_036966985.1 Neobacillus drentensis | reverse complement strand
CTTCGTAATCAGGAATTTATAGGTTCCTGGTAGAGACCTCCAAACCATATCATTGGAGTTATACGAAAGTTTTTATTAAATTACTATTGCTAAAGAATAATAAATTCTATTTTTATTGTCAACCCTTTAAGCACAAATTGAACCAACTATATTTATTCGGAACTAACTTATTTATTTTTATAAAAACGATCTCTTACTCTTTTCAACCTGGCATGGTAATTTAAAATATCCAGTCTAGCTTTTTCTGCTTCTGGTGCAATCGGTCTTAATTTCTCCAACTCCCAATAATTAACAATCACATCTAGAACTTGATCAAAATATTCCAATGGACCGTAGTTTGCCTCTTTTGCAATAATGGCCATACGATCTTCGAAATCAGGCATTACAGTACCAGGCATTTGGAAGTTCTTAATGACATGTCCTAAATGATAACAGTAATTAGGTTCCAATTGGAGATGAAATTTAATCACATCTCGATAAAAGGCATAATGCAGCGTTTCATCTTTTGCGAGACGGCGAAGCAGACTCGCTAAATCCTTATCATGCGAACCAGCTACTTTGGCCACGTTATTATAGAAAACCATGGTTGCTAATTCTTGTAATGACGTATATACCATGGTTTCAAAAGGCGTGTGATAATCAGGATTCCAGCCATTCTCAACCGTTTGTTTGTGCAATTGGTGGAGCCGCTTCGGATCTACATTTCGTGTAATTAATAAATACGTTTCAATCAGGTTTGAATGCTGATCTTCTTCCGCCGTCCAAGTATGGACAAAATCTTTAATAACCGTTAAAGAACCTTTAAACGTTTGATCTAGATGCGAGGTAAACCATGGCAAGTTTACTTCGGTTAAAAGGGCGGTTTCAACCGCAGTAATAATCGATGCAGGCAGTGTAACCTGGCTTTCATCCCAGGGAACACGCCTGAAATCCATTGCCTTATCCCAAGGTAAGAAATCATGATAACCCCAATCTATTTTTTCAGATCGCATTTTATGTTCTTCATATAAATCTATTAGTTTAGGCTCCAATCTAAAGTCCAAATCATTTGTTAACATCAAAATCCCCCGTTGTTGTAAATATTAATAGTTTACCGTACAAACGATCTTTAATCGAAAAAAATAGGCACATTTCTACCCGTTTAAATATTCGCGAATTACCAATGTTTGGCCGCGAATGAAGTTATATCTGATATTAGTACCTGTTGCTAAGTTAATTGTATCATAACTATTCTGAATTAAACCAATAAATAAAAAAGTGAAATAGAAGGGATCGTCCTTCCATTTCACTTTTGTCAATTTTACGGATTTACTTTTGTGTTAAACACTTGTTTACCGTCTTTATATTCTAATACAGTCGCTGATTTAATTGGATTATGGTCTTTATCGATCGTAATCTTACCAGTGATCCTAGATAAATCTTTTGTATTCTCTAATGCTTCTTTAATCTTAGCTGTATCTGTACCACCCGCACGTTCAATCGCATCAGCTAATAGATAGACAGTATCATAGCCAAGTGCATTAAATGCATTAGGAGATTCTCCGTTGAACTTTTCTTTATAAGTCGTTACAAACTTTTGGATTGTTTCATCCGGATCTCCAGATGTGTAATGGTTTGTGATAAATGTATTATTTAACGCGTCAGCTCCAGCTAACTCTACTAACTTCGGTGAATCCCAGCCATCTGCACCCATTAACGGAACAGTGATTCCTAATTCACGAGCTTGTTTTACAATTAATCCAACTTCTTCATAGTATCCAGGAATAAAGATGAATTGTGGATTTTTTGCCTTAATACGAGTTAAAGTAGCACGGAAGTCTGTATCTTTTGCAACATATGCTTCCTCAGCAACAACCTTGCCGCCCGCCTTTTCGTACGTTTCTTTAAATGACGCTGCTAAACCTTTGGCATAATCGCTGGCACTGTCTGCAAAGATAGCTGCATTATTTAATTTCAATTCCTTCGCAGCAAAATTAGCAGCTACAATTCCTTGGAATGGATCAATAAATGATGTACGGAAAACGTATTCGTTTAATTTTCCATCATCTGCTACAGTTACGTTCGGGCTTGTCCCTGATGGTGTTAATAGGATTGTTTTTGTATCATTTGCGATTTGTGCCTGCGCTACGGTGTTACCGCTTGTTGCTGCACCAATAATCGCTGTTACTTTGTCTTGGCTGGTTAACTTAATCGCGCCGTTTGTAGCCTCAGCAGCTTCTGACTTGTTATCTACTTTAACAAGTTCTATCTTTTTCCCCTTTACTCCACCCTTTTTGTTGATTTCATCAACTGCAATATCAATACCGTTTTCAAGTGACTCCCCGTAAGAAGCAACTCCACCGGATAACTCAAGGTTTACACCAACTTTAATGGTTTTACTTTCACTGCCTGAATTTTCTTTTGCTCCTGAACAGCCTGCAAGAACTCCTGCCAATAAGGTGGAGGCCATAAACATTTTTGCCCAATTCTTTTTCATAATAAGGACCCCTTTTTCTATTTTTTCTGACAAATCACATCGTAGATTGATAGATTATCTAACATGAATAACGAAGGGATTGTCTAGGTGATTTAATAAATATTATTGTAGTACAATTAATCTCATTCGTCTAGTATATTATTCTATTTATTTAAATATTTCTGAAACTTATGATTT
>NZ_JBALSN010000393.1:14342-14791 GCF_036966985.1 Neobacillus drentensis | reverse complement strand
AGGAGATAAATGATGAAAACATATTCTATTAGCGAAGTTGCAAAAGAATTAAATCTTACTGTATATACCTTGCGATACTACGACAAGGAGGGACTTATTCCTTTTGTAGAACGGACAGCTAGCGGAACACGATTGTTTAAAGAATCTGATATCGGCGCTTTAAAAGTGATTGAGTGTCTAAAATCCACTGGGATGCCTATTAAAGAAATTAAAAATTTCATCGATTGGTGTTCTGATGGGGATTCCACTTTGCAACAAAGATATGACATGTTTATGGAACGGAAAGCGAATGTAGAAGCACAAATGGAAGAACTAAAAAAACAATGGAAGTCATTGAGCATAAATGCTTATATTATAAGACTGCATTGGATGCCGGAACGGAAGCTATTCACAAAAATGATAAAATAGAAATTTCTACTAATAATTAAGGCTCTTTTCTAAAAGATTTT
>NZ_JBALSN010000393.1:0-14285 GCF_036966985.1 Neobacillus drentensis | reverse complement strand
CTTGGCAAGTATTGTCCGTAAGAATCGGTATTGCGGACATTTCTCCCTTTCGCTTGGCGGGTTTTGTCCGTAAGAACTGGTACTATGGACATTACCCCCTCCCATGCACATTTCCTCCTAATGACATAATTCAAAAAAAATTTACAATCTAGATTAAAAAGTCATAGAAAAGATCTTAAATTAATTTCTATTTACATTAAATTTTCTCCTTGATATAGAGTTAACTCTAGCGTTTATACTTACTCCCATAAATATTGTTAATTGGAGTTGGTAATAAACATGTCTTTAAAGAAGCCAGGAGATGTTTTTTTGACTAAAAAAAGTAATTTGTTAATTTTCATATTAACTATCGGTGTATTTGGCATCTTAAATACTGAAATGGGGGTTATTGGGATATTACCCTCCATTGCTGAACACTTTCATGTCAGCATATCAAAAGCAGGATGGCTGGTGAGCCTGTTTGCCCTTGTTGTTGCAGTATCCGGTCCTACGATGCCGTTACTGTTTTCCGGTATAAATCGGAAGAAGGTCATGTTACTTGTACTCGGTGTTTTCGTTTTGGGGAACATCGTATCCATCTTTACATCTAACTTTACCATTCTATTAATTGCTCGCATCATTCCAGCCTTTCTTCATCCCATTTATTGTTCCTTGGCCTTTACAGTAGCTGCTGCCTCAGTAAGTAAAGAAAACGCTCCAAAGGCTGTTTCTAAAGTATTCATAGGAGTATCTGCCGGTATGGTAGTCGGTGTACCGATGGCAAGTTTTATTGCGAGTTCCGTTTCGTTTGAAATGGCGATGGCATTCTTTGCTATTGTTAATGCTATTGTATTCATTGCCACCTTACTATTTGTACCATCGATGCCTGTTAAGGAACGACTTTCTTCTGGAGCACAATTATCAGTATTAAAAAAATCTATTACATGGCTTTCTATCATGACTGTCATTTTATTAAACTCTGCCGTATTTGGAGTTTATAGTTATTTTGCTGAGTATTTGAAAACTGTTACGAATATGTCTTTGAATACCATTAGTTTGATGTTATTCATATTCGGTGGAGCCAATATTATTGGAAACATTGTGGCAGGGAGATTACTGACTAAAAATGCAAACAAATTTGTGGCATCTTTTCCTTTTGTATTAGGGATCATATACATCCTATTATTCTCATTTGGGCAGTTTACCTTTCCTATGGCCTTCATTACCTTAATTTGGGGAATATTAGGTGGAATAGGAGGTAATATAAATCAATATTGGATTATATCTGCCGCTCCCGAAGCGCCTGATTTCGCCAATGGCCTATTTTTATCAGCCTGTAACATAGGAACAACCATAGGAGCAGCTGTAGGCGGGTTATTTATTGCAGAAATGGGTACACAATACGTCGTATTAGTTGGAATCCTATCATTAATACTAAGCTTGGTAACTATTTTACTGATAAACTATATGTATAGTCCTGCAAAACAACTTTCTATTTAAGCATTGAATTCAACTTCTTTATCATCATAAAGGCGATGATGACCAAATTCTTTTGGAAAATCTGGGAAAGTGGTCATCATAATGGCGATGATGACCAATCCTTTCGGAAAATCTATGAAAGTGGTCATCATAATGGCGATGTTGGATTTTATATTCCCTCTTCTACTTTCACTTAATTAGATTTTTAGGATGTAAAAAAAATCTGCTCTAGCCCAATATTAGTTACTGAAAAATGGAGGATTAAAAATGTCAAAGGATCTAAAAGTTGCACTTGTCACCGGCGGGAATCGAGGAATTGGATATCAACTGGTCAAACAATTAGCTTTAAAAGGTTTTAAGGTCATTTTGGCAAGTCGGGATCCGCAAATGGGTCATGAAACTACCAAAAAACTTAAGGAGTTAAATCTGGATGTTTCGTTTGTGGTGTTCGATGTAGATAATCAAAAAAGCATTCGTCAAGCTGCGATTACAGTAAATGAGCAGTATGGAAGATTAGACGTATTGATTAATAATGCTGGTGTCTATTTGGATGAGAATAAAAAGTTAGTGGCTATGGACCCTTCCATTCTGGAGCGGACGATGGCAACGAATTTCTTCGGTGTTTACCATGTCATCCGCTCCTTTATCCCCATCATGGAAGTAAAAGGATATGGAAGAATTATTAATGTTTCTTCGGAATATGGGGCGTTGAGCGAAATGCCTTATCCTGGAGTAGGCGCTTATAAGTTGTCTAAGCTTGCCTTGAATGGACTGACACAATTAATAGCAGCAGAAGTTAATGGTGATATCAAAATTAACGCAGTCGATCCAGGTTGGGTCAGCTCAGATATGGGTGGACCATCGGCTCCACGAACTCCTAAGCAAGCGGCTGAGTCTATCCTTTGGTTAGCGTCGATTGGACCTGAAGGACCTAACGGGGGATTCTTTAGAGATGGAAATCGAATTGAATGGTAGTTTATTAAGGGCAATTTATTTGATGTTAAGTGTAGTTCGATGAAAACGTCTATTGCAAATGTTAATATATAGAAACCAGATTAAGAAATGGCCCTGTTAAATAATATTGTTGATATTTAAATATAAATTAAGGACCACAAATATTTGAGGTCCTTGATTTTTATTCTTATTGAAGAGAAGTAACCTTATAGTAGGTACATTTCTTTACTCTCTCTAATAAAACTATTTTCACAATTAATACTTTTTCAAAGCAATTACTGCATTATGCCCACCAAACCCAAATGAATTAGAGATCCCTATTTTGAGATTTGTTTGTCGGGCTACATTTGGTACATAATCTAAATCACATAATGGATCGGGCTGTTCTAAGTTGATCGTAGGCGGAATGATGCCCTCTTGGAGACTTTTTGCTAATGCAATAGCTTCAACCCCACCAGCTGCCCCTAATAAATGTCCTGTCATCGACTTATTCGCCGTAACTGGTATTCGGTATGCTTGTTTGCCAAACAATTTTTTTATAGCATTTGTTTCAGATATGTCACCTATCTCTGTACTTGTTGCATGAGCACTAATTACATCTACCTCATCAGTAGAAATGGACGCATCTTTTAAAGCCATTTTCATTGCAAGATAGGCTCCTTTACCTTCTGGATGTGGTGAAACCATGTGATATGCATCAGAACTAGCACCATATCCAATTACTTCAGCATAAATTCGTGCATTTCTGCGTAAAGCATGTGTTAGAGATTCAAGTATTAAAATTCCTGCACCTTCTGACATTACAAATCCATCTCTATTCGCATCAAAAGGACGACTAGCAGCACTTGGTTCATCATTCCTCGAAGATAATGCTTTTGCATTCCCAAAACTGGCTAGAGACAATTCTGATATGGCTGCCTCAGCCCCACCAGCAAATGCTACATCAGCCGTACCATACCGAATAATTCTGAAAGCCTCTCCAATAGCTGTATTTCCAATTGCACAAGCGGAAACAGGTGCCATAGAAGGTCCCAATGCCCCCCATTTGATACTTATTTGTGCTGAAGCTGCATTTGCTATCATCGAAGGCACCATTGTTGGACTTACCCTTTGTGGTCCTCTTTCTCGAAGTACATCAATATTTTGAATCAATGTCTCAATTCCACCTATTCCCGAACCAATATATACACTAAGACGCTCTAAATCTATTTCCTTAATGTTCAGATAGGAATCGTTCCATGCTTGTTCAGCTGCAACTAGTGCAAATTGACAAAATCTATCCATACGCCTTGCATCCTTCTGACCAAGCATATCCTCAGCATTGAAATCCCTAACAAATCCAGCAATTTTGGTTTTATGTTTACTTACGTCAAATGTATTAATGTAAGAAATTCCAGACCTGCCTTCGGTTAAATTCCTCCAAAATGTTTCAACGTTGTTTCCCAAGGGTGACACGACTCCCATCCCTGTAATCACAACTCGTTCCATATTTATTCCCCCTCGTTATTAGATTATCTATATTTTGTCACCATGTTTATCCTATTACAAGTTGTTGTTTATCATAGTATAATTAGTAATATGATTATCGTTTTAAGACAGGAGTAATTTAACATGAATAATAAAACAAGATTAGAAGCTCTATCAAAATTTTTAAAGTTAAAACGTGCAAATATACAACCTCAATCAGTAGGATTACCAACGGGAATTAGGCGGAGAACTCCAGGTCTAAGGAGGGAAGAAGTCGCCCAGTTAGCGGGAGTGAGCACTACCTGGTATACATGGCTAGAACAAGGGCGAGATATAAAGGTCTCGTCTTCTGTACTAGATTCTATAGCATCTGCTTTACAGTTAAATAATGATGAACGAAAGTATCTTTACGATTTAGCATTAGAAGTAAACACAAATGTGTATAAACATGAGGTTTTACAAACAAAACTTTCCCCCTCTTTAAAAAAAATATTAACAGAATTAAAATACTGTCCCACTCTGATCACAGACCGACATTTTCAAATCGTTGGTTGGAATCCTGCTGCAGCTTATGTTTTTCTGGATTTTGAACAAATTCCCATTGAACAAAGAAACTTGATCCGCTTAGTGTTTACGAGGAAAGAGTTGAGGGCTTTAGCTGTCAATTGGGAGCATTTTGTGAAAGGATTTCTTTCTATCTTTAGGGTTTATTATGGGCAAAATATGGGGGATGAATGGTACACTCAATTTCTTGAAGAGATGTCAAATCTTAATCCAGATTTTCAATCTTTATGGCAAGAAAATCAAGTAAATATGGCTCCCGAAGTGTTGATTGAATTTAGACATTCCAGGGCAGGTAAAATGATTTTTAATTTAACTTCTTTACAAGTTCATGGGGATACGGACTTTTGGTGTAGCATTTATACACCTGTCGAGGGTTCCTCTACTGAAGAAAAATTGAAGAGAAGGATGAATAAAAGTGAGCCTAAAAAATAAAGCCAAACATCCTATTTCTTACTAGGATGTTCGGCTTTTTCTATAAACTTTTTGAATGAATGTACTTAATCTAACCATTAGCACATTTAGAAAAAGTGACTGTATCAATTCCCAGCTTACCTTCTTTACCGTAGAAAATTCTCAATGATGCTAATTTGTTCTTCCGTATTTAAAGCTGGGGCATGGCCTAGTTTTGGTATCGTTACCATTTGACAGTTTGGCTTTTGGGTCATTTTTCCCGCAACATCAAGTGGCAAAACGTCAGATATTTCACCTCGGATGAGTAATATTTTAGATNNATCGCTTCCCAGTAGTTCCATAAGTTTAAATCTTCCATGTGCTGAAATTGCAATGCAATGCTGGGATCATAATCAGGACTTATTCCCCCCTCATCGCTTCTTCTACAAGAATATCGGGTAAAATCATTCCACTCCTGCTCATTTGCAAGACCAAATGTGGTATAAATCGTTTGGTAATACTTCTTTAATTCACTGAAGGTTTTAAATTGCGGAGGATTCCCCACATAGCTAATAATTCGTTTAATACCTTCAATATCCTGAACAGCATTTTCCGAAGCACCTGCTCCTATGTCATTTAACACTAAATGTGAAATCCGATTGTGATGATTAGGCGTACCAGCAATTCGCAGTCCAATGGCTCCTCCCATCGAGGTGCCAACCCATCGGACTTGTTCAATTCCTAAATGGTCCAATAATTCAATCGCCAGGTTACTATAATTCTCAAAACAATAATCCTTTTCAGGGGCAGAACTCCATTGGCTCAATCCCCTCCCAATTGTATCCGGACAAAGGATATAATAGTTTTGGGATAAATGGCGGGCTAAAATATCAAAGTCTCGCCCATTTCGAGTTAATCCGTGCCAACAAACCACAGCTGGTTTCTGTGGATCTCCCCATTCTGTAAAATGAACTTCCATTCCATTAATCGTTTCAAGCCTAGATTTAGGAAAAGACATAAAACCACCACCAGTCATTATTAATATTCTCACATTAAATATTCGATTTACTGGCAAGAATCCCTTCCTCAAAAAAGCAACCTGAAAATAAAACAAAAAAGACCTGAACAATTTTGTTTTTTAGCTCCAGCGCTCTAATTTTTTCAAGAATTTTTTTGTATACATTTTATTGAGAAAAAATTTTTCAATCCGATTCATATCTGATTCCTGAAACTTTTTCAAACTAAATGCATAAAATTCATCGAATGTTAAATCAGGCTGCATCCATTCACCATTTTGGTAACAATTGTGACAGTATTTTTCTGACGGTGTTCCATCCTTTTCAGTTCCAAATTCACTTGGCACTTTCATAGGCATGCCACAGCTTTGACATAGGTTTGGTTTTGCCATTTTTACTCCTCCGATTTTATTCAGTTTTGAATTTGTCATCATCAACATTTACCATTTTAAACTGATCACCGCTGTAATCTATCCAATTTTTTCATTTTTGGTATTTATATATCATTTTGACTTTTAAATTCAAAAACCTCATCAACCGCTTGGTGATATCCACCCGATTGTTGCATGGATTCTCTTATATTTAAAACAGCTTTTTGGAAAGATGGGTCGTTTAACGCATGATCTGCCGCTTCACGTAGTTGAATTGCAGTCAAGTCTTGCATTGATAATGTAATACCGGCTCCGAGATTGGACACTTGCCCGGCAATAATCGGCTGGTCCGCGCTTTGTGGGATTACAATTAGCGGAACCCCGTAATAGAGACCCTCATTGGTACTATTCATTCCACCATGTGTGATAAATAATTTACAGTGTTTTAACACATCCGTTTGTGGAACATATTCTTTTACAATGAAGTTTTGAGGGATCTCTCCTAAATCGATTAGTGGGGTTTGTTTCCCGATTGACATAACAACCGTATGATCGCTATTTCCAAATGCAGCAAAACAAAGTTTATAAAAATCAATGGCTCGGTTAAAAACTGTCCCGAGAGAAATGTAAATGGGACTTTTTCCTTTGATAGCAGCAACGTCAAAGTCATCCTGCTTTAATCGTATGGAGATGGATGGACCTATAAATTTGTAAGTTTGGTCGAATGCTTCTCCAGAAGGTTGAAACTCTCTAGTTGTATACACGAGTGTAAGTGGTGCTGGATTACAAAAAACTTCGTAAGGAGAATTGATCTCCACATCATATTTTTCCTTTATTATTGCTGTCAGGCTTTGATATTCTTCGTTAATTTCTTTAACTACTTCTGTAGGAATATTTTTAGAAAGACGTTCCAACAGTTTATCGAATGATTCCTTTGTCTCCGCAAAGGAAGTACAAGAATTGATGGCCGGAAGCTTAAGGATTTGGGCAAGTATACGTCCACAACCAAACATGGAATCATGAATGATGTAATCAAAATGTTCTCCCTCAATCTGTTCGAGTACGCTAGGTATGACAATATCTGCTGTATGTAGAAGACCGTTAATTCTTTCCGGTAAATAATTTCTACCACCCTTGATAAAGGCTTTTATAAATTTTTGACCGTCTAATGTACGGACTGTTGCTCCCGCCTTCTCCAGTCTTTCTTGAAAAGCTTCAATTGTAAAGTACACGACCTCTTCCCCGCGCGAAACAAGCTCTTGGACAACTCCAATCGTTGGATTGATATGCCCTTCTGATCCGGCATTAATAAATAAAACACGTGCCATTTCTACCTCTCCTTAGGTATTTCTAAATTGTTTATGAGAAGTTTCATCCTCATTTCTACTCAAGTAATGGGATTAAATTTATCATAATTCATTTCTTGAAAATCTCAAGCTTTTAATTAACCAAAAAGCCCCCTTTAGTTGAAGTAAATTTCTTCACAATCTCACACTAATAAAACATTTTTATGTCCATTTTGTTTAAAAGTCCTATTTCATTAAATGGTCCAATAAAAAAATAAAAGCACAATTCTTATTGCAGAATTGTGCCCTTGACGGTATCCCAGACTTCAATCCGCGCTTGGGGTCGAGCCCTGTCGTCGGTTCGTCGAGAAAAATGACTGCTGGCGACCCAATCAAGCTCATGGCGATGTCAAGCCGGCGCTTCATCCCGCCGGAATACTTATTTGCCCGGCGGTTGGCCGCATCGGTCAAGCTGAATCTTGCAAGCAGATTGTCGGCGACTTGTGCGGGATTGGAAACTCCCCGCAACTTGGCGATCATCATCAGGTTTTCCCGCCTGGTGAGCATGCCGTCTAAAGCTGCGAACTGCCCTGTCAGGCTGATGCTCTGGCGAACATGATCCGGTTGACGCTGGACGTCAAATCCGCAAATACCTGCTTCGCCACCATCGTATTTCATCAGCGTCGAGAGGATGTTGACCGTCGTCGTCTTGCCCGCTCCATTTGAACCCAGAAGTGCGAATATTTCACCACGCCGCACCTCAAAATCCACCCCCTTTAAGACTTCCTTATCTTTAAAGGATTTTTTTAACCCTTTTACATAAATCGCTGCATTGCTCATACTTTTTTCCTCCTTATTAAAAGCGCAGCAAGGCGCTTGATTGCCTATACTTCCCTACTCAGTGTGACTGATATTCTGTATTACTTACTACTTGGTTAAAAATATAACTGAATAGTGAATGTTACACATTACATTTGTAACCAACTATTCAGTAGGAATGATCTCTTGAATTTACTTTTGGCGAAATCCACTAGGCTATCGCGGTTAGCCACGACCAATAGTATCGTTCAACTTCTTGCGATACTTATCCTTCCAAGTTTGCTCATCCTTCACTAGGTCGTCGCAGAAAGCAGCCACGTCCTCGCCCGTAAGGTCAGTGACTTTCTTTCCTTCCGCTGCGCCTTCTTCGAAGAGGTCGAGAATGCCGCCAAAGATACGGCTGCTGTCCTTCCAGTTGGTGGGACCACCACCAGCAGTCCACAAATATTTTTGGATTGCTTTGTAAGCATTGCGGTACTCACTTGGAAGTGCCTTCGCACGCGCCTCCATCGCCTTCCATTCCCGCTTGTCATCCAGACTTCCGATAATTTTTTCAAAAATACTCATATGACTTCTCCTTTTAATTTTATTTTAGTTTTAAGTTCGTTAATTTTACTTGAGACGAAATCCCATTTTTTCCAAAAAATTTTAAGCTGCTCTTGACCTGCTGCGTTGAGTGTGTAAAATTTTCTCGGCGGTCCCATAGTGGATGGCTTTTTCTCGATGTCCACCAGATTGTTTTTCTCAAGCCGCATGGTAATCGTATAGACTGTGCCTTCAACCACATCAGCGAAGCCAAGTTCTCGCAGCTGCTGCGTGATTTCATAGCCGTAAGTTTCGCCACGGCTGATGATTTCAAGCACACAACCCTCAAGCACCCCTTTCAGCATTTCCGTGATATTTTCCACTTTTTTACCTCCATTTATATTTTACTTATATTTATTTTAGTACTCTGTAACACAGGTATTTTGTGTTACTGATATTCAGTACTGCTGACTACTAGTATATAGTATTACTAAATAGCATCCTTTGTCAATAAAACTTTTCGTCAAACAAGCCCTTTTTTATGTCTTCAACGGTGTTTTTATCAAATTTGACAATCCCAAAAAGATTTGGAAGATCATTCCATCACTTTTTAACTTTTATTTTCTCGGGTATAGTCTTCCAGTACATAGGGTCTTCCAAACCGAGCCGCCAAACCCCGATTCCCCGTAAGTTATATTTCTCTACAAGGTTTAGCTTAAGTCGCAGACTATGGCTATTCTCAAACCAAGCCTGGTGGCTATGATGTTCTTCATCAACGTAACTGAAATGAGGTGTTTGCGAATGGGAGTCCCATAGAACTTTCGCTTTATATTTTGCTTTCTGACCCATTATTTCTTCATAGGAGCTATATCTGGCTTTGCCTGCTGTTGTATCCCAGTCCCATCCATACCCAGCAATACCCAGTAAAATTTTTGATGGTGGTACTTCATGTTTCAAAGCATAACGAATCGTTGCCTCTGTCCAATCGACTGATGCAGTTGAACCGGGTTTTGTTCTTGGGTTGTGTTCATCGTATGTCATAATCATTAACCCATCTGAAAATAGGCCAAGCTTTTCGTAATCAAACCACGGAGACCAGGGATTAGCACGGGAATCACCTGTATTTGCCGGGACTGAAACTGTAACTACTTTTCCATCACGATGCAGAGCATCAGACAAATTTTTTATCAGCAGACTAAAGGAATCTCGGTCAGTCAAATACAAATTTTCCATGTCAATATTAATACCGTCATATTTAAACTGATTCATTTCATTGCGTAAGTTCTGAATGAAAACATTGCGATTGTTATTGTTATCGATTACATTACTTGCTACCTGCTTGCCCTTCTCGACGGTTTCATAAAAGAGATTATGTACAACCATATATACCTTCAAATGTTGTTCATGAGCACTCTGTATAACCTTTCTCTTATGATCTGCTTTAACGGAATCTATAAGACTGCCTGGCCGTTTATCATCAAGCTTATACCAAAAGGGAGCAATGATACTTAAACTGCTGAAATGCGAATTAACTGTAGGTTGAGACCCTGGGTACTTTCCTTCCTTTTCTGTGTAGAAACCTAAAACTTCACGAGGAAGTTTATTCTTATTGGATTCTTCTTTTGCTTGTGACTGACTACAGGATGACATTAGTAATAATGCCATGCTTAAAGAAACGATGGTGAATGTCCGATCCCAATAATTTTTCATAATACACCTTCTTCTAATATGTATATTTCTTAAGTTGATTTGAAAAGTG
The DNA here is from genome assembly GCF_036966985.1 of Neobacillus drentensis. Lineage (GTDB taxonomy): Bacteria > Bacillota > Bacilli > Bacillales > Cytobacillaceae > Neobacillus > Neobacillus drentensis_E. The sequence continues at coordinate 3,676 of NZ_JBALSN010000393.1, read as the reverse complement.
GTAACTTATTCACGAATTGCCTTTCCCCCATACAAACTTTGAAAAAAAAACCGGGAAGTGAACCATCCCGGGTATTTATACATATTTATTGGGTTTACCAAGATAATCATTTAATGTTTGCTGTAGGGTTGCCTTTGTTTCTGTATAACTAGTAAGATTGATCCCTAAATGAACCATTTGTCTAACAAGTTCTGGGCGTAATCCAGTTATGACTGATTTAGCCCCCATCAGCGTGATACCAATCAACACATTTTGAAAATGAGCAATGGTTACTTCGTCCATTTCAGATATTCCTGACAAGTCAATAATTAATGTCAGAATCCTTAACTTTGCAATTTCTGTTAGTACTTTTTCTTGAATAATATCCATACGATAAGCATCAAATGTACCAATCAATGGCAATACAGCTACCGTTTGACTGACTGGTATGATAGGTACCGAAAGATGTTCCACTAATTTCCTTTGGGAAAGGATTAATTCATCTTTATAGTGTGAATAGCTAATAAAGAACGTGTTTAAAAACTCATCAATCCCATCATTAACTTTTTGCTCCAATTCGAAAAAATTGTCTGCAAAATTAACATTCTCATTTTGTTGATCAAATTGTTCGATAAAATACCATAAAGTACGTCTAATTGCATGTACCCATTCTAATTTGAACGCAACAGTTAATGAATATTTCGCCCAAGCAATGCCCTCTTCATTAGCGAAAGCAATAAGTTCTTCGTATCTATCTTGCACTACATAAAGAACGAGCTTTTGAGCATTTTTTAATAAATCAATATTTCCCTCTTTTAATATATTTTCAATATTAGTGGCAACATTGACAGCCTCCGATAATAGTTTCTCCTGAAATTCCTGTTTATTATTGGTAATATATTGGGACATATTTTTAGTATCATAGAATGTTTGCAATTTTTCATCCTCCTTTGTTGAGTCTTTTCTACCTTCACAGCGGTAACTCTACGTTAATACCCGAATTTTGAGTAATAAAACATTTTTAATGGCTCGAATGTAGCTTTTGTTAAAAAAGTTGACCTACAATATAAGTCAGGTCGTCTTTCCTTGTTTTCACATGGTTATCTAAATAGTTAGAGATCTCTTCAATCGAACTAGAGGAGCTTGCTAATGACTTTAAACCGGGTATCGCAAGACCATCCGTATGAATAATAAATTTTGATCCCTTTTCATAAGAAAATGTTTCGCATCGGTATTTTTGGGGCCTCCCAGATAAATATCCCAGGATAGGCAGTGGATAGATAAACTTTCCTGAGGGGCAAGAAAGAACAAACTGAATGTTTCCCACCGAACTATAGGTGAAAGTCTTCTGTAAAAAATGTGCCTTTAAAATGGATAGAGTGACACCTCTTTTATCCTTAAGGACCTGATTGCAATATTCGATTAATACCTCTACCTCTTTCTCATGGTTTTTTTCCACTTCCTTGCGAACAGCATCCGACGAATGAAAGGCATGCTCCCCACTGCCTAAACCGTCAGCAACCGCACAAATAAAGTAATCTTCAGTTGCTTTCATATAAATGCTATCCCCGTTAAATACATTACCTTCCTTAGGAATTTGATAGGCAATTGCCTGAATATGTTGGTTAATGCCACTTTCAAGCATTTTTTTACCCTGCATCTTTACCAGTGCCTTTCATAGATATTTGGTTACTTTTTTTGTTATCTTCAATGCTTAATATGATAGATTCAACAACCTTTAAATCTTTTTAAAAATAATTAGCGTAAAATCATCCCTTATCTCGAAATTTTGTAATCTTTCGAGATCACGATAAATGCTTTCCACCATTTCTTGTGCGGACAAATGCATATAGGTTTGAATTAAATCAGTTATTATAGATCGTTCAATAAATCCCTTTTCTGTCCTTGATTCAGTCACACCATCAGATAGCATAACGATTATATCTCCGTGTTTAACCTTTTTTTCAAATTGCTCATATGTAATATCCTTTTGTACACCTAACACCATACCTCTTGTTGTAAGGTCCTCAAAGGATTGAGAAGACGCATGATAATAGAACCCTTGTTCATGCCCTGCAGCAGCATAAATAAATGTATGATTACTGAAATTATATACTCCGTAAAACATGGTAATAAACATACTTGAGTCAAGATTATTTTCTACGACTCTATTTAAATTTGATAACACATCATTTGGACTATTTATGGACTTTGGTAAACTATCCATTCCATACTTAATCATAGACATACAAAGGGCTGCAGGAATTCCTTTGCCTATTACATCTGCAATGGCAATACTAATACTTTTTTCGTCCTCAACAAAGCGATAAAAGTCTCCATTTATTTTCTTCGCCGGTACACTAATGGCACCAATATCAATTTCATCCAGCTTCGGAATAGACGTTTCTAAAAAGTTTTCTTGTATGCTCGCAGCCATTTCAATTTCCGATTTAATTTCAAACTGCTTGTCCCTCAAGCTCTGATATTCTTGATAGGCTAAGCCATAGTTCATCATAAATTCAATAAGGAAATCAAACGAAGCTACAATTTCCTCTCTAATATCAGGAAATAGATCCTTTAAAACTTTACAATGGATACTAATAATTTCTTCAGGGGAAATTTGCTGTATAATGGATTTCCTGCTGAACATTTGTCCTTGATACAATGCTGTTTCAGAAGATTCTTCTATATATCTGCTAAGTATTTCCCGATAACTGGATTCTAAAATCGATTTGAAATCCATTTTTTACCCAAACCTCCCTCTTAGCCATTTTACTACCTGGATGGTTGTCCCTTTCCCAAGTGTTGAGGTCAAATCAAATTCATCCATTAAACGTTTTACCCCGGATAAACCTGCCCCTAAACCACCAGATGTGGAATATCCATCCTCCATGGCTCTTCTAATATCCTGAATTCCTGGGCCATGATCAAGAGCAGTTACTTTTAAACCTGTTTTTTCAAGAGCAATGACAGGCTCAAAATGAATCTCTCCCTTGCCGGCATATAAATAAATATTTCGTGCCAACTCAGAAATTGCAGTGGTGATTCTTGTCTGGTCAACTGTTCCAAATCCAAGCTCCTTAGCAATGTTTCTACCTTCCTGCCTAGCTGTAACGATATCCCATTCTGATAATATTTTTACAGAGGATTCGTATCCCATGATCTAATCCCCCAACTCCCTTTGTAATATTTCTAAACCCTTTTCTAAATCTAATGCTGTATCGATATCCTGGAGATGAATCCCGAGTTCAACTAACGTAATCGCTACAGCTGGTTGAATGCCAGTTAATACAACTTTTACACCCATCATTTTGGACATACTAATCACATCGCCTAGAACCTTAGCAATAAACGAATCAATCATATCAACAGACGTTAAATCAATTACCACACCCCTAGCACCAGTTTCATGTATTCTTTGGAGCAATAATTCTTGAAATTGTAATGCGGTTTGATCATCAAGCTCCCATTGAATGGAAANNTCATTTTTTTCCTCCATTTAATACTTCTTTAAATTTTTTATTACTTTCGTAATTAGTAGAGACATAAATCGATATATACTTCAGACCACAACAAGTCAAAAAAAAGGACTATCAATAAGATAGTCAAATTAATAGTAAAGAGGATAGGGGGAAATGTAGCTATTTATTACATACCCGTATATTAAAATCTTAAACCTAAAAATTTTTTTTATTTT
>NZ_JBALSN010000392.1:527-3067 GCF_036966985.1 Neobacillus drentensis | reverse complement strand
CTTTAAAGCCATATACAAGGCTTCGTTTTCTTGGATGAGAAAGGATGGTTTTTAAATGGTAACACCTCAATTGAAAGTTAAAGAAAAGGAAAAAATAGTTGTACCAAAACAGAGAGAATCTCTTTTAAATATGACTGGAACCCCAAAACTAGAAATCAAAGAGGTTGGAAAAGTTTTTAAAACGAAAAAAGGTGAAACGACCGCATTGGAAAAAACCTCCTTTTCAATTGAGGAAGGGGAATTCGTCACGATTTTAGGACCTTCGGGCTGTGGGAAGTCAACCGTGTTACGGATTGTTGCAGGGTTAGAAGAAGCAACTTCCGGCCAAGTGCTCCTTGATGGGCAGGAAATCCATGGTCCGGGACCTGATCGTGGGATGGTATTTCAATCATACACGTTATTTCCATGGTTATCAGTGAAAGACAATATTACTTTTGGTTTAAAGCTAAAGGGTGTATCTCAAAAAGAGAGAGACGATATCGCTAGACACTACTTGCAATTAATCGGTTTAGAAGGATTTGAAAATCATTTTCCGATTCAGTTATCTGGCGGGATGAAGCAACGTGTCGCAATTGCTCGAGCGTTAGCAAACGATCCAAAAATTCTATTAATGGATGAACCGTTTGGAGCATTGGATGCCCAAACCCGAAACATTATGCAGGAAGTGCTCTTGAAAGCATGGGAAGAGTCGAAAAAGACAATTCTATTTATCACTCACGATGTCGATGAGTCGATCTTTTTAGCAGATTCAGTATATGTTATGACAGCAAGACCTGGGCGTTTAAAGAAGAGGATCCCGATTGCATTGGAGCGTCCAAGGGATTTCAGTGTGAAAGCGTCCGCCCAGTTTGCCGAATATAAAGAAGAATTATTGTCGCTCATTCGAGATGAAACATTAAAAGCGATTAAGTAAAACTGCAATTTTTAGAGATAAGTATTACGAATACGGAGGTTAATGTATGGAGAACAAATGGGATCACTTGGTGAAAAATATGCCAAATCGCCTGGCACCTAGCATGGCAAAGGATCATCCAAATCTACCGGTTGTTAAAGAGGAAGGCTGCTATTATTTTGGGGTGGATGGAAAGAAGTATCTTGATTTTACGTCTGGGATTGCGGTAACAAATGTCGGACACCGTCATCCTAAGGTGGTCCAAGCGATTAAAGATGCAGCCGATGGATTGATGCACGGTCCTTCTGGCGTAATTATGTATGAGTCCATTTTACGATTGGCCGATGAACTCGCCGAAATTTTACCTGGAGAACTTGATTGCTTTTTCTTTGCCAATAGTGGGACGGAAGCAATCGAGGGAGCTCTTAAACTAGCAAAATATGTAACGAAACGTCCGTACGTTATTTCCTTTACCGGTTGTTTTCATGGTCGTTCGTTAGGTGCATTAAGTGTGACTACATCTAAAAGCAAATATCGAAAATTCATCCAGCCATCTGGTCTTACCTATCAAGTACCCTATGCGAATGTTAAAGAGTGTCCAGAAGGTTTAGATCCAGAGACCTATGTGATTGAGAAATTAGAAAAAGATTTCGCGTCATTATTTAGTCATCAAGTAACACCGGAAGAGGTGGCCTGTGTTATTTTAGAACCGGTACTCGGTGAAGGCGGTTATGTTGTTCCGCCGAAGGGCTGGTTAAAAAAAGTTCGTGAAATTTGTGATCGACATAATATTTTACTTATTTTTGATGAAGTTCAAACCGGATTTGGCCGTACAGGTCAATGGTTCGCAGCTCAGACCTTTGATGTTACCCCTGATATTATGGCAATCGCTAAAGGAATTGCCAATGGCCTGCCGCTTAGCGCAACGGTCTCCTCCGCTGAATTAATGAAACAATGGCCGCTCGGAAGCCACGGGACGACATTTGGGGGTAATCCGATTGCTTGTTCTGTTGCACTGGCTACCTTGGAAGTGATGAAAGAAGAAAACCTTCTTGAAAACACTAGGAATATCGGGAGTTATGCTGTTCAGGAGCTAGAAAAAATCAAGGAACGACACCCTGTAATAGGAAGCATCCGCGCGGTGGGCTTAATGATTGGGATTGAAATCATTGATCCAGTGACAGGTGGACCGAATGGAGAAGGATTGTTAAAAATTCTTGATCTTGCTCTTGAAAAGGGTGTACTATTCTACCTTTGCGGAAATCATGGAGAAGTCATTCGAATGATTCCACCACTAGTCGTCACTAAGGAACAAATTGATGAAGGACTCCGGATGTTTGATGAAGCATTAACGGAGTATGAAGCGTCATTGATGCAGCCAGTTAAATAATCAATAGTAAATCTGGTCGCCAATACTTGTTGGCGACCTGTTTTAATTAAAAAACACTCCGTTGTGCATTGAAGTCATATAATAGTCGAGGGCCTTGCTTCTTGCCCTATCTAATTTTTCAGGGTTGTGAAATGAAAAGTATTTTAAGATGAAGTCACTGTAGCCAAGTTTGTTTATAAGGTACAAAACATTATTGGGGATCAACATTTCTTCTGGGTTTTCTAAGTCAATCACAAATGAATAAAAGTCATTACTTTT
>NZ_JBALSN010000392.1:0-504 GCF_036966985.1 Neobacillus drentensis | reverse complement strand
AGGGTGTTTCCTATCAGAAATAATATACTTTTCTAGAATGTAGGAAGTAATCCTGCCTTGGAAATGAATCATTTCTTTGGGGATTAGCGGCAAGCTCTGCCTATTTAATTCTTCTTTGGTAAGAGCTAGATTAACATATTCATTGCAATACAAGTTATATCTTCTTAGGTTCTTGACCTGATTTAGAGTAGGATGTAAGTTCTTCCGTCCATAAAATGTGGTGATTTTGAATACTTTATCCGTGTGTTCATAAGTAAAGACTATGTCATTATCAATCGAGCCAATGCCATGGGCTAACTGGCCTATTCTATAAGAACAATTTCGAAAAATTATTTCCAATGATTTTTGCAAGGAGTCTAGACTGATTATCGGGCCAACTCTTTCGTTCCATCGTTCGAGCGCATGATGGTCTATTAAAATCGGTTTGGAAGGACAAAGGATATTTTTTGTGTCTTTATAGGTATTCATTTCTTCATAAAGTATGTTTATATTTTTAATCTGCAT
>NZ_JBALSN010000391.1:12536-12771 GCF_036966985.1 Neobacillus drentensis | reverse complement strand
AAATAAATGTACAAGTTTCTTGTTTCTTATTTAAATTTGAATTATAATAATATTCTAAAGAATCACTTTTTTAAAAAAGGAGGAACTTATGGAAATTTTTGAGAAGCTCTATGATGAGCATGAAAATTCAAAAGTTAGGTTTATTGGGTTTACCACGGAAAGTACACGTTATGATTTTGGAATTATTTATACCACCATGTTTTTTGGAAAGCCGTTAGTTGTCTGCATGCAAACA
>NZ_JBALSN010000391.1:0-12502 GCF_036966985.1 Neobacillus drentensis | reverse complement strand
TTGAAGATATTGATTACCTTCAAACCGTATTCCGTATACCTGACCAACAGCAGGCAGCTGATTTAGCTGACTTCTTCAGAGAAACTCTACCATCCATCCCTTTTGTCACCCAATATGAGTAATGATTCAAAAAAGAAGGCCATAATAGGCCTTTTTTTTATGAATATTTTTTAATTGTGACATACAATTTAGGCTTGAAATTTATAATGTGATATATTATTATGTGATTAAGGATATATAAATACTTCGTTTTGTGGACATTCATTAATGAAAAGGGGATTGAGCAGATGGGTACTTTAGTATGCCAAACATGTAATTCTACTATTGATCATTTTGAAGATGAAAAAGTAACGGTGCTTTATTCTAAGTGCAATTGTTGCGATGATCATCATACAGAGGAAGATATATAATAGCTATATATAAATAAAACAGGATTCCTAAATGGAATCCTGTATTTTTGTTCTATTTTATTGCTTTATACTCCTTAATCACGAGAAGTGACTTGAGCTCATCATCCTCCGGTCCTTGTACAGGAAGGCCTGCTTCGAGGTTTTTCCGGATGTAATGGAGGTTTTCCTTTGTAATAATCTCACCAGGAATAAAAATTGGGATACCTGGTGGATAAACCATTACAAATTCTGCAATGATTCTTCCTTCTGATTCTTCAAAAGGAATAACTTCAGTTTCCGCATAAAATGCATCTCTAGGTGTTAATGCAAGCACGGGGATTTCTGGAAGAAGAACTTCTACAGGTTCAATTCTATCGGTACTGTGCTGGCATATGTCCGCTAATTCCTTGAGAGCATTTACTAGTAAGTCTGCTTCGGTTTCTGTGTCTCCAAGCGTGATAATACAAAGAATGTTATATAAATCGGAAAGTTCCACTTCTATATTATGTTTTTCTCTTAGCCACTTTTCTACATCATAACCAGTTAATCCTAATTCTTTCACAGAAATAATCAATTTAGTTGGATCGTAATCAAAGGTAGCTTTTGACCCTAAGATTTCTTCACCAATACAATGCAGATTTTCGATCTCATTAACTCTTTTACGAATTGATTGTGCTACTTTAATTGTATTATCAATTAATTCCCTTCCCTTTGTAGCTAATTGCTTACGTGCGACATCAAGTGAAGCAAGCAATAAATACGACGTTGAGGTAGTAGTTAGCATACTTAATATGGATTGGACATGTTTGGCAGAAACAAGCCCTTCTTTAACATTTAGGATCGAACTTTGGGTCATTGAACCGCCTAGTTTATGAACGCTTGTAGCAGCCATATCTGCACCAGCCTGCATCGCAGAGAGAGGCAGTTCTTCATGGAAATGAATATGAACACCATGTGCTTCATCAACAAGGACAGGAATATCATAAGAGTGTGCAATTTCAACAATCTTTTTTAAATCTCCGGATATACCAAAATAAGTTGGGTTGATAACTAATACTGCTTTTGCATCTGGATGCTGTGTAAGAGCTCTTGCCACGGCATCGGGAGTGATTCCATGTGATATACCTAGTTCCTTATCAATTTCGGGCTGGATAAACACTGGAATAGCTCCAGAGAAAACAATGGCCGACATGATCGATTTATGGACATTCCTAGGAACGATAATTTTATCATCAGGTCCACAAACAGCCATGATCATCGCAATAATTGCTCCGCTTGTGCCTTGTACCGAAAAGAATGTTCGGTCCGCACCAAAGGCTTCCGCTGCTAAATCCTGCGCTTGCTTGATAATCCCTTTTGGTTGATGCAAGTCGTCTAGCGGCCCGATATTTATTAGGTCGATAGACAGGGCGTTATCCCCGATAAAGTTACGAAATTCAGGGTCAATCCCAGCCCCTTTTTTATGACCTGGAATATGGAATTGTATTGGGTTCTTTTTTGCATGTTCTAATAAACCGCTAAATAACGGTGTTTGATTTTGAGTCAATTGATAACCACACCTCTTTGTAAAAAATACTCTAATTATGTCGAATTTCAATAATAAACAAAAGGAATTATAGCATTTTTCCTATTCATTGCAAAGAAATATATGTTATTCCTTGCCCGGTTTACGATAGTTTCCCTTGAATACAGGAAAATTACCCTGAAGTAACGAAATAACAAGTAGAAAGTTTTTAGGAGGGTTTCAAATGGAATGGAAAACACGAGTTACTCAATTATTAAACATACGTTATCCGATCATTCAAGGGGGATTAGCTTATTTAGCCTATTCTGAGTTAGCGGCAGCCGTTTCAAACGCTGGTGGTCTTGGACAGATTACGGCCATGTCCTTAGCTGAACCTGAACAACTTCGAGCGGAAATTCGTAAAGTGAAACAACTGACAAACAATCCTTTTGGCGTTAACTTTGCGATTGGACAGCATGGCAGACCATTCGCCGATTTTCTCCAAGTGGCTATTGATGAAAAGGTCCCGGTAGTTTCAATGACAGGAGGAAACCCTGCTCCCATATTTGAGCAATTAAAAGGGACACAGATAAAAACACTCGTCCTTGTTGCAGCCAGAAGACAGGCAGTGAAAGCAGAAGAACTTGGTGCAGACGCTGTTATGGTCGTGGGGCAGGAAGGTGGGGGACATCTTGGCCGAGATGATGTAGGTACCATGGTTTTGGTGCCTCAAGTTGTAGATGCTGTTTCTATACCAGTTATTGCTTCGGGTGGAATAGGTGATGGCCGCGGGCTAATGGCTGCCCTTAGTTTAGGTGCAGAAGGAATTGAAATGGGTACAAGATTCATTGCAACAAAGGAATGTGTTCATGCCAACGAGTTATATAAGAAGACCTTAGTAGAAGGCAATGAATCTGGAACAGTGGTGATAAAGAGAACACTAGGTGCTCCGGCTAGGGCACTTGCTAATAGTTGGACAGAAAAAATTCTGGACATTGAAAAAAACAATGGGGGGTACAATGAATTAAAAGATTACATTAGTGGAACTGCAAACCAACGCTATATTTATGATGGTGTACCTGGTGAAGGCTTTGCATGGGCAGGTCAAGTAATGGGGTTAATTAAAGATATCCCTACAGTTGAAGAATTATTTCGTCGAATGATTCATGATGCAGAACAAATTCGTGCAAAATGGGGAAAATAAGTATATGATTCTGTTTAGTTGAATTAGTTAGAAGGTGAAATTATGGAATACCAATATCCTATTGATCATCATTGGAGTACAGAAGAAATTGTGGATGTGATTGCATTTTTTGAAACAATTGAAAAGGCTTATGAACAGGGAATTGACCGCGATGAAGTATTGAAGGCGTATCGCCGCTTTAAAGAGATTGTTCCTAGCAAAGCTGAAGAAAAGACAATTTGTAATGAATTTGAAGAAATGAGTGGCTATTCGTCTTATCGAACCATAAAAAAGGTAAAAGATGCAGCCTCCGGGGATAGAATAAAAATGAAATAGGATGAACAGCTCCTGCACCTTTTGTGCAGGAGCTGTTTTTTCTTTTTACTTTCTATTTTGTGAGATTCGATATAGAGCAGCTACCTTCTCAAATACGTCCTCAATTTGTTGAACTAACTGATCGGAACCTAATTGAATGACTTGTTCTCTGTCAATCGTAAAACCACATAATAATTCTGCTTTTTTTACGTTTTGCAGGCGGTTAAAAAGCGATCGAAGTTCTTCCTTGGATAAATGACTGTGTGCAATGGTTTCTGGTTTTGTATGATCCACTGACCAAACAAAGTCCTTTGGTGTATCTTTATAAATTTTTGCTAATTTTTTTGAAAATCTTTCAGCAATTAAATCTTTTTGAGGTGCTTCATAAATAACGGCAAACCATATAAACAAATGGGTGTGCCACATGCCGATTTGAAAATGGGGGAGCATTTTATAACCTCGAGGATTACTTGAGAATGCTACCCATGTATCTTTAGGCGGATTAATGGTCCTTCTGGCATGTTTTGCTACATGAACAAACATTTCATCATCCGTAAGTGAAGAAATGAAAGGGGCGAAATGATTTCCTAGTTCCTCCAATTTGGGTCGAACGGTTTCCTTCAGCGCCTCCATCCTTGCCTCTAAACCATCTATTAAAAAAACATCAAAATCCACGTTTGTAAATCCTTTAAAAACCATACGCATAAACCTCCAACTAAACATTTGTTCTTAATTGTAGCATAACAATAAGAGAGACCAATAACTTGATGCTTTCTAGGTAAAAGCACATATTTGTTGCAACATATCTCCCTGACTCATATTATACAGTAAAAAAATAATCTGAAAAATGAGTTAAATCCAGGAAGGGGAGGAGAAACGTGAAACAATTGATGAATACCTCACTTAAAAAAGCAAGCGAAAAGGAAAGAACAGCAGTTTTAAGATTGGAAATGGATTATGAATTAGCTACATTATTCGAAGCGATTGAAGAAAAGAATGAGAAAAAAATGAAAGAATGCAAACAAAAATTAGAAAAAATCCGCCAAGAATTATTACGTTTAAAAGCACTTTGATAAATTTATAATGTTTTTTATCCAAGGAGAAATAAAGCAGGATGGAAAGAAATAGAATATATTCTGAACTTATAAAACGAACTCCAGCAAAAATGAAGGGGGTTCGTTTATTATTGTCCTTTTTGATGTTGTACGGGTACCTCTTAAAAGTTGATGTGTTCCAACAATTTGATTAAGCTAAAGGTACATTATTTAATTTATGATGCATCATACTACATACATTGAAATCTTACAGGATTATCGATTTATTTGGAGGAGAGTTATGAACTGGGATCAAATTTATTCTCATGCAAAGGAATGGGTTAATGACGCAGGAGCTAGAATTAGATTATCTTTTGATGAAACATTAAATATTCAAACGAAGTCAAATGCTAATGATTTGGTAACGAATATGGATAAAGAAATTGAACAATTTTTTATTAGTAAGATCAGAGAGGTTTATCCCGATCATAAAATATTGGGCGAAGAAGGGTTTGGGGATACACTTGAAAGTCTAGATGGTGTGGTTTGGATGATTGATCCAATCGATGGAACGATGAATTTTATTCATCAACAAAGAAATTTTGCTATTTCTCTTGGTATTTATGAGAATGGGATTGGTAAAATTGGGCTCATTTATGATGTGGTCCATGACGAACTATATCATGCCAAAAGGGGAAATGGAGCTTATTTAAATGAAAAACCTCTTGTTCCTCTAAAGGATACAACTGTTAAGGAATCCATCATAGCACTAAATGCAACATGGGTCATGGAAAATCGCCGTATTGATTATAATTTAATGATTCCTCTAGTGAAAGATGCACGGGGAACAAGATCATATGGTTCGGCAGCCCTTGAAATGGTGTTTGTTGCGACAGGAAGAGTTGATGCGTACCTCTCGATGCGCCTATCTCCTTGGGATGTTGCTGCAGGGGCAGTCATTATAGAAGAACTTGGCGGGTTTGTTACAAATTTAAGGGGAGAAAAACTGAGCTTCCTTGCACAGGATTCATTATTTACTGCAAATCCAGGATTACACCAATCGATCTTGAAGGACTACTTAAAAGAGGGAAGATGGTAAAAAGAAGAAGCCGTTGCAGGCTTCTTCTTTTATAATTCTCCATTTTCACGCATTTTTCTTTTCGTTTTAAATCCCATTCCCATAATTACGATAATTGCAAGGATACAGCCTATAGCACCGATTATGCTTTTTTCGCTAATTGCAACACCAATCCCCATAATACTTGCGGCTGCAAGGATCGCATAAACGAGTAATGACCACTTTACGTTTTTCATTTTTTTACCCCTTTTTCATTGAAAAATACAGTTCAAACGTACAATGCTTTTGTATATTTTATATTCTACAATAAAATGGTTAGGGGTTTCCACTTTAATTGTGGTATAATGTTTTAGTTGTGAATGGGAAACTACAAATAGACTTATTTTTAGAATATAGGAGTGGAATTTTTTGAATATAAGAAATGATATACGTAATATTGCAATCATTGCCCACGTTGACCACGGGAAAACTACGTTGGTGGATCAATTGTTGAAACAATCTGGAACATTTCGTTCTAACGAGCATGTTGAAGAACGTGCTATGGATTCTAATGACTTAGAAAGAGAGCGTGGAATCACCATCCTCGCGAAGAACACGGCTATTCAATACAAAGATACTCGTATCAATATTTTGGATACTCCAGGACACGCTGACTTTGGCGGAGAAGTGGAACGGATTATGAAAATGGTTGATGGTGTATTGCTTGTAGTTGATGCCTATGAAGGCTGTATGCCACAAACTCGTTTTGTTCTTAAAAAGGCATTAGAGCAAAATTTAACTCCAATTGTTGTTGTTAATAAAATTGACCGTGACTTTGCGAGACCTGCAGAAGTAATCGATGAAGTAATCGATTTATTTATTGAACTTGAAGCAAATGAGGATCAACTTGAATTCCCAGTTATTTACGCTTCAGCGATTAATGGTACAGCAAGTACTGACCCTGAGAAGCAAGATGAAAATATGCAATCCTTGTATGATGCAATTGTTGAATATATACCTGCTCCAGTTGATAATCGTGAAGAACCATTACAATTCCAAGTTGCACTTCTTGATTACAACGATTATGTTGGCAGAATCGGGATCGGCCGTGTTTTCCGCGGTACGATGAAGGTAGGTCAACAAGTTGCCCTAATGAAGATAGATGGTTCAGTTAAGCAATTCCGTGTGACCAAAATTTTCGGTTTCTTTGGATTAAAGCGTCAAGAAATCCAAGAAGCAGTAGCTGGTGATTTAATCGCAGTTTCAGGGATGGAAGATATCAACGTTGGTGAAACAGTTTGTCCGGTTGAACATCAAGAAGCACTACCAATTCTAAGAATTGATGAGCCAACATTACAAATGACCTTTGTTGTAAACAACAGTCCATTTGCAGGTAGAGAAGGTAAGTATTTAACTGCAAGGAAGATTGAAGAAAGATTACGTGCTCAATTGCAAACAGATGTAAGTTTACGAGTGGATAACACAGATTCACCGGATGCATGGATCGTTTCTGGCCGTGGTGAACTTCATTTATCAATCTTAATTGAAAACATGCGTCGTGAAGGCTATGAACTTCAAGTTTCTAAACCAGAAGTTATTGTAAAAGAAATTGATGGTGTACGTTGTGAACCAGTGGAAAGAGTCCAAATCGATGTACCGGAAGAGCATACTGGCGCTGTAATGGAATCTATTGGTGCCCGCAAAGGCGAAATGCTGGATATGATCAATAATGGTACCGGCCAAGTTCGTTTAATCTTTAATGTGCCAGCACGTGGCTTAATTGGTTACACTACCGAATTCTTAACTATGACTCGTGGTTATGGAATTATTAATCATACCTTTGATAGCTACCAGCCAATGTTACCAGGCCAAGTCGGTGGACGACACCAAGGTGTGCTTGTTTCAATGGAATCTGGAAAAGCTTCCACTTATGGTATCATGCAAGTTGAAGACCGTGGAACTATCTTTGTTGAACCAGGTACGGAAATATACGAGGGGATGATCGTGGGCGAAAATACTCGTGAAAATGACATCACCGTTAATATTACTAAAATGAAACAGGCAACAAATGTGCGTTCAGCTAACAAAGATCAAACATCAGTGATTAAAAAGCCGCGCATTATGACATTAGAAGAGTCATTAGAATATTTAAATGATGACGAATATTGTGAGGTTACACCGGAATCGATTCGTCTTCGTAAGAAAATTCTTGATAAAAATGAACGTGAAAGAGCTGCTAAAAAGAAAAAATATGCCGAACAGAGTTAAGTAAAAGGAGTGCAAGAAGATGGAAGGATTCTCTCCTAGCCTTAGATTTTTCATTGAACTAACAGATGTAAAAACCGCTGTGTGGCTACAGTATGTATATATTGTTATTTTAGCGGCCATTGTATATAAGTTAGGCTTTGCAAAAAAATTGCCTCTTTTGAAAAACATCGTGATTTATACTTGCTTATTGATTGGATGCTTTGTCATGCTGATTTTTTCTTATGCATTGCCAATCGCGGAAGGGCTCGCAGGTGCGGCCGTGTTATTGATAATTTATAAAATACGCTTACATCAAACGAAAAAGCATCAGGCTGAAGCGAAATAACGGGGGTTTAGTTTAATGAAATCCGTCCAGGATACACTATATAATTGGCTTACAATTAAGGTTGTATGCGACTCACGTCCTGATGATACAGCAGCTCGAGATACTTTACACCTTTTTGAAGAAATGTTAGCTGATCTTAACCTCTCCAACATAGAGGTAACAACAGATGTTGTCATGTATTATGTTTCCTATCAACAGGGGGATGAGACGAAAAAAACTCGTTTTCCACGGGAATTGATTGAGGTCATGCTGCAACAGATTAATCAAGAACCAGAAAAGTATGAGAACTATCCAATTGAAGAATAAATAAAAAACCATCATGTTCATTCCACTTTGGAATGTGCATGATGGTTTTTTTAGTAATATTCTACACGAGCACTTTCGTTTTTTTCACCAGTCGTCTTCCTCCGATTTCGTACGGTATAAACGGAAATTTCCTGTTTCAAATCTGGCATTTGTTTTTTTCGCTATTCTTGTATTACATTCATTACACATATATGTATGGATAGGACGATTACGAAGTCGTTTGGCCACAAACGATTCATCCTCAATTGCTTCAATTTTATCGCAAATTACACATTTAACTCTCATAAGACACCTCTTTAACTATTTCTAATAACCGATGGTTTCCCTCTAGTATATCATGGCAGAAAGTTTGTAAGTAATCAATTGGTTAAATTTGATGAAAGAAAGGGATAGTAGTAATATGAGAATATCTGTTTTTTTAAAACAGGGTAAAGGATCTAATTAAAGGGGATGTAGAAAAATGGCAAATCAAGTAGAACCAATGCTAATTAAGCCTTTATATGATGAGCTTCAAAAAGAGCGGTTCGTAACATTGGCAACAGTTGATTATGAAACAGGGGGTCCTAATGTTAGTTCTATTTCCTGGGTTTTTGCAAAGGATGAAAGTACCATCTATTTTGCGGTAGATAATCGCTCTAGGATCCTAGAAAATATTCATAAAAACAATCAAGTGGTTATTAATTTGATTGCGAATGAATCTACATATGCTATTCACGGGGACGCTCAGGTAAAAGAGGAAAGACTGCAGGATGTGCCACTAAAACTTGCTCTAATCCAGGTAAAAATTACTGCGGTAAGGGATGTTATGTTCTATGGTTCTAAAATAGTCACAGAGGTTCAATATGACAAAACCTATGATAAAAATGCTGCCCAAAAGTTAGACAATCAAGTTATGGATGCAATAAGAAAAGCTTAGGAATACCCTAAGCTTTTTTTTATACTCAGTATTTTTCTTTGAATATGTTTGCTGTCTAGCGCCAGCGCCCAGCGTCTAGTGGACTTCGCTAAACGGGCGCTTCCGCTTTTCTATTTATAATGGTTAGATTGGTCCTCTTGTTCTTTTTCCAGCTTCTTTTGGTCGTTTGGTTTTAGCTTTTTATCTGGTTTTTCAGGAGCATTTTTAGGGCTTGGGGTAAGTATATCTCCAGGTACTTCTGGCATTAATCGACCGGCTACATCTGCAAGTTCCTCCATAATTCCTTGGATTGGCCTGCCTTTATTAATATCCTCTTGAATCTCTCTTAAACGCTGCGTTGTATCCGCATCAGCTACGACTACTGATTTAGCACCATAGGGATCCTTTTTTAAACTTTCAGCCACGGAATACTTAATGGACCCCACTTGAGAACGGTCAATTTTTGCGTTCACATCAATCCCGACAATCGCATATCTTCCTATTACCACAGCAGTTGCATCTTTAACATTTGGAATACTTGTTGCAAGTTTTACCAATCGTTTAGAGATCTCTTGCCCTGTTTTTCGATCAACATTTTCAATATAGCTGTTTTTTACTTTAACGGATGAATCGTTTACATTGTTTGAGAGCTCCTTATTTGTACTACAGCCGGCTAAGATTAGCAAGAACGCAGTTATGATTAAGGTCTTCTTCACTTCTATTCCACCTCCGCAATGCTTTATAAATAATTGAGATAAAGTCATAATCACTTATCTAATTGAATGTCTCACTAACATTTATTGTGCGGAAATCCTTCTATCTTTATTCCAATAAACATATATTTTACCAAAGTCCAATCTAGTAGAAGGGTTTTTTGCAAGTTGCAATCCAAACAACAAGTAAAGCAGGAGGCGTTGCTTTGAGTAAGATATACGTGTTAGATACGAATGTCTTGTTGCAAGACCCGTATTCACTCTTCTCCTTTGAAGATAATGAGGTTGTAATTCCTGCAGTGGTTCTTGAAGAAGTGGACTCAAAGAAAAGGTACATGGATGAAGTAGGGAGAAATGCAAGACAAGTATCAAGGTTAATTGATGGCTTTAGGGCTTCAGGAAAACTCCATGAAAAAATTCCTCTTGAAAACGGAGGGACCATCCGAATTGAGTTGAATCATCGTACCTTCCATGAACTTCAGGATATATTTGTAGAAAAAACAAATGATAATCGAATTTTGGCTGTTGCGAAAAATTTATTTTTAGAAGAACAAAACAAAGAAAATGGAAAGCCGGTTATTCTAGTAAGTAAGGATGCTCTTGTCAGGGTCAAAGCAGATGCAATTGGATTAGATGCCGAAGATTTTTTAAATGATCGAGTAGTTGAAATCGATCATATCTACACAGGCTTTTTTGAAGTGTTGATTCCCATTGAATTATTGGGTCGTTTTTATGAAAAAGGTGAACTGAATCTCTCTGAGATAGCAAATCACCCATTTTATCCGAATCAATTTTTAGTAATGAAAGATGCATTGGGCAGTTCTGCATCTGCCATAGGAATGGTAGATAAAACCAGTAAAAAGGTAAAAAAATTAGCATTAAACCAAGAGCATGTTTGGGGTATCCATTCTAGGAATGTTCAGCAGACGATGGCAATTGAATTGTTATTACGAAAAGATATTCATTTAGTTACATTAACTGGGAAAGCAGGAACAGGGAAAACGCTGTTAGCACTTGCTTCTGGTTTGATGCAAACGGAAGATTTCCGGGAATATAAAAAGCTTTTAGTGGCAAGGCCGATTGTCCCGGTGGGTAAGGACTTAGGTTTTTTACCGGGAGAAAAACAAGAGAAACTTAGACCATGGATGCAGCCAATTTTTGATAATCTAGAATTTCTATTTAACACCAAAAAGCCAGGTGAACTTGATGCCATTTTAGCTGGACTGGGATCAATCGAAGTTGAGGCATTAACGTATATTCGCGGTAGAAGTTTACCGAAACAATTCATCATCATTGATGAAGCACAAAATTTAACGAAACATGAAGTGAAAACGATCCTGACACGTGTTGGAGAGGGAAGTAAAATTGTGTTAATGGGAGACCCTGAACAGATTGATCATCCGTATTTAGATGCATATAACAACGGATTAACTTACGTTGTAGAAAAATTTAAGGATCAGTCTATTTCAGGACATGTTAAATTAATGAAAGGGGAAAGGTCGGGATTAGCTCTATTGGCTGCAGATTTACTCTAAATGACTTTAAAAAGTAAAACGGGCGCCAAAGGCACCCGTCTTATTTTATGGTAAAACGCGTAACATTTTTAATCGGAGTTTGTTGATTGGACCCATCGCCAAAATAAACATGAATAGGCCCGTCAACTGTAATTGGCTTGCCATTATCGGAAAACTTCAAGATAAAATCATTGGCCGTTTCAAGAGGGTATTCATATTCACTGTCAATACAATGAATAACTAATGTATTTGCATCACTAGCAGGTTCTGAATTTTGTAGAAAGGGTTTTAATGGTATACCAAAGGTTCCAGTCAATACCTTTTCTTTTTCAAATTTCTTTTCAGTTTTCAATGTAGGCGGATAAATTGCACCCTCGATAATTTCACGGTCCCAATGTTTGGATACTGCTTTTGTATACTCTTCCAATGATTTAGAATTCTCTAGCTTTGTTGTAAAATAGGTGGTTAAATCAACTCGTCGGTCGTCAAAAATCCACACACTTGGATCAAGTGTGATTGTATACTTCACGTTTCCTGAAATGATAATAATATTTTCCATAGTGTATTCCCCCTAAACCTTTGCATAATTAGTATAACTTTTTTTTGCAAGATGTCATAGTAGGACAATCGGGTTTCGCGAAAAGGTAAATCATCTATGAAGAACAATTGTCTCAACTTGCTACTTTATTTAATCTACTTCATTGTTCTTGCAATTTTCCGTTGTAAACGGTAAAATTTATAGATAAGTTGTATTATCGCTCTGAAATGGGGGGATTTATGTTGGCCTCTGAAATGATCGTGAATCACCAAGAAAAAGCATTTGCCTTATTACAGGCTGACGCTGAAAAAATATTAAGGCTAATCAAAGTGCAAATGGACAATCTCACAATGCCTCAATGCCCACTTTATGAAGAGGTACTAGACACACAAATGTTTGGCCTATCAAGAGAGATAGATTTTGCTGTTCGATTAGGTTTAATAGATAGTAAAGATGGTAAA
>NZ_JBALSN010000390.1:574-6453 GCF_036966985.1 Neobacillus drentensis | reverse complement strand
TCAAGCAGTTTTGAAGTTCCTTTTAAATACTTGGTACCAACACTTCCTGTTTAATTGTTAAATTTAACTCAGGAATATCTAAGAATTTCTTTATAGTTAGGGCACAAGCTCCCATTACACATGCATTCGTACCGAGATCTGAAATGAATATTTCTTTATAATTACTAATTGAAGTTTTTAAGTTTAATTCGAGGGTATTCATGGCATCCGGAAACAATTTCAATAACTCACTATTTAACACCAGTATTTCAGGATTTAGTAAATTAATTATATTATTTAGTCCAATAGATACATACTTAATAAAGTTGTCCATTTGAGAAATAACTGCTGGATTTCTGGCAATAACAAGATTTTTGATATCCTGGTGGGTCAATCTTGGTTTATCAATTATTTCAGATAAATTTTTAAAGAAACTGACTTCAGAGGCATATAACTCCCAACATCCAGTTTTCCCGCAATTACAAGGTTTTCCATCAGGAGAAATGATCATGTGACCCATTTCCCCTGCAAATCCATGGTACCCTTTTACCAGTTCCCCGTTGAACAAAATACCAAGACCTATACCTGAAAACATACTTAGGCTGATTAAGTCGTTACTTTGATGGAAATGAAATACTTTTTCAGCAAATGCACATAAATTTGCATTATTTTCAACATAAACTGCTGTATTTACATTTTTCTCTAAATCACCTTTTAAGTCCTTCTTATACCATTTATGATGTGGAACAAATGAGATAGTTTCGTCCTTCTTCACAGTTCCATGAATTCCAATTCCCACACCAACCAGTCCGAAACGACAATGGGAAAATCTTTCTTGGTATTCTCTAATTTTATTGATTAAGATTTGAAGAATCTCATCATATTTTGAATTCTCTAGCTCTACAGTATTCGAATGAACAGGATTCCCTATTAAATCAGATACAGTAAATATAATATTCCGAAAATCCAGATCAATTCCTAAGGCATAACCAGCATCTTGATTAAGTGAAAGCATAATCGGCTTTCTTCCAACCTGGTTATACTCTTGGTGAGATTCGATTATTAATCCTTCATCTAATAACTCAGCTGTCTGTGAAGAAATCGTTGCCTTTGTTAGTTTTGTGATATTTGCTAATTCAGACCTAGAGATCAACTCATGCTTAATTATTTTACTTAAGACCAAGCTTTTATTTATCTTCTTAAGATAAGCAGCAACACCAATTTCCATAGAGCTCACCACTATTCAAACAAAATATTTATATCCAAGCATTATTTATGAACTTAGGATAGATTTAGTTTTATCCCTTATAGTTAAAATCAGGTATTTCTTTCCAACGTCTTCGCAGTTCATGGGCCGCATATTTTGGTTTCCGGTCGCGAGTAAAAATGCCTTTTTTGTTTCCTTGAACTCGAACAATTCCTTGGCCCGTTGCAAAATCAGCAAAGTTCCATACCTGCTCTCCAACAAATTGTTTAAATTCATCAAACACTTCGTGATTTGCCCGATAGAATTCTACTTGATATTCTTCCGTAAACATAACAGGTTCTACATCATGCAAGCCAGCCACCGTATCAGCCCCATACTCGGTCATCATAAATGGTTTGTCGGGGCATCGTTTAAGCCAATCATTAAATTCCGCACGAAGCTTTTCTTTAGCCGAGACCAAATCACCACCGTCAACATACCATCCGTAGTACCGGTTAAAGGCAAGGATATCCAGTAATTCCGCAATTTGATCCTTTTCAGGTGAAGATTGAATTTCAGTAACAATGGTAACAGGACGTCTTTGCGGGTCCAGTTCTTTTGCAAGCTCTACTAGCGGTTTAAAATACTCATATGCTCCCTCTTCTTCCGTTGCAGCTTCATTGGCTAAATTCCACAATACGACAGAAGGATGGTTTTTATCACGATTGATTAGTTCCTTTATCACCTGTTGATGATGTTCGAAGGTTTTAAGCTCCTTCCAGGTATCCCGTTTCGTTCCACCCAAAAAGACCACCAACATGTTCAAGTGCATACCTACTGCCGGTACTTCATCAATGATCACAAAACCTTCGCGGTCAGCAAGGCGCATAATTTCTTCTGAATATGGGTAATGTGCTGTACGGAATGAGTTAGCTCCCATCCATTTCATCAGGTTGAAATCCATCACATTAGCAGCCTCATCAAAGCCTCTTCCATGAATCGGCGTATCTTCGTGCTTGCCAAAGCCTTTAAAATAAAATGGCTTTTTATTAAAAACTAACTTTTACTGAGGTGAATATAGCGTTAACTAGTAATCGTTACCTCGGACTCCCTTATTCCGGGCTCACGGGCACAATTAACTCCTATTTGTTACCGTCAACTCCTTTTTTCTGGGCTCATGGTCACAATTAGCTTCTATTTGTTACCTTTACCCCCTTATTCCTTAGCTCGCGGGTACAATTAACTTTATTTGTTATTGTACGATTACCTTCATTTTTTCCGATCCACCTGACCAGCAACAACACTACCAATCAATTATTGTATTAAAAATTAAAAAAGTGTTAAATTCTTCAAAAATAACCAACCTAAAAAAAGTGAAACATTCCATTTGACAAAACAATAGTTTTTATATAATAATAGTTACTGAATTAGAATTAATCTAATCTAATAAAATATATAAAATAAACACACATACTTAGGAGGAATTGATTATGTCATTAATAGGAAAAGAAGTAAAACCATTCACAGCAAAAGCGTACCACAACGGGGATTTCATCACTGTAAGCGAAGAAAACTTTAAAGGTAAATGGAGTGTCGTTTGCTTTTACCCAGCAGATTTTACATTCGTTTGCCCTACCGAACTAGAAGACTTGCAAAATGAATATGCAACGTTGAAAGATCTAGGTGTAGAAGTATATTCCGTTTCAACAGATACGCATTTTACACATAAAGCATGGCACGATAACTCAGAAACGATTGGTAAAATCGAATATATTATGATTGGCGATCCATCACAAAAGATCTCTCGCAACTTTGATGTACTAGATGAGGAAGAAGGTCTTGCACAACGCGGTACTTTTATCATCGATCCAGAAGGTGTAGTACAAGCTGTTGAAATTAATGCAGACGGCATCGGCCGTGATGCAAGCACTCTTGTTAATAAAATTAAGGCTGCACAGTATGTTCGCAGCAATCCAGGTGAAGTTTGCCCGGCTAAATGGCAAGAAGGTGCAGCAACACTGAAGCCAAGCCTTGACCTTGTAGGAAAAATTTAAGGAGTACGATGTTCATGTTACTAGATGCAGATATTAAAGCACAGTTATCCCAATATCTTAATATGATGGAGGGTGACATCCTCGTCAAAGTTAGCGCTGGATCCGATGAAGTATCTCGGGACATGTTGCTTTTAGTAGAAGAATTGGTTGCGATGTCCTCTCACATTAAGGTTGAAAAAACAGAACTAGAGAGAACACCTAGCTTTAGTGTAAATCGTATCGGCGAAGATACAGGCATAACTTTTGCTGGTATTCCTCTAGGACACGAATTTACTTCGTTAGTGTTGGCTCTATTGCAAGTAAGCGGCAGAGCTCCAAAGGTTGAACAGAAAGTCATTGATCAAATCAAAGCAATTAAAGGTGACTATCACTTTGAATCTTATATCAGTTTAACTTGCCACAATTGCCCTGACGTGGTTCAAGCATTGAATATTATGAGCGTTTTAAATCCTGGCATTTCTCACACCATGATTGACGGCGCAGCCTACAAAGAAGAAGTGGAAAGCAAAAACATCATGGCGGTACCAACTGTTTTCCTTAATGGGGAATCGTTCGGCAGCGGCCGGATGACAATTGAAGAAATCCTTGCCAAGATGGGCAGCGGAACAGATGTATCAGAGCTTTCTGATAAGGAACCATTTGATGTCCTTGTGATCGGGGGCGGCCCTGCTGGTGCCAGTGCGGCTATCTATGCAGCACGTAAAGGCATCCGCACAGGTATTGTGGCGGAACGATTTGGCGGCCAAGTTATGGACACCATGGGTATTGAGAACTTTATCGGTACGAAATATACAGAAGGTCCTAAACTAGCAGCAAGTCTTGAAGAACATGTCAAGGAGTACAATGTTGATGTGATGAATTTACAACGTGCAAAGCGTCTAGAGAAGAAGGATTTTATTGCCGTCGAACTCGAAAACGGAGCTATTTTAAGAAGTAAAACAGTCATTCTATCAACAGGTGCCCGCTGGCGTAATATTGGTGTTCCTGGCGAAACCGAGTTCAAGAACAAAGGTGTCGCCTACTGTCCACATTGTGATGGTCCATTGTTTGCAGGAAAAGACGTCGCTGTTATTGGCGGCGGTAATTCTGGCATTGAAGCAGCCATTGACCTCGCAGGCATTGTCAATCATGTAACTGTTCTTGAGTTTGCGCCAGAGCTGAAAGCTGATTCTGTCCTGCAAGACCGTCTTTACAGCCTGCCTAATGTAACGGTTATAAAGAATGCTCAAACAAAAGAAATTACCGGTACTGACAAGGTAAACGGAATTTCTTATATTGACCGTGAAACAGGCTTAGAGCATCATGTTGAACTGCAAGGTGTGTTTGTACAGATTGGTCTTGTACCGAATACAGATTGGCTAGGCGAAACCGTTGAACGGACTCGCTTTGGTGAGATCATTGTTGATAAGCATGGAGCAACCACCATTCCTGGTGTGTTTGCAGCCGGCGATTGTACGGATAGTGCCTATAAACAAATCATCATTTCGATGGGATCAGGTGCTACTGCAGCTTTAGGTGCATTTGATTACCTTATCCGTAATTAATTTCTTAAACGAAGGGAATTGGCTGAGTCCAATTCCCTTTACTTTTGAAAAATCTATCAAACTATCTTGTCGTATCAGGCAGTATATTCTTCGACTTTTTAATAAAGACAAATGATAATAGTCCGATGATTGCCATATATAACTCAATAACCCATAGATTTTTAAGATATCCTGTTTGGAAAAATACGAGTGGAAAGTCAATTGCTGCATGAATGAGAATCGCATAGACCACATAGGAAAATTTCTTTTTGACGACTGCTATTAATACCAATAAACTAAAAGCGATTTGCAGGAATACAGCAAAGAATCGCTCCAAACTGCCTAATAAATAAAAGGAAACCCCTTGATTTACTATCGATTCTTTCATTCCTGCCAACTGATCAGCTGGAATACTCCCCCCTAAGGATGACTCAAAAGTTCCCGAATTTATCATAAAAGCGAAGATCATGTTTTGCACAACCGTCATCATCACCAACAAAACCGCTTCAGTACCGCCCCAGCCAATTCCAAACGAGATTCCCCCTTTGTAATCATGGAATTTTTTCAGGAGCCAAATAAATAATAGAAACCGTCCCAGCTCTTCAAATAAGCCCGCTGCCATGCCGCCGTATAATCCAAATAACCATGGATGGTCCGCATAATTTGGAAAGTTTGTGATGACAACTACATGCAATACTTTTTCTAAAATCTGTGTTGCGACGACAAACCCAATAGCGCCAATAACTACCGGCTTTACAGCAATCCCTGTTTTCTTTCGATAAACCAAAATCAGTCCTACAAATAAACTAATAGAAACTACAATCGGGACAAACATCGAAATAATCGTTGCCGTACTTACCATTCATATCTCCCCTTTTTTGTATCCGTGACCATAATTATTATCATTCTTAATAATGATAATAATTTGGATGTAATTTACTGTCAATACTTTTTGAAAAATTCCGAAGTGAAAAAACAAAATCAAAAGCTTTTAAAGGCAAAGGCGGCTTAAGTGCTTGATGATGACCGAAACTCCTGAAGCTAGAAGTAGAAATGGTCATCATGTAGCCCATGATGACCAAACTCCCGCAAGACTGAAGAAGGAATGGTCATCATCAAGCCAATGATGACCAATCT
>NZ_JBALSN010000390.1:0-509 GCF_036966985.1 Neobacillus drentensis | reverse complement strand
AAATGGTCATCATCATGCACATAATGACAAAAACCCCGCAAAAAATGATGCGGGGCGTGACAGTGTCTGTTTGATTATAAGAACAAACCTACGATAGTTCCAGTTAAGACCGATCCCATTGTTGCAACTAATAATACCTTTAAACCAACCTTAGCTAACTCACTTGCCTTTTCATTATTGATAGCCTGAACCGTTCCTAAGATAATTCCAATTGAAGAGAAGTTAGCAAACGATACCAAGAATGCTGATACGATACCTACAGTCTTATGAGACATATGAGGGATCATTTTCATAAAGTCTAACATAGCGACGAACTCGTTAGCCGCTACCTTCGTACCCATAACTGAGCCAGCTCTAACAATCTCATTGGAAGGAATACCCATAATCCAAGCGATTGGTGCGAATACATATCCAAGTACGCCAGTGAAAGAAATACCGAAGATTGAAGTGAAAATCCAGTTAACAGCTGCGATCAATCCTACATAAGTGATCAGCATTGCACCGACGAT
>NZ_JBALSN010000389.1:385-6532 GCF_036966985.1 Neobacillus drentensis | reverse complement strand
AAATTCACAGGGGGAATTAAACTAATGAAAAGCTTAAAGAAATTTGGCCTTTTACTTACTCTTGCCGCATTAATGGTATTTGCAGCTGCGTGTGGCGGAGCTTCTACTGATAAAAACGAAGGAACTGATAATAAAGATTCTAAGACCGCTGAACTCTCTGGCACTTTAAGTGTTTCTGGTTCCTCTGNNGTAAATGCGGGTGGATCTGGTACAGGCCTATCGCAAGTTGCTGAAGGATCAGTACAGATTGGTAACTCTGACGTATTCGCGGAAGAAAAAGAAGGTATCCCAGCAGATCAGCTTGTTGACCATAAAGTAGCTGTTGTGGGTATGACTGCTGCAGTTAACCCTAAAGTTGGAATTAAAGATATTAAAAAAGCAGATTTAATTAAAGTTTTCACTGGTAAAATTACGAACTGGAAAGAACTTGGCGGAGCAGACCAGAAAATCGTTCTTGTGAATCGTCCAGACTCTTCAGGAACACGTGCAGTATTCAATAAGTTCGCTCTTGATGGTGCTACACCTGCTGAAGGAATTACCGAAGATTCGTCAAACACAGTTAAAAAGATTATTAATGAAACTGATGGTGCAGTTGGTTACCTTGCATTCTCATACTTCACTGACGAATCTGTCACACCACTTGCAATCGATGGTGTAGAACCAACAGAAGAAAATGTACAATCTGGTAAATTCCCAGTTTGGGCTTACCAACACTCTTATACAAAAGGTGAAGCAAAAGATCTTGCTAAAGCGTTCCTTGATTACTTAATGTCTGACGATATCCAAAACACTCTATTAAAAGAACAAGGATATCTTCCTGTTACAAAAATGAAAGTAGAACGCGATGCTGAAGGGAATCAAAAAGACCTTTAGAAATCGGGTTGAATAATGAAAGGGTAAATGCTAGTAGGCATTTACCCTATTATGACGTATTTTAGGGGTGTTTGGTGCATTATGGAAAAGTTAGTACCTGCAAAAGAAAGATTGTTAAAGTCTAAGAAAAATTGGCTGGATGGGGAATTACGCGGGAAAATTCTCGTTATCTTGTGTGCTGTCATAATGATATCAGCAACAATCTCGATCACCATTTTCTTGGGCTCAAAGGGTTTGCAATCCTTTATTAAAAATGGTGTAAGTCTTATTGAATTCATAACCAGTACTCATTGGAACCCTACAAATCAAACGAAACCTGAATATGGAGCGTTACCGTTTATTTTTGGCTCATTTGCGGTAACCTTTCTATCAGCCATTGTTGCAGCACCATTAGGTATTGGCGGAGCCATTTTTATGACAGAAATTGCACCCTCATGGGGTAGAAAGATTTTGCAGCCAGTCATAGAACTTTTGGTTGGTATTCCATCTGTTGTTTATGGCTTCATTGGGCTTACAGTGTTAGTCCCATTTATTAGGGAGCATGTGGGCGGACTTGGTTTTAGCTTGCTATCAGGTACGATTGTTTTATCAATTATGATTTTGCCGACTGTAACAACGATTGCAACAGATGCGATGAGTTCACTGCCTAAAAATCTTCGTGAAGGTTCGTATGCTCTCGGCGCTACTCGCTGGCAGACGATACGGAAAGTATTAATACCTGCAGCATTACCTACCCTCTTAACTGCTATTGTTCTTGGTATGGCAAGAGCATTTGGAGAAGCTCTTGCAGTTCAAATGGTTATCGGTAACGTTAGGGACTTACCAACAAGCTTACTAGACGCATCAGCAACCTTAACGACAATTATTACTTTAAACATGGGTCATACAACATACGGTAGTGTAGAAAATAACACTCTCTGGTCGATGGGATTAATTTTATTAATCATGTCGTTTGCATTTATCCTCTTTATCCGTTATCTATCTGCAAGGAGGAAAATGAAATGAATGCCAAGTCTGCTGATCGAATTGCGTCTTTTATCTTCTATTTAATAGCGTTCATTATTATTTCGATCCTTGTTGGTTTGTTTTACTATATTTTAGTCAACGGGCTAAAAAACATCTCCCTTGGTTTCCTAACCACACCATCAAGCAATGTTAGAGGTGGGGGAGGAATCCGTGATCAATTATTCAATTCGTTTTATATCCTGTTTATTACCATGCTGATTGCTGTACCTCTAGGAGTAGGCGGAGGAATTTATATGGCAGAGTATGCAAAACCCGGCAAGGTGACGGATTTCATTCGTTCTTGTGTGGAAGTTTTGGCATCTCTCCCTTCAATCGTGATCGGTATGTTTGGTTTATTAATGTTTGTTAACCTTACTGGTTGGGGCTATTCCATATTAGGAGGTGCTCTCGCCCTTACAGTATTCAACTTACCCGTTATAGTACGAGTAAGTGAGGATGCCATCCGAACTGTTCCTCGTGAATTAAAAGAGGCGAGCCTTGCCTTGGGGATTACCCATTGGCATACGATTAAAACGGTCATATTACCAAGTGCATTTCCAACCATATTGACAGGGATTATCCTTGCTTCCGGCAGGGTTTTTGGGGAAGCAGCTGCTCTTTTGTTTACAGCAGGATTATCTACACCAAGGCTTGATTATGCAAACTGGAATCCATTTTCAGACAGATCCCCATTAAATATTTTTCGTCCGGCGGAAACTTTGGCCGTTCATATTTGGTCTGTCAATACTCAAGGCTTAATTCCAGATGTCGAAGAGGTGTCCAGCGGTTCGTCCGCTGTCTTAGTCATTTCCGTTTTAATCTTTAATTTATTGGCAAGATGGATTGGCAGTTTGATCCACCGAAAAATTACAGCAACAAAATAAAAAGCAGGTGAGAATCTTGTTTACAGCTACTAAAGAACGAGCGGTTGACTCGAATGCGGAGCAAAGCAAAGGAAATAGCAAGAAAACGAATATTTTGCAAGTCAAAAACTTAGAAATTTTCTATGGAGAAAAACGGGCGGTTAATGGGATTTCATTAGATATTGAAAAAAACTCAGTAACTGCACTTATCGGACCATCTGGCTGCGGAAAATCGACTTTCCTGAGAAGCATTAACAGAATGAACGATTTAATTCCTGGGGCAAGAGCTGAAGGAGAAATTGTTTATGAGGATCTAAATATTTTATCAGAGCAAATTAATGTTGTCGCTTTACGTAAAGAAATAGGGATGGTCTTTCAAAAGCCAAATCCGTTTCCCAAATCTATTTACTCAAATCTTACGCATGCATTAAAGTTTGCAGGAATCCGAAAGAAAAGTGAGCTTGATGGTATTGTGGAAGAAAGCTTGCGTAAGGCTGCATTGTGGGAAGAGGTAAAGGACCGTCTTCATAAATCAGCCCTTGCACTTTCGGGAGGACAGCAGCAGCGTCTCTGCATTGCGAGGACGATAGCCATGAAACCAACTGTAATGCTTCTTGACGAACCTTCCTCTGCACTTGATCCTATTTCTAATGCAAAGGTTGAGGATTTGATTGTGGATTTAAAAAAGGACTATTCCATTATTATCGTCACACATAATATGCAGCAAGCCTCTCGTGTATCGGATAAAACAGCATTCTTCCTTAGCGGTGATTTAATTGAATATGATTTAACAGAAAAAATCTTTACCAACCCTTCGCAAACAAAGACAGAAGAATATATTTCAGGAAGGTTCGGGTAAAAGGAGGGCGTACGATGTCCGATATATCTGTGTATAGACAGGTTTTTCAAATAAATGATTTAGATCTATTTTATGGAGAGCATCAAGCTTTAAAGAAAATAAATTTTCCTATTAACAAAAAAGAAGTAACGGCTATTATTGGTCCTTCCGGGTGCGGAAAATCTACTTTTATTAAAACGTTGAACTTGATGATTAATTATGTCCCAAAGGTAAGGATGACTGGGGAAATTAATTATAATGGTCAAAATATATTACATGATAAAATCGATATGGTCGAACTGCGGAAAAACGTGGGGATGGTATTTCAAAAAGTAAATCCTTTTCCGCAATCGATATTTGATAATGTAGCTTATGGCCCAAGAATCCATGGAATCAAAAAAAGAACTCATCTTGAAGAGATTGTTACGAAATCATTGATGGATGTTGCCTTATGGGATGAAGTAAAGGACCGTTTAGGTGCTCCTGCTCTAGGACTCTCTGGAGGACAACAGCAGAGGTTGTGCATAGCGAGGGCCCTGGCCACAAAACCGGATGTTTTGTTAATGGACGAACCAACATCAGCCCTGGACCCCATCTCAACGTTAAAAATTGAGGAATTAATCTTAGGACTAAAAGAAAAATATACAATTGTTATTGTGACACACAATATGCAGCAAGCCTCCAGGGTTTCGGATAAAACAGCCTTCTTTTTAATGGGGGAGTTAGTTGAGCTGGACGACACTTCAAAGATATTCTCAAATCCAAGGGATGAACGTACGGAAGGATATATTACGGGAAGATTTGGTTAAAGGAGTGAAAAATCATGATTACAAGATTAAATTTCGATAATAATTTAAACCAACTAAAAGATATGTTGATGGATATGGCCCTAAAATCGGAAAACGCCATAAAAGATAGTATCCATTCACTTATTAATCAAGACTTGGATAAAGCCAATGAAATCCTTACTAATGATACAGTGATTGATGATTTAGAACATGAAATTAACAATAAAGCCATTACTTTAATTGCAAAGGAATCCCCTGTAGCAAAGGACCTTAGAAGAATCGTAGTTGCTTTAAAAATTTCGTCCGAAGTTGAACGAATTGCCGATAATGCCGTAAACATTGCAAAATCAACCATACATATTGGCAAAGAAAAACATATTAAGGAAATAGTTGATATCCCAAAGATGATGGATCTGGCTTTAGAAATGTTAGCTGATTCTTTAAAGGCGTTCCTGGAAGAGGATGTAGATCTTGCAAGAAAATGTGCACAGAAGGATGACAAGGTAGATGAAATGTACGGAAGTTTGGTTAAGGAACTGATTGGGTATATACAGAAATCTCCTGATCATACCAATCAAATTACACAGTTAGCTTTCGTATGCCGCTACATTGAAAGGCTCGCTGATCATTCTACGAACATAGCTGAACATGTCATTTACCTTGTGACAGGCGAACGTTATGATTTGAACGCTTAACACAAAAAACAAGGGGGCTCCTATACAATACAAGAGGTATGGAAGCCTTTTTTGTTATCTTAAAGAAGTTCCAGGAAATAGAAGAAATTGGTACAATCCTAACAAGAAAAAGACGATAAAAAATAAGCCCTAATAAAAATCCTAAAAATAACATTCTTGCTACTTGGAACCTTAATGACCCTATTGTTACTATTACCTGAAAATAAAAGGCGACATAAAAAAGATTGTTAAAATTGTTTAAAAAAGCTCTAAGTGTCATAAACGTATTAAAGAAGGCTTGGACATTTCCTCCAAGCCTTTTAATGTTATTAGCTGATACCTTAACCCAAATAACTTTATGGTTTTTTATAGTGAATTCAAGAATGGTACTTCAATCAAATTGGGCAAGTTAATGATATAAAATAAAATGCCCCTAATAAAACATTAATATTTCATTAAAATGTTGTTTAAAGAATTAACTGAAGGATATATATAGAAAATCTTAATAAAATTTGTGAAATCGTTAACATCAGGAGGGATAACCGTGTTTAGTCAAGTAGCAAAAGCAGTGCCCAATTTATTTACAATGGGAAATTTATTGTGCGGGGTTCTTTCCATTACCTGTAATATGAGTGGCTTTTTAGAAGTAGCCTCTATTTTAATTTTCATTTCAGCCATTTTTGATCTTCTAGATGGGAGGATTGCAAGAGGATTAAAAGTTAACAGTGAATTAGGTGTACAATTGGATTCCTTAGCGGATATTGTTAGTTTTGGTGTTGCTCCTGCGCTGCTATTTCATACAATTGCTGCACCGTCCATTTTAACCTCTTTGGCATTTATCCTTTTCCCTTTATTGGGTGCGTTTAGATTAGCAAAGTTTAATGTAAAACCAACCATAGGGTATTTTAAGGGATTGCCTATTCCAGCGGCTGGATTGCCACTTGCTGCAATGGGGTTCTTTTCATATAGTAATACATGGATTACCATCATTCTTGCTGTTTTAATGGTGAGCCCAATTAAAGTAAAAAAACTTTAATTTAGATTCATGTGAAAAAGCTAGTAACCTTTTCGCAAAGGGGATAGCTTTTTTGTTTTTAGCCATAAAT
>NZ_JBALSN010000389.1:0-338 GCF_036966985.1 Neobacillus drentensis | reverse complement strand
ATTTTCTTTAACTTTTTGTTGTTTGAGATGTTGAGACTTGTATTGGAAAAGTATGAAGAGGGGATGAGTGAGAATTGAAAACATATATCCTTGTAGTGAGAGGATGAGACTCTAATTGCTCGTGTCTTACATATGGAGCTTGAATATGAAGGCAATCAAGTGACAGTGGAGCATGAGGGTAAAAAAGGTCTTGAAAGAGCCTTACAATCGGAAATTGACTTAATTTTATTGGATGTAAAGTTACCTGTTGAAAAAAGCATAATTGGACACAATTAGTGTTCATTTATTAATTCAACCATACTAAAATTACAGTTTTTTCTTGTGAAGAATTACCTAAA
>NZ_JBALSN010000388.1:0-5800 GCF_036966985.1 Neobacillus drentensis | reverse complement strand
ATTACAGGTATTACCGATGGTTTAATGAATTTAGCTATTTTTGATATTGTTATTAGAATCATATTTCAATTCTGTTTTTATATGAAGACTGATTTATACTACGTCTTTGAAAATGTGTCTGGATGTTATAATTTAATGGAGAATGCCCAACAGAAAATTAGAAATCATATTTCATTTCTAAAATCAAAAAAGAGTGAAGAAGTTGTTTTTTTTGATGAGAAAAAGATTGTGTTTCTTTATTCAATCTTTTATTTTCTTGGAGTAGCAGTTACGATATTTTTATTTTTCAAATATTATATTCCAGAAATCATCTTTGCTGGAAAGCAATTACTCCCAGGGTTTGGACGTTTGCCAACAAGTTTAGCTTTTTGGGATGCAGTACTTTTCTCACTTCAAGTTGGAATCTTCCTGCTATTACTTTTGTATTCTTGGCGAAAAAAATACATTCAAAATAAGCTCCATAACTAAATGTGACAGACATTTGTCTAAAATAACATTTCTAGGGGTTTTTTCCCCCCATAATGGGGGAACTCCCTGATATTTATAACACTGCCGTTTTTCTTACAATTAGAGTATGAAAAAACGGTAGTGTTATTTTTATTTAGGAGGAACTCCAATGGAAGCCAATATTTCAATGACTAAAAAACAAGAGCGATCGGTCAATGATGCGTTTGCATCTCATTTTGCTAAATCAATGTTTCTGACGGTTGTTGGACTTGCGATTTTAACGTTTATCGGTACAAGAATGTTTACACATGTTGACTTAAATCTTTATGGATATATGGTAGGAACCATTGTATTTATCGGGGGATTTTTCTACCGCTTTATTGCGTGGGGAGAAAGACCGCCTACCAAAATTTTTATCAAAAAAGGCTTAAAGTTATTATTTCGAAAAAGTACACCTAAAACTGCTGTAAATCATTTAGCTATTTATGATTTCATCCGGAATCGTGGGATGTACCGCTGGGTGCAGCACATTTTAATCGGTTGGGGCTGTGTCCTTGCGTGCTTGGTAACCTTCCCGCTAGTGTTCAGCTGGATGTATTTTACGATGGAAGCCAATGGCTACTATACCATAGTGTTATTTGGAATGAATGTAATGAACGTGAAAGCAGATGGAATCATCGCTTGGTTATCCTATAACGCACTTAATATTGCAGCGATTATGGTTACAGCTGGAGTATGTATGGCTCTAAACCGCCGCTTAAAAAACATGCAAGCCAGAGCAGAACAAAAGTTTATGTATGATTTCTTACCGCTGTATCTATTATTGTTTATTTCTGTTACTGGACTTTTATTAACGGTCCAAAACGTATTCCTACATGGCTGGATGCAGCCGCAAATGTCACTGATTCATCAATTTTCAGTTATTGTGACACTCATTTACCTGCCATTCGGAAAGCTTGCCCATATTCCATTCCGTCCAATGAGTGTATTTGCAAGAAATTACCGTGAACATTATGGAGAACAACATATGAAGGAATGTAAAGTATGCGGAGACCATTTTGTATCAGTGGAACAATCGAATGATGTTATTCAAGTTTTAGGTGTTAATGAAATGGAATTTAACATGCAGGATGGTTTTAATCTTGCAGAACTATGTCTGCCATGTCGCAGAAAATATAGAATCTCAAGATTCTCAGGCTTCGCAACACATCAAGTTAAGGTCAAGGAGGCAAACCAGAATGCAAAGGGATAAATTTTTTAAAGAAATAGAAAATCTTCGTCATCCAAATGAAACGCTCGTAAAAACACACTGCAGTTACTGTGGGATGCAATGTGGAATGAACCTGCGTGTAAATACAAAAACAAATAAAATCATCGGGGTAGAACCACGGTATGATTGGCCGGTAAACGTCGGAAAAATGTGCCCTAAAGGGGTTACAGCCTACCAGCAAACCAACCATGATGATCGGATTTTAAAACCATTAATCCGCGATGATGCATCACTTAAGGGTACAAAAGAAGGCTTTCGTGAAGCCAGTTGGGATGAAGCCTACAGCTTAATTGCTAAGAAGTTTGCAGAGCTTCAAAATAATTACGGAAAAGATACATTGTCAGTATTCAGTGGTGTATCGATGACAAATGAAAAATGTTATTTGACAGGAAAGTTTGCAAGGGTTGGATTGCAAACACGCTACATTGATTATAATGGCCGCTTCTGTATGTCAAGTGCTGCCGGTGGATTCCTTCGCTCTTTTGGAGTTGACCGAGGTTCAACCTTACCATGGACAGATCTCCATGAAACAGATTGCTTATTCATCGCTGGAAGCAATACGGCTGAGTGTCACCCAACCTCAATGTTCAGAGTATGGGCTGTTCAGGAAAGAGGAGGTTACCTAATTGTAGCTGACCCTCGTGAAACCCCGATTGCAAGAAGAGCGGATGTTCACTTGGATTTGCGTCCAGGGACAGACCTTGCCTTAGCAAATGGTATTCTCAACTTACTTATTCAAAACGGATATGCAGATGAAGAATTCGTTAACAATCATACGAATGGCTTTGAAGAAACAAAAGAATTGGTGAAAGAATTTACACCAGAATATACAAGTGAACTTACTGGAGTGGCTCCAGAAAAAATTATTCGTGCCGCTGAAATCTACGGAAAAGCACCAAATGCCATTGTCATGTTTGCGCGTGGTATTGAACAGCAGCATAAAGGTGTCGATAATGTTTCAGCCTACACGAATATGGCATTAGTTACAGGAAAAATTGGCCGTCCAAAAGCGGGAGTAGCAACATTTACAGGGCAGGGTAATGGTCAAGGCGGACGTGAGCATGGTCAAAAATCTGATTTGCTTCCAGGTTATCGTAAAATTACCAATCCGAAGCATGTAGAAGAAGTATGTAAGGTTTGGGGAATTACACCTGAAGAAATGCCGCAGCCTGGTGTTTCTGCATATGAAATGTTCGAACTAATGAAGGAAAAAACAATCAGAGGTTTGTATTTGCTCTGCTCCAACCCAGCAGTATCCGCACCAAACTTAAACTTTGTCCGCAAAGCTTTAAAAGGCTTAGACTTTATGGTTTGTGCAGACTTCTATCTTTCCGAATCCGCAGAATTTGCGGATGTTATCCTTCCAACCGTTACATGGTCGGAGGATGAAGGGACGGTAACCAATTTAGAAGGCCGGATTATTAAAATTAATAAAGCGCAAGAACCAGTTGGTGAATCAAAGCCAGATTGGCAGATTCAAGCAGAGTTAGCAGAGTACCTGGGCAGGGGCAAATATTTC
The DNA here is from genome assembly GCF_036966985.1 of Neobacillus drentensis. GTDB lineage: Bacteria > Bacillota > Bacilli > Bacillales > Cytobacillaceae > Neobacillus > Neobacillus drentensis_E. The sequence continues at coordinate 2,564 of NZ_JBALSN010000388.1, read as the reverse complement.
TCCCACTTGAAAACGGCGAGAGATGTGGCTGATGAATTCCGTCTAGCATCTAAGGGCGGTTATGCCGATTATTACGGAGCAACATGGGACAAAATCGACAAGCAAGATGGAGTGTTCTGGCCATGTAAAGATGAAAATGATCCAGGAACACCGCACATGTTCTTAGATAAAAAATTCTACCATCCAGATGGAAAAGCAAAAATTTGTGCCTTACCATACCGTCCGCCTGCTGAAGAGCCGTGCGCGGAATATCCATTACGCTTAACAACCGGACGTGTTGTCTACCATTATCTTTCTGGGAATCAAACTCGCCGCATTCAGTTTTTACGGGATATGTGCCCAGAGCCTTATGTAGAAGTACATCCAGAAACAGCTGCAAAATATAAAATTGAACATGAAGAATTTGTACGCCTCTTTACACGTAGAGGAGAGGCTGATTATAAAGTGAAAATCACAGAAGCGATTCGAAAAGATACCGTTTTTGTTCCGTACCATTTTGGCCATGAGAAATCTATTAATCTATTAACCATTCCAGCGCTTGACCCGATGTCACGGATGCCGGAATTTAAAGCGTGTGCCGCTCAGATTGAAAAACTAGAAATGAAGAAGGTGCAGTAAATGAAAAAGAGGCTATATCTTGAACTTGAAAACTGTATAGGGTGCCGTTCATGTTTGGCGGCTTGTACACAGTGTGGTGGGCATGAAGAACGTAACCGTAACTATGTTTACGATGTGAACCCGCTTGTTAACCGTCAAACCATGCCTCTTATGTGCCTGCACTGCGTAAATCCTGCTTGTGCTAGAAGTTGTCCAGCCCAAGCCATTCAAATCCATGAAACAGGTGCCGTGCTATCGGCTCTTGTGGAAAAGTGTATTGGCTGCCAAAACTGTACAATTGCGTGTCCATATGGAATACCAAAGTTTGATACAGAGCAAAATTTAATGTACAAGTGTGATCTTTGTATTGACCGGACAAAGGACGGCATTCCGCCAATGTGTGCGAGCGTATGTCCATCGAATACATTACAATGGCTGACAGATGAAGAGATAGAAGCGAAACAAAAGCAATTTAACCTAGGTAACGGAAAATGGGTTACAAGTATGCCTTATTTAGAAGGCGAAACAAATGTAAAAGTGAACCTGCCTGGTATTCTGCAGGGCGTCACGAAACTGTTTTAGGAGGGATGAACATGACAGAAAAAAATAATAAAATCCCGTTCAATGAAGATAATTATACCCATAATATTAACCGCAACAATGAAAGAAAACTTGACCGGCGCGGCTTTATGAAAACATTAGTTGGAGCAGCAGGAGTATTTGCTGTTTCCTCTCTTCCTTGGGGAGCATTAGCTGCAAAAGAATTAACCGGATTGGGAGATAAAAAATATCCAAAGCAAAAAATTACTAATGTTAATTCTTTGCCTGTAGGAGATGCAGTTGACTTTGCCTTTCCTGGTGAACATGACAGTGCGATCTTAATTCGATTATCTGAAAATAAATATGTAGCCTACCAAAATGCGTGTACCCACTTAAGATGTCCTGTATTTTGGAAAAAAGATGAAGGAGAAATGCTTTGCCCTTGCCATCACGGAAAATTTGATGTGGAAACGGGTGCGCCAATCGCAGGACCGCCGCGACGTCCGCTTCCTGAAATTTATGTAAAAGTAGAAAACGGTGTAGTATATGCCGTGGGGGTGAAACGTTATGAAGCGTAGTTACCTGCCTGTCGCCTTTCTTTTAGCGGTTTTGATGTTAAACATTATCTTTACTCAATATATGGTTCATCAATATTTCTACGAAAATTATACCAATACGATCATAGCCGCGGTGAGCAACGTGATTTTATTCCCAATCACATTCCTTATCTATAAAAAAGGTGTGAATGTCAATGACTAGTGAGACGTATATTGATTTTTGTTTTGTCCGTCCGTTAGCAGGCGATTTTACAGCTGAAATTGAAAAGTTGTTAAAGAATACGTTTGCGAAAAAACGTCTAAATTGGTTTCTTGAAGAAAAAACCCTTGATGGGGCTGAGATGGTTATTGCAGAAATAAAAGGAATGAGTGACTGGGGTTCGGAAGATGATACGATTCAATTTATCGAAGAACATGCCGATGAGAAGTTTTGGGAGTATCTGCAAGGATATAAGATGTTCATCTATCCTGTGAAGAGAGGATGTAACAGCTGTGGAACTCATTAAGTTAGAAGATGTGAGCCAGTTTGTTGGAGTACCAGTTGAGGTAGCCATTCAAGATGCTGAGGGTGGAGACCAAGCACCTGCAGTAAAGAAAGTAGTAAAAAAAGTACAGTTTTGTCCAGATGGGACACATATCCGCTTTTATTTTGATGATTTTTATTTTCTTGCCGTACCGATTTCTTCACAAATAAGAGAGTCAGAAGGGCAATGGAGGGCTTTTGATTCAGAAAGCGGTTTAACATATACTATAAAAAAGGGCCAGGTTTTCTAAAAAGAACCTGCCTTTTTTATATTGGCTATGTTAAAGCTTATAATTTATTTTGGCACCCTGTTGATTGGAGCGGAAGGCGCGAAGACTCCTGCGGGA
>NZ_JBALSN010000387.1:0-8670 GCF_036966985.1 Neobacillus drentensis | reverse complement strand
GCATTATTGTTAATATAGGTTTAGAAAATACTAACAGACTAATTACTATTAAATAATAACTAATTTAATTTAGGCTCAATTACTACATTGGAGCAAAAAAAGAAGTAATTCAGTCTTGTTTGTGAAAGGTTTCACGATTATAATCGTAAAAGTGAACATTTTGGAGGGGAGAAAAATTCATGTTTAAAAAAAGCTACTTAATCCCACTGCTAGCTTTAGTACCAACTTTGCTTTTAAGCGGATGTACGAATATGGTCGTCTTTGATCCAAAAGGGCCTGCCGCTCGTGACATTCTAGATTTAATTAACTGGTCACTTATTTTTATGCTGTTAGTGGTTGTCGTTGTATTTGGTTTATTTGGATATATCATTTGGAAATATCGTGCTAAACCTGAAAATGCAGATTACGAGCCACCTGAAGAACATGGCAGTACAAAATTAGAAATAATATGGACAGTCATTCCTATTCTTATTGTCATTGCTTTAACGATTCCTACTGTTAAAACAATCTATAAGCTAGAAAAAGTACCTGCTGGATATGAAAATAAAAAACCAATTACCATTAATGTGACTTCTGCCGATTGGAAATGGATCTTTAGCTACCCTGAACAAGGGATTGAAACCGTGAACTACGTGAATATTCCTGCCGGCACACCTGTACAGTTTAAGTTAACTTCTGCAGGTACAATGCAGTCTTTCTGGGTTCCTGCTTTAGGCGGCCAAAAGTATACCATGAACAAGATGGAGACTGAGCTGTACCTTACTGCCGACAAACCTGGTGAATTTTTAGGAAGAAATACAAACTTTAACGGTAAGGGCTATGCTGAAATGGAATTTACCGTTGAAGCGAAATCCCCACAAGCCTTTGAAAAATGGGTAAAAGAAGTTAAAGACACAGCTCCTAAGTTAACAGAAAAGAAATACAATCAACTTCTTAAACCGACACACTTAGGACGTGAAACATTTATTGGAACTCATCTTGCCTGGGTAAACCATGCCGATATGAATTCTAAAACTTATACAAATCCTGAATTGTACGAAGTACATGGCGTAAAAGGAAAGATTTTTAAAGAGAAAGAAACAAATAGTCATTCTATGGACATGGAAGGTATGGAAAGTATGGACAAGAGTGAAAAATCAGATGGAGGTGAGCACAATGAACATTAATTGGCATGACTTTTTTATTGTCGGCAATCCATTAATACTAGGTTCCCAGATTGCTATTCTCTTAACAATGATCGGAATTGTGGCTGGAGTTACCTATTTAAAGAAATGGAAATGGCTATGGAGAGAATGGTTAACAACCGTTGATCATAAACGGATTGGGATTATGTACATCCTTTCTGGTGTCTTGATGTTTTTCCGTGGCGGTGTGGACGGCCTTTTAATGAAGGCTCAGACCTCACGTCCAGAGATGAAATTTTTAGATGCACAGCATTACAATGAAATTTTTACTACACACGGTGTCATAATGATTTTGTTTGCAGCAATGCCATTATTAATTGGCTTAATGAACGTGGTAATTCCGCTGCAAATCGGTGCTCGTGACGTCGCATTCCCACAACTTAATGCGTTAAGCTTCTGGCTGTTCTTTAGTGGTGCGATGCTGTTTAATATTTCGTTTGTTGTCGGTGGTTCTCCTGATGCTGGTTGGACAGCTTACTTCCCTCTTGCTGGTAAAGAATTTACCCCTGGAATTGGGAATAACTATTACGCCATTGCCTTGCAAATTGCTGGGATTGGTACCCTGATGACGGGGATTAATTTTATTGTCACTATCTTAAAAATGAGAACAAAAGGCATGACACTGATGAGAATGCCAATGTTTACTTGGACTTCATTCATTGCGTCAGTGATTATTGTTGCTTCATTCCCAATTTTCACGGTTGCCCTTGCATTAATGACATTTGACCGGATCTTTGGAACTCACTTCTTCACCTTAGCAGGTGGCGGTATGGATATGATGTGGGCTAACCTTTTCTGGTTATGGGGGCACCCTGAAGTATATATCGTGGTCCTTCCTGCTTTTGGGATGTTTTCTGAGGTTATTTCAACCTTTTCCAGAAAAATGCTGTTCGGGTACAAATCAATGGTATTCTCCATCGTGGGAATTGCGTTTTTAAGTATGCTAGTCTGGGTTCACCACTTCTTTACAATGGGGGCTGGACCAGGAGTAAACTCTGTTTTCTCTATTACGACTATGATGATCGCCATTCCAACGGGGGTCAAAATGTTTAACTGGTTATTTACAATGAGAAAAGGTAGAATCCAGTTTACAACAGCGATGCTTTGGGCGCTTGCGTTCATTCCTTGCTTTATTATTGGTGGTGTAACTGGGGTTATGCTTGCCATGGGTGCGGCTGATTATCAATACCACAACACCCTATTCCTTGTCGCTCACTTCCACTATGTGTTAATTCCTGGTGTTGTGTTTGCGGTATTTGCTGGACTTTATTACTGGTGGCCAAAAATGTTCGGCCATATGCTTAATGAGAAAATTGGTAAAATACATTTTTGGTTCTTTACAATTGGATTTAACTTAACGTTTATGCCGATGTTCTTCCTAGGATTAGATGGTGCGGTGCGTCGTTCGTACACTTATTCAGCTGAATCAGGCTATGCACCATTATTCCTAGTATCTACTATAGGCGCAGTTATCTTAGCGATCGGCTTTGGCGCACTTTGCTATAACATTTATTGGAGTGCACGCTATGCAGACCGTAATATTTCAAACGATCCATGGGATGCAAGAACACTAGAGTGGGCAACTGCTTCACCGCCTCCATTCTATAATTTTGCAAAACTACCTGAAGTGAAATCAGTCGATAGCTTCTGGTATATGAAAAAGAATAACGAAGGTTTAACATTGAAAGACGAAGAAATTAAAGAAATCCATATGCCAAGTAACTCCGGCTTACCAATCTATATGGGTGTAATCTTTGGCATTGCTGGGTTCTTACTAGTCTTTGAATGGAAAATTGCGGCTCTTGTAGCCACTGTAGGAATCCTTATTGGGTTAATTATTCGTTCATTCGATTACAACGATGGTTTCCATGTTCATGTTGACGAAATAAAAGAGACGGAAAAAGCATGGCGTAACGTCGATAAAGGGGGGAACAGCCATGTCAGCTAATGTCAATACTGCCTTACCACTCGAATATCAAACCGAACAGAACCGAATGAATATTCTCGGTTTCTGGATTTTCTTAGGAGCAGAGATTGTCCTCTTTGGTACTCTCTTTGCTGTGTTTTCTGTCCTGAGTGCGAGATATGCTGGCGGTCCAACTCCAAAGGACCTTTTTGAAATAAAAGATGTTATGGTCGAAACGATCCTCTTGTTAACTAGTAGTTTTACTTGCGGACTTGCCATATATGAGATGCGCCGACATAACCGGAATGGATTATTGTTATGGTTCATCATTACCCTTCTCCTAGGTGCTGGCTTCGTGTTCATGGAGATCACAGAATTTATCCATTATGTTCACGAAGGAGCAACCATGCAAACAAGTGCTTTCTTATCTAGCTTCTTTGTATTACTTGGTACACATGGACTGCACGTGAGCATGGGGATTGGCTGGGCGACTATGGTGATTATCCAAATATTAAAACGAGGATTAACACCTGTTACTGCTCGTAAAACGTTTATCATCGGGCTATATTGGCACTTTTTAGATGTTGTCTGGATATTTATTTTCACATTTGTGTATTTAGCAAGGATGGTGGCATAAATGGCTAAAAATACAAAAGGATTTCCACTTACACATGTTTTAGGTTTTATTATGTCATTATTACTAACTTTTGCAGCACTTGGTGTGGCACTAAAAACCAATCTTCCTTTTAAAACCATACTCTGGATCATTGGTTCATTAGCTGTCGTCCAAGCTGCCCTTCAATTATACATGTTCATGCACATGAACGAAGGTGAAGACGGCAAATCCCAAATCATCAACGTCGCTTACGGATTCTTCATCGCCTTCGTAACCGTAGCGGGATCAATCTGGGTTATGTCTTTCGGAATGTAAACAAATAGGTGTCAGGCACCATGTGAAGAATTCACATGGTGCCTGACACCCTTTTTTGTATCTATTTTTTTATTCCTCCGTTATTTTTTCTCTTTCTTCTTACTAATTGGAAGATGATAAAAGCTATGTAAAGCGGGATTGCGACATAGATGAAATATGGGAAGCGATACTGTTCTTTTTTGAAGACAAGGTATATCGCGTACCCTAGGAAAAGCGTGACGATAATTCCATATTTCGGCAGTGGAACATCTTTCAAGCTTGGGATTTTTATCGTGCTCACCATTAAGTAACAGATGATAAAAAAAGCAATAGGCAGGATAATCTCTGGCATCTTACCTTGAAACAGTGTTAGCAGTGTTAACAATCCCCCACCTGCAGTGATGGGAACACCGGTAAAATAATGATTTGAAGATTTAACAGCATTAATCGAAGCAGGAATTAAACACAAAGGATTTTCTTTAATCAATGTATTCAGTCCATGTGTTACTTATAATAAGGTAAACACATATGATTGGTTTAAAGAAAATCTAACTAAGCTTAGTGATGTCGAAGGTTATGACCCTTCAAATCGCGAAGAGGCCATGCAGACATTAATGAAGCATAATGGTCTTGTAACAGGACTTATTTATCAAAACACTGAGCGTAAGTCTTATCAAGAATTGGTCACTGGCTACTCAGAAACACCTTTATCAAAAGCAGACCTTAACTTGGATCAAAATTATTTTGATAAATTAGTTTCAGAATTTATATAAGGATAAATAGAAAATCCCGGGGCTTCTGCCCACGGGATTTTCTATTGTTTTCAAGTCCGTTAACCTTTATACTATAATAATGTGTGGACTATGTCTGGAGTTCCTTACAAATTTGCACAGATGATAACTTTAAAGATATTAAATAGCTGAAATTTTAAAAAAGGAAGAAAGGGGCATTTGAACAAATGAATGAAAAACAACGTTTAGAAGGTACGCAAGTCGAGTCTGTTAATTCTTCGGACAAAAAATCCGCCAAGGATTACAGCAAGTACTTTGAACAAGTAATTACTGCACCGTCTTTGAAAGATGCTAAAAAACGTGGAAAAGAAGAAGTAAAGTACCATAATGACTTTGCGATTCCAGAGAAATTTCGTGGAATGGGCGAGGGTAGAAAGTTTTATATCCGTACCTATGGGTGTCAAATGAATGAGCATGATACGGAAGTTATGGCAGGAATATTTTTAGCTTTAGGCTATGAACCCACTGACAGCACTGAAGATGCAAATGTCATTTTATTAAATACATGTGCAATTAGGGAAAATGCTGAAAATAAAGTGTTTGGTGAACTAGGTCATTTAAAGTCATTAAAATTAGAAAAGCCTGACTTGCTTTTAGGTGTTTGTGGATGTATGTCACAAGAAGAATCTGTTGTTAACAAAATTCTAAAAACCTACCACCAGGTTGATATGATTTTTGGTACCCATAATATTCACCGTTTACCACATATCTTGAATGAGGCATACATGTCAAAAGAGATGGTTGTTGAAGTATGGTCTAAAGAAGGAGATGTAATTGAAAACCTTCCAAAAGTCCGTCGTGGGAATATTAAAGCTTGGGTTAACATCATGTATGGCTGCGATAAATTCTGTACGTACTGTATCGTACCATTCACCCGTGGGAAAGAAAGAAGCCGCAGGCCAGAAGAAATTATTCAGGAAGTGCGCCATCTTGCTGCACAGGGTTACCAAGAGGTTACCTTGCTTGGTCAAAATGTAAATGCCTATGGTAAAGATTTAGAAGATGGTTCCTATGGTCTTGGTGAACTGATGGATGAATTAAGAAAAATTGATATTCCGAGAATTCGCTTCACAACAAGCCATCCACGTGACTTTGATGATCGTTTAATTAATGTGCTTGCTAAAGGCGGCAATTTAATGGACCATATCCATTTACCAGTCCAATCAGGTTCTACTGATGTATTAAAAATTATGGCACGTAAGTATACTAGAGAACAATATTTAGAACTAGTAAGAAAGATTAAAGCGGCCATTCCTAATGTTGCGTTAACCACAGATATTATTGTAGGTTACCCGAATGAAACGGATGAGCAGTTTGAAGAAACAATGTCACTATACCGTGAAGTCGGTTATGAATTAGCATATACCTTTATTTATTCTCCACGTGAAGGTACTCCAGCAGCAAAAATGGAGGATAACGTTCCGATGGAAGTGAAGAAAGCACGCTTACAGCGGTTAAATGCCCTTGTGAATGAGCTTTCCTTAGAAGCGATGAAAAAACATGAAGGCCAAATCGTCGATGTCCTTGTTGAAGGGGAAAGTAAGAACAATCCTGATGTCCTAGCAGGATATACGTCTAGGAATAAGCTTGTTAACTTTGTTGCTCCAAAATCAGCGATTGGAAAAATTGTAAAGGTTAAAATAACAGAAGCAAAAACATGGTCATTAAACGGAGAAATGGTAGAGAAATTCGAACCAGCAGAGGTGAAGTAAAGTGGCGAAATATACAAAAGATGATATCGTTGCACGTGCAACAGACTTAGCTCGAATGATTGCAGAAACAGAAGAGGTTGACTTCTTTAAACGAGCAGAAGCACAGTTAAATGAAAACAAAAAAGTTCACACTTTAATTTCGGATATTAAAGGATTACAAAAGCAAGCTGTAAATCTTCAGCATTATGGTAAACCTGAAGCCTTAAAAAAGGTGGAAGATAAAATTGCTTCGATTGAGCAAGAATTAGATGAAATTCCTGTTGTACAGGAGTTCAAACAATCACAATTAGATGTAAATGAATTGCTTCAAATTATTGCTTCAACCATTTCAAATACGGTTACCGATGAAATCATCATTTCAACGGGCGGCGATGTATTATTAGGAGAAACGGGTTCAAGCATGCAAAATGGCGGCGGATCTTGTGAAGGCCACGACGATTGCGATCACGAACATTAAGACTTCAGCCAGGCTTACTATAGCCTGGCTTTATTTTTTTCTTACATTTATTTTCCCCACTGACCAGAATCTTATTACTCTTCATTTTTAAGTACATGCATACAAGGCACACACCTATAACTCCCGCATAAAATGAACTATGACTAAACTTTTATCCAGTACTCAACAAAATAAATTTCACACTAGTCTTATATCTTGCATACGATGAAATGAAAATGAATGAGGAGGGTTCGCGCGAAATGGGAGAATATAGAGAGATAATTACCAAGGCCGTAGTAGCGAAAGGACGTAAATTCACCCAGTCCAATCATACGATTAGCCCGGCGCATAGTCCAACAAGTATACTTGGCTGTTGGATCATCAACCATAAATACAATGCGAAAAAGGTTGGCAAGACTGTAGAGATACATGGCTCTTACGATATCAATGTTTGGTATTCGTTTAATGACAATACCAAAACAGAAGTTGTCACAGAACGTGTCCAATATACAGATGTCATTAAGTTAAAGTATCGCGACCATGATTGCCTCGATGACAATGAAATTTGTGCTCGAGTGCTGCAACAGCCAAATTGTGTTGAAGCGGTCATTTCCCCGAATGGCAATCGTATCATCGTCCATGTTGAAAGAGAGTTCCTTGTCGAGGTGATTGGCGAGACAAAGGTTTGTGTTCGTGTCAGCTCAGAGGGATGCAAAGACGACGATGATTGGGGTATGGACGTAGATGACGAAGAATTCGAAGAGCTAAATCCAGATTTCTTAGTCGGTTCAGAAGAAGAATAAAAGTAACTAGGAGGTTTTTACTTCCTAGTTTTTTTCTTTTTCGGGGGAATTATTAAAGCCTAAATTAGCAAGCTAAGATTAGGAGGTGTTAGAATGGACCCTAGACAGCCGGGAAATAAAAATATGCCTGATTTTAACCAATTAAATGACCGAATAATCGCTGAAAGTTCACCCTCACCAATGCTAGTGATCAAAACCAATCTTGATCCACAAGATGCTACGGAATGTAATCCGTATTATAATGATACAGTAGTGAAAAACCCTAAAAAGGTTAAGGATTATTTTGAGGAATAAGAAAGCCAGGAGGTTAACCCTGGCTTTCTATCCATTCTGGTTTTAATAATGATAGGACGTACGTATCATGAAATTGCTCATTTTGATTAATATAGCCACGAAGGATTCCTTCCTTTTTGAAACCAATCTTCATTAGTAAATTGATCGATGCTTCGTTTTCCGGGTAGACAACGGCACCAATACGATATAAATCTAATTGTTGAAAGCTAAAACGGATCACTTCATTTATTGCCTCGGAGCTCAGTCCTCTTCTCCAATAAGCTGGATGGAGTTCGTAGCCAATCTCTGCACGCTTATTTTTTAAATGTAAACCATTAAGCCCCAACGTACCGATGAAACGCTGATTTTCTTTTAATTTAATTCCCCAACGGATCCCGCGCTTATCCACAAAATTCTTATGAAACATGTCAATTAATCTTGATGCTTCAACGGGAAGAGTAAAACGATTAGTCCCATAAAACCTTGTCACTTCTTCTAAGGATAATATATCGTATATGTAGTCAACATGCTGATGGGTTATTTCAATTAATTTAAGTCTTTTGGTTTCTAAAATGGGAAAAGTCATAGCAAATCCTTTCTATTAGCCCTTAGTGCTTTCGAATTTCCATATGAATTCTAAATCTTTATACTAATT
>NZ_JBALSN010000386.1:0-18405 GCF_036966985.1 Neobacillus drentensis | reverse complement strand
TTCCTTGATACTTCCTCTTAATTAAAATTATTGATTTGTTGTTTTGTTAGGATATAAAAAAACAAGCTGTTTTTCAGTATGGAATAAAAATTAGTTGTCTTATTCATTCGAACTTTGATCCACTATGGCTTACAGCTCATTTGAAGGGGTTCCCCGTGGACATCCCGTGGACTGGAAAAACCTTAGAGATTATGGAAAAACTAAATCACATTTTGTGCATTCGTTGACGGAGCAATCCGCTCGGAATAAGATGTGAAAAAAAGAGTCAAATGGGAATGACTGACGGAAAAACATCATCGAAGGTAATTTTGACAGCGCTATCATTCTATAGTCCCATTCAGGGAAAGGGAAGCATGCTTACTTTAGCTTCAATATAAAAAATAGATAGAGAGCGAGGAGAAACAGTGAAAAACGTGAAAAAGGGCTTTTTGTGGCTGGTTTTCTTTTTGGGCATCTTTGTGATGGGGTTATCACCCAGCACAAGCTATGCCAAACAGCCAGAATCATCTTATTGGTATCCAGAGCAATTATTGAATTGGACGCCGGAGAACGATCCGGATGCTGTGTTTAACCGCAGCCAAGTTCCATTGGGCAAACGGGAAGTGTTATACAAAGTCAATGACAATGCCCAGTCGGAAGCTAAGGTAGTGGCTTTATCTGCACTCAACCCGACAACGAGTGGCGTCCCTTCTCAAGGCGGGAAAGAATTTTTAGCGAATACCTTCAGTTATTGGCAATACGTCGACATCATGGTGTATTGGGCAGGGTCTTCCGGTGAAGGGATTATCGTGCCGCCGAGTGCGGACGTCATTGATGCTGCCCATAAAAACGGCGTCCCGATTTTAGGAAACGTTTTCTTTCCGCCCACTGTATATGGCGGAAAGGTAGAGTGGCTGAACCAAATGCTGACCCAACGGGAGGACGGCTCCTTCCCTGCGGCGGACAAGCTGCTTGAAGCGGCACGCTATTACGGATTTGACGGCTGGTTTATTAACCAGGAAACCGAAGGCGGAGATGCAAAGACAGCTCAAAAAATGAAAGATTTCCTTGTTTATCTTCAGCAGCATAAGCCGGAAGGTATGCAGATTATGTGGTACGATTCGATGACGAAGAACGGAAGGGTTAGCTGGCAAAATGCGTTGACCGATCAAAACAGCAGCTTCCTGCAGGACGGAGAGTCACGTGTTTCTGACAGTATGTTTTTAAACTTCTGGTGGCGCAACCAGCAGTCTTCTGTTAACAAGGCTCAGGAAATTGGCAGAAGCCCGTATGATTTATTTACTGGGATTGATGTGGAAGCAAATGGAACAAGCACCAACGTTGCTTGGGATGGGATTTTCCCTGAGGGTAAAGCACCATTAACTTCTTTAGGTATTTATCGTCCGGATTGGGCCTTTAAAACGGCAAGCACTATGGAGGAGTTTTATCAGAAGGAAAATGAATTCTGGGTTGGAAAGTCCAAAAATCCTGCTGCAACCAGCAATAACGGGGTATGGAAAGGGATGGCCCACTACTTTACGGCTAAAACCGCGATCGAGGAGCTTCCTTTTGTAACTCACTTTAATACAGGAAGCGGCAAGTTTTTCGTTACAGATGGAACGACGGTAAGCGATCAGTCCTGGAATAACCGCAGTCTCCAGGATATCCTTCCGACCTGGCGCTGGCTGAAAGAGGGCGGGCAGGCTGTTGACGTCAATTTCGATTGGGATACAGCCTATTACGGCGGCAGCTCGTTAAAGCTTTCAGGAACAATCGAGGCAGACAACCCAACACATATCAAGCTTTATAAAACCAATTTGCCGATCCAAAAGGATACGGAAATCTCGCTGACATACAAAACAGATTTGAAAAAGCCAAACATGAAACTTGGAGTCAGCTTTACTGACAAACCCGACCAATTTGTGTTCTTTGATGTGAAAAAACTAACGGATCAACCGTGGACGACTGATTCATTCAAACTAAAAAAATACAGCGGTAAAAACATCGCAGCCATTTCGCTTTTGGTTGAAAGTGACAAGGATGAAAAAGATTTTACGACCAATATCGGAGAAATCAAGGTTTATAACAAACAGGAAAAGCACAATTCCATCCATGCTCCGAACGATGCAAAGGTAAATAAAATCGAGTTTAATAAAGGAATCTATGCGGACGCTGCACTTGCTTGGATGCCGTCTGATTCCGATGTGAGCCACTATGAAATTTACCGGAAGCTGCCGAACAATGAAAAAGAGTTTATTGGTGCTACCCCTAATAAGGTGTATTACCTATCCAATCTGAAGCGCAGTGGGAAAGAAAGCAGCACCACGTTGGAAATTGTTGCGGTGAACAAAGAATTTAAACGAAGCGAGCCAACAACGGTCACCTTCGATTGGCCGCCATATCCAAAGCCGGAAGCCGATTTCGGTGCCGATCAAACGGTAGCGGCTCCAGGGCAGGAAATTCATTTTCTTAATCGTTCATCAGAAGTAACAGAAGAGGTGGAGTGGCACTTTGAAGGTGGAACTCCAGCAGTGAGTAATGAGGAAAATCCGGTCGTCACCTATGAAAAAGAAGGCGTCTACACGGTTACCCTGATTGCGAAAAACAGCGAGGGTGAAAGTGTCCTGACAAAAGAAGCGATGATTACCATTTCTGAAGCAGCCAAGGACATTCAAAATGTGGCAATGAATAAGACCGCGATCGCCAGTGGACAATGTGCTCCGACTGAAGCAGCGAAGTATGCGTTCGATGGCAAAGTAAACAGTAAATGGTGTGCATTGGGGAATGCTCCTCATTGGCTGCAGGTGGATCTGGGCGACCAGTTTGCCCTTTCCAAGTTTGTCATTCGCCATGCACAAGCGGGCGGGGAACCGCAAGCCTTTAACACCGAGGCATTTAGGATTGAAGTAAGCACGGATGGAGTCAATTGGACAGAAGCTGTCAAGGTGACCGATAATACAGCAGCTGTTTCAGAACACAGCATCGCGTTAACAAACGCACGCTATGTCCGTTTGTGGATTGACAAACCAACCCAAGGCGGCGATACGGCTGCGAGGATATTTGAATTTGAAGTCCATGGATTTCTCAATCCATAACCATGTGGCCATGAGGGACGGTTCAGCTGGCTTTTTCCAGGTGAACCATTGGCGAAAGCCATGAGAACCGTCCCGCAGGCTTTAATTAGAGGAGGAGCAAGATGAGGAGAAATAGAAGCAGGTTATTCGGCCGCATTTTATCTGTATCGGCTGTTTTCATGTTACTCGGTTCACTGGATGTCCCCGGGGCAAAAGCCGCCGTTAATGGGGATGGGACGGACATCGTCAATGAAAATTATGCGGACAGGCTCAGTCTAAAGCCGCTGGCTCCGGCCTTCAGGGTGGAAACCCTTCTGAACTGGTCGCCTGAAAACGACCCAGATGCCGAAATAAACCGGGTCAGCGTGCCGTTAAACAAAAATCGCTTTAAAGGGTCCCAGGTGAATCCACTGGCCAATCCAAAGGCTGGCATCACCTCTGCAGCGATTACGAACTGGAATCATGATGAGGCTAGCTCTGTCGGAAGCAATGATTTTAATGTATATGCTTTCGACAACTGGCAATTACTAGATTCCTATATTTACTGGTCAGGAACCAATGAAGGGATTTTTGCCATCCCTACACCGGATATCGTCGATGCCGCCCACCGGAATGGGGTGCCTGTTTATGCTACGCTTGGTTTCCCATGGGGCAAATCCGCTGAGGGAGTCGCCGAAATCGAAAAGTTCACACAGCAGAAACAGGATGGCAGTTTCCCCGTTGCCGACAAGATGATGGAAGTGGCGGAGTACTATGGTTTTGATGGCTATTTTTTCAATCAGGAAACGTCTGGTGTCAGTAAGGCTACAGCTGAACGCATGAATGAAATGATGCGCTATATTAAACGGAATTCCAACCTGAATGTCAGCTGGTATGACGCGCAGGACAATACGGGAGCCATCAACTATCAGGATTCTATCAACAGTAAAAATGACATGTATGTGAAACCGGCAGAAGATGGGGAATATGCAGTTGATGAGTTCTTTTTAAACTATAACTGGACAACCAGTAAGATTAACACCACCGTAGATACGATGAAAGGCCATAACCGGAGCCCATTTGATGCCTATGCCGGTTTTGAAATTCAACAGAATTCCTATAATACCAAAATTAATACCGATGCACTGCTCGATGAAAAGAAACAGCCGAAAGTTTCCATTGCCCTTTATGCGCCAAACTCGACCATGGGGTTAGCGGCTGATCCGGCTGACTTCCATGAAAAAGAAAAGAATTTATGGACAGGACCACAGGGCGATCCTACCCTTGCCGATGATTCGGCTGCTTGGAAAGGGATGGCGCGTTTTGTCACAGATGCATCTGTAATCCAATCCAAGCCATTTACAACAAACTTTAACACGGGCCATGGAAAACAATACTTTGTGAACGGAAAAACCGCCAGCGGCATTGAGTGGAATAACCGCTCCATTCAGGATATCATGCCGACGTGGCGCTGGTGGATCCGAGGTGAAGGCAGCAAAATCAAGGTTTCCTATGATTTTGATAAAGCCTATAACGGAGGCAATTCGCTGAAATTCAACGGTGCACTCGAAGCAGGTTCTGTCAATGACACGATGCTGTACAGCTCCAAGCTTCCGGTTACGGACACAACTAAGGTCCGTGTTGTTTATCAAAACCAATCGGGAGCGGATGTGTCATTAGGTGTGGCCTATAGTGAAGACTATGCACAAAACAACATGAAATATTATCCGCTGCCTAAGTCGGGAGATGGCTGGCAGACAGCGGTTGTCGACCTTGGAAAGGATGCCGGGAAAACAGCATATGCGCTAAGTCTGAAAGTCAACAACGCTCAAAAAATAGAAAACTACTCGATTCATTTAGGCGAGCTGTCCGTCTATGATGATGCTGCTGCCGTGCTGGCGAAACCTGCTGATGTGAAAATTCTAGAAAAAATGCCGGAAACAGCCTTTGAGGCGGAAGCCCGCCTAAGCTGGTCCGAGCAGAAGAATGTCTTGCATTATGAGGTTTACCAGGAGAATGCTGATGGTGTGGAAACACTATTGGGCGTAACACCGAATAACTATTTCTATACACCAAATATTACGAGAACGATTGAAAATGCTTCGGCCGATAACATCACGAAACTGAAAGTGGTGCCGGTCAATCAGGATTATGTACGCGGTCAAGCCGCCACAATTTCTTTTGATTGGCATGGGGACGGGTGCAACAGAGATCGAGAAAAACCCTACATCGCCGAATGTGGCGTTAAAGGCAAAGGTAACCTCTGTCTCAGCGGAAAATGCGGCAGAACCGGCCTCTAAAGCACTGGACGGAACAGCCCTCGCAAATAGTAAGTGGTGCGCAACCAATATGAAAACCGGATATATGACCATTGATATTGGTGAAGAGAAAACGATCCGCCGCTGGCGTGTGGAGCATGCGGAATATGGCGGGGAAGCCAATAACATGAACACCGTGGATTTTGAGCTGCTTTATAAAAATCAAAACGACGAATGGATCAGCGCCAAACGGATTACTGATAATACGAAAGCTGTGACAGATATAGTGCTAGATCAGCCGGTAACGGCTAGGGAATTCAAGCTTCAGATTTATAACAGCGGTACTTCCCCTTGGGGAGCGATCCGTATCTATGATTGGCAAATGTTTGAAAGTGCTGCTTTGCCGAGAACAGAAAACGTGATGATGCATTTTGTAAAGGCGGATAACAACGCTGGAGCCCAGGATAAGGTAACGATTGAAAGAGTGAAAAAAGGTCAAACCGTTCGATTATATAAGTCCTTGGATGCAAAGGATATTCTAGCAGAAAAGACGGCCGACCAAGACGGAACCATTGCCTTTGAACAGTTGGATTTCGGTACTGAGGCCGGAAGAATCTATTATACCGTCCAGCAGGAGGATGAAAGAGAAAGCCTAAGGTATAGTGCGGCTTACTTGTACGAAAAGGTAACCGAGGTCATTCATCAAATCAACGCTCTTCCTGATGTGGATCAATTGACGTTAGCTGACAAGCATCGTGTCAACGACTGCAAAGTGGCCTACAACAAGCTTCATCCAACCGTAAGAAGCCAGGTCACAAACTTTGACCGACTGGTTCAGTTACTGGATCGGATGGAAGAATTAAAAAAGGACTTTAATAATGGAAATTAAATAAGAGAAGGGGGCAGCCCTCATTGCAGGAAAGCAATGAACGGCTGCCCCCATTTTTCATGAACTATTTTTAGATACACTGTAAAATCCATAGGACTTACTAGTAATCTATTGCTCGAAAATCCTAGCTTGTTAAAATGAAGTCAAAGCAAAATGATAGCGTTTTCGCAAAACTGAAATAAAGGAAAGCGGGTAAGATTCAATGAATAAAACTGCACATATTATCTCCCACTCCCACTGGGACAGGGAATGGTACTTGTCTTTTGAAAAGCACCGTTACTACTTCATAAAGCTTATGAATGAGTTGATCGACCAGTTCAAAAAAGAAGGAAATAGGTTTCAAGCGTTCCATCTGGATGGCCAGACTGTTCTTTTGGAGGACTATTTTGCCGTTCATCCGGAAAACCGGGAGATCGTTAAACAATTAATCCAAGAGAAAAAGCTGCATATCGGACCGTGGTATGTGCTGCAGGATGCTTTTTTAACAAGCTCTGAAGCCAATGTCCGAAACCTGCAAATCGGTTTACATGATGCCAAAGCTTATGGGCATGTATCAAAAATTGGCTATTTTCCTGACACTTTCGGCATTTATGGGCAGGCGCCCCAGCTTTTAAAGCAAGCGGGGATTGATACGGCTGCCTTCGGAAGAGGCGTAAAACCGACCGGCTTTAATAACACGGTGTCAGATTCTCCTGATTATGAATCTCCTTATTCCGAGATGATTTGGAAATCACCGGACGGCTCGAATGTATTGGGCATTCTTTTTGCCAATTGGTACTCGAACGGAAATGAAATCCCGGTGGACGAAGCGGAAGCGAAGAAATTCTGGGATGTAAAGCTCCGCGATGCTGAAAAGTATGCGTCCACCAATCAGTTATTGTTTATGAATGGATGCGACCACCAGCCGCTGCAAAAAACGATTCCGCAGGCGATTGAAACGGCAGCTAGTTTATATCCTGATTACACCTTTAAGCATTCCAGTTTTGATGAATATACAGAGGCGTTAAAAGAAGCACTTCCAGAGAAGCTGCAGGTCATTGAAGGCGAATTGCGCAATCAGCGGACCGATGGCTGGTCGACGCTTGTTAATACCGCATCCAGCCGGATTTATTTGAAGCAATGGAACAATCACTGTCAGACCCTTTTGGAAAAAATCGCCGAGCCGCTCGCGAGCATGGCCTTTTTAGCAGGCGGGACCTACCCAAGGGAATATCTCCGCTTCATGTGGAAATCCTTGATGAAAAATCACCCTCATGATAGCATTTGCGGCTGTAGCGTGGATGAGGTGCACCGCGAAATGGAGACCCGCTTTGAAACGGTTTCGCAAATGGGAGAGGTGTTTGTATCGGAGCAGGCGGCAGAGCTTGCAGGTAAAATTGATACCTCGGGCGCACCAGAGGGCGGAATTCCCCTTATTGTCTTGAATACAACTGGGTGGAACAAAGACGAGGTCGTCACAAAAACAGTTGATCTGGAAAAGGTGTATTTTTCGCAAATGCATTTTGAAGAAATTCCAATCTATTTACAGGATAAAGAATTGCTTGCCTACAAGCTGGTCGATCAATCCGGCAAGACCATTGAAAGTCAGCTGGAAAGCCCTGTGGTGGAGTTTGGCTATGATTTACCGGATGACAAGTTCCGCCAGCCGTTTTTTGCCAAGCGGGCCAAGGTTTCCTTCTTTGCAGAAAATGTACCGGCATTCGGCTACAAGACCTTCTATCTTATTCCGCAGGAACAGCCGGACGGGCAGCGTCCAGAACAAGCGGCGGATGGCGGCATGGAAATGGAAAATGAGTATGTTCACCTTATGTTTCATGAGGATGGCACCTATGATTTAACGAATAAAGTAACCGGCAGGACCTTCCATCGTCTCGGTATTTACGAGGACACAGGGGATGTCGGCAATGAATATATGTTCAAGGAAGCAAAAGGACAGGAGCCGATTACGACAAAGGATGTGCCGGCCGTATTTCGTTTCATTGAAAAATCACCGCTTCGAACTGAGCTTGAGTTTACGCATATGTTAACCATCCCGGTTTCAGCGGACGACCGATTAGCCATCGAAAGGAACCGCTTGATTTGGCATAAGGAGAGAGAAGCAGGCAGATCGAAGGAAATGACGACCATTACACTGCGTACCGTTGCCACTCTCGAAAAAGGAATGAAGGGGCCGGCTTTCAAGCTGACCATTGACAATCAAGCAGCCGACCACCGCCTGCGTATCCTTTTCCCGACAGGATTGCAGACGGAAACACACTATGCCGACAGTATTTTTGAGGTTGTGACACGCTCGAATACACCGGAAAAGGAATGGGAAAATCCAAGCTTCTGTCATCACCAGCAGCGCTTCGCCAGCATTAACGGTGACGAGATGGGCTTAACCGTGGCCACGGACGGCCTCCAGGAATATGAAATCCTACCAGCGGACGGAACGATTGCCCTCACCGTACTTCGTTCGGTTGCCGAGCTTGGCGACTGGGGCTACTTCCCGACACCGGAGGCCCAGTGCATCGGGATTCAAACAGCCGAGTGGCAGGTGCTTATGCATGAAAAAGATGTGATTGCATCAAAAGCATTTGTGGAGGCTTATCAATATAAAGTATCCCTTCAGGTTATTCAGACAAGTGCCCATGAAGGAACCTTGCCAGCTGACCATCAGTTTGTGAACTGGGAGTCCGACGGCCTTGCGTGGTCATCGATGAAAGTGGCGGAAGAATGTGATGATGTGATGATTCGCTGGTTCAATCCGGCGCCAACTAGTAAAAGTCTTACGGCATCCATCCCCACCCAGCCGGATTTTACATCTTATAAGAGTACGATAATTGAAGAACAAACCAATGAATCTAGCGATCAGTATGAAGTCACTGGCTATGAAATTATCACACTAGGTTTTCAAAATAAGCGATAGGAGAGGGAAAAATGACAGCAGTAATTCCAGAATCGATGCAAAAACTGATCCAACATGTGAAGGAATGCTTTCCTGGGGACGAAAAATTACACCATATGTTCGAGCAATGCTTTGTTAATACGTATACCACGACGCTGAAAAAGCTGGAAGACGGAAAAACCTTTGTCGTCACCGGCGACATTCCGGCGATGTGGTTAAGAGACTCTGCAGCACAAGTGCGCCCCTATTTGCTTGCTGCAGAGGAGGATGAGGAGCTGGCCGAATTACTCGAAGGGGTGATTCGCCAGCAATTCGCCTTTATCCTGCATGACCCTTATGCCAATGCGTTTAACGAAACGGAAAATGGCAGGGGGCATCAAACCGATCTTACCGACATGACCCCCCATATTTGGGAACGGAAATACGAAATTGACTCCTTATGCTATCCAATCCAGCTTGCTTATCTGTTTTGGAAGTCAACCGGCCGTACGGCTTATATAAAAGAAACGCTCCAAGAAGTGCTGGAGACAATCATTCATGTTTGGAGAACGGAGCAGGATCATGAAAACAAGTCTCCTTACCGGTTTGAACGGGCCGATGTGCGCCAGTCCGATACCTTGACCCGCGAAGGAAAAGGGGGGCGTGTGGTTCCGACGGGAATGACCTGGAGTGCCTTCCGCCCAAGTGATGATGCCTGCACATACGGATACATGGTCCCGGCAAATATGTTTGCCGTTGTCGTGTTAGGGTATGCGGCTGAAATGTGTGATGAGGTGTTAAAAGATTCTTCCTTAAAAGAAGAATGCTTAAAGCTTCGTGAGGAAATCAGGCAGGGAATTGAACAATATGCGAAATTGGATCATCCGATCTACGGTGATATGTATGTCTATGAAACCGATGGGGAAGGCCGCGTTAATTTAATGGATGACGCCAATGTGCCAAGTTTGCTTGCGGCCCCGTATTTAGGGTACCAGCCATTTGATGATGCGACGTATCTCAATACACGTAAGTTCCTTTTGAGCAGGGATAATCCTTATTATTACGAGGGTAAATATGCCAATGGCATCGGCAGCCCGCATACGCCAGATCACTATATTTGGCATATTGCCTTGGCCATCCAGGGGATGACCGCGGTAAGCGAAGCGGAAAAACAGCAAATTTTGGCTTATTTTAAAAACACCGGTGGCGGTACGGATTTTATGCACGAAGGCTTTAACGCCGACTGTCCGGAGGAATTTACTAGAGACTGGTTCGCGTGGGCCAACACGATGTTCAGTGAATTCGTGCTGAGTTTAACCGGTAAAGCCGTCAAAGGCAGTCCGCTTTATCATCATTTGCAGAAAAATAACGGCAAGCTAGTTTAAGTTCATTGGAAAGGGTGGTGCCGAATGAACAAAGGTTCATGGATGATCGTTGTTTGTGAATGGATATGGAGGGCGATCTCAGCAAATATATGCTGGATTGCCTTTACCGCCTTGGGACTGGGGGTATTTGGCTTTTTCCCGGCAACGGTTGCCCTGTTTACAATTGTCCGTAAATGGCTGAGAAAAGATACCGATGTACATGTTTGGAAGACGTTTAAACAAGTTTATTTCAAAGAATGGAAGAGAAGCAATGGAATAGGCCTTGTTTTTTACAGCATCGGCCTTTTTCTTTTTATCGATATCAGGATTACAGAGACCTTTATGTCGGGTGTTTTTGCCAGCTTCCTTTCAATCATCCTTTACATCCTGTTGATCATCCTAATATTGGCAGTCGGCCATTTCTTTGCCGTCTATGTCCATTATGTGCTTTCAAGTAGGGAATACATCAAACAGTCCTTTCTCATCACCTTAACGGGGCTTCCTTCAACTATCTGGATTGGCGCCGGTTTTTTTGTAATTGGCTACCTGATCAATCAGGTTCCCGGCCTCATCCCGTTCATTTCTGCGGTGGCTCCTGCTTATTGGATGATGAAGGTTTGTCTTAACCGGTTTTCTCGTTTAGAAAGGCTTTGTTAAAGGTAAAAGTGTAGCGATTTCCGATTCGCTGATAAAAGTGTGAAATTCGCTGATAAATGCTCCGGATTCGCCGATAAAAGTGTGAAATTCGCCGATAAAACATAAAAATTCGCCGATAAATCTATCAAACTAGTTTTTTGGGTGTAAAAATACACTTTTATTTCGCGTTTTGTAGTTAAAAACAACAAGGTTGACGAAAAAAGCTTGAACCAGATTGGAATTCGGAGAAAAAAGGGGGAATACAAGTGGAACTGTACTTAAAGGGGGACATATCTGCTGTCGCAGATGGTCTTGAGCTTGTTTCTAAACGATTAAAGATTCAACTTTCTACTGATGGATACCCAATACAAGTGAAACATCAGCAAGGGCCGCTAAGGGTCGTGAATAAAAACGGCCACGGAGAAATTTCATTTGAGAAGCCGGTTCATTTTTTCCGGGCAATCGGATTGTGGCTGGAGAGTTTTCAAAAAAGCGGCGAATTCGATATCACCGAGAATCCCCAGTTTAACATGAGTGGCGTGATGCTGGATGCGTCGAGAAATGCGGTTCCCACTGTTGCGGACGTAGAAAAGCTTCTGCAGCACATGGCGGTAATGGGATTAGACACCCTCATGCTCTATACAGAGGACACCTACGAGGTAAAGGAATATCCTTACTTTGGATATATGCGTGGAAGATATACATTTGAGGAGCTCAAAGCTTGTGATGAATATGCCGCGAAACTTGGAATTGACATGATCCCTTGTATTCAAACTTTGGGCCACTTGCGGGAAGCTCTGAAATGGAATTATGCCTCAGGCTTCAAAGACACCGATGATATCTTACTCGTGGATGAGCCCCAAACGTATGAGTTTTTAGAGAGCTGTCTAAAAGCGGCCTCGGAACCATTTCGGACCACACGAATCCATATCGGCATGGATGAGACGTTTCAGCTTGGCCTAGGAAAATATTTGGAGAAGCATGGCTATGAAAAGCATATTGATCTCATGAATAGGCATCTGCAAAAGGTAATCGCTATTACCGATAAGCTGGGTCTGAAACCGATGATTTGGAGCGATATGTACTTACCGCTGTTTGCCGAGAACAGCCCTTATAAGGATGAAAATGGCAGCATCCGGAAGGATATTCTGGAAGGGATTCCTGATGTCGAGCTTGTTTATTGGAACTATTACCGGAAAGAGCAAGAAGTATATGAACGAGATTTTCATAACCATAAGCTGCTCGGCTCCACACCAATCTTTGCCGGTGGGGCTTGGACATGGAATGGACTTGTGCCGAACTATGGCAAGGCGATTGCGACAACAGAAGCGGCACTGGCTGCCTGTAAACAGGAAGGTATCAGCGAAATCTTTGTCACATTGTGGGGGGATAACGGAGCAGAAACGCCGTTTGCAACAGCTTACCCGATCATGCAATTATTTGCCGAGCACACTTACCAAAAGGAAGTGTCTATTGAAAAGGTGGCAGAGCGTTTTGAATTTTGCGGTGGCGGGCATTTTGCCGATTTTATGAATTTGAAATTATTGGATGAAACACCGGGTGTCATGAAGGATAACATGAATACCTCGATGACGTCAAAAGTCCTCTTATACCAAGATAGTTTAATAGGTTTATATGACGAGAATGTCCGCGGCCTACCTTTAGGGGAGCACTATCAGCAGCTGGTGCTTGTGCTTGAAAAAGCTAAACAGGAGAATCCAGCCTGGGAAACCCTGTTTGATTTATATGAACAGCTGGCGAGGGTGCTGGCTGACAANNAGCGGCGTATCAGAACAACGATTTTGAACAAATGAAATCTATTTTTATGATTTTGGATCGAATCCAAGCGAATGTGGACCTTTTAAGGCAAAAGCACCGAGACATTTGGTTTGCAGCGTACAAACCATTTGGGTGGGAAGTAATCGATATTCGTTATGGCGGCGTCATGACTCGGATGGATTCCGCTAAATATCGGATTCAGGAGTGGCTTGAGGGAAGGATTCCCCGGATCGAGGAATTGGAAGAAAAACGGCTGCACCATGATGGGCCATGGGAAATCGTGGAGGGGCTAGTAGGCGGTAATGTCTATCATCGGATCGTCACTGCAGGCAACTTTTCATTATAAAAACTAGTTATAACGAGGTGAAAGCATGTTCTTAACAGAAAGAAAATTTGAAGAGCGCATCAGGGAATTAGAGGGTTACCGGTTCCGAGACCTTAAGGGAATTCAACAATTTTTCGCCCAGGAGGATGATGGTTCAATTGGTGCCTATCCACCGGCTGTGTATGATGAACAAAAGGTGATGAATATCGGCGACTACTGGAAAGGCCGCGATCGCTATATTTGGCTTCATGCTGAGATCGATACTCATTTGCCATATGCCGATCAGCAGATTGTCGGTCTATTCTCGTTTGGAAAAACGGGCGGGGGCAATAACTCAGGCTTTGAGTCGCTTCTATTTGTCAATGGCAAACCCTATCAGGGTGTGGATTCCAATCATGAAGAAGTCCTCTTCGATAACCAAACGGCCAAGGGGACGATGCGTTTGGATTTCAGGCTCTGGTCAGGACTTGAGGGTGGAGGAGTTCCGACAGAAAATGAATTTAAACTACAGATAGCCGCGATTGGCTGGCTGGATCGCCGGGTAGATAATCTCTATTACACCCTATTAGCTGCTTATGAAGTGATAAAAGAAACAAGTGAATCGGATTCCGCCTATACCATTTTGAAAAAGTTGATTTCGGATGCCCTTCATTTGATTAATTGGACCGAGCCCGGCAGCCCTGAATTTTATCAGTCCTGTTATGCGGCGGAGGAAATCCTTACAGAGGCAATTCAGTCCTTCACCAAAACTTCAGACATCACGATCCACACTGTCGGCCATACCCATATTGATGTGGCCTGGCTTTGGCGGTTAAAAAATACACGGGAGAAGTCTGCTCGTTCTTTTTCAACGGTCTTGCATTTAATGAAGCAATTCCCTGAATATTTATTTCTGCAAACACAGCCTCAGCTCTATGACTATATCAAAACGGATTATCCTGAGATTTACGCTCTAATAAAAGAAAGAGTGGCTGAAGGCAAATGGGAAGCCGGCGGAGCGATGTGGCTTGAGTCGGACTGTAATATTCCGAGCGGCGAATCGCTTGTCCGCCAAATCCTGCATGGGAAGAACTTTTTTAAAGAAGAGTTTGGCGTCGATTGCGAGTATTTATGGCTGCCGGATGTGTTCGGCTACAGCTGGGCGCTGCCGCAGATTTTAACAAAGTCAGGCATTAAAACAATGATGACGACCAAAATTAGCTGGAATCAGTATAACCGGATGCCGCATGATACCTTTTACTGGAAAGGAATCGATGGTGCCGAGATTTTAACGCATTTTATTACGACGCCGGAGCCATGGAATTCTCAGGACTCTTGGTTCTATACGTATAATGGCTTTATTACTGCGAAAACGGTGAATGGTGCTTGGAAAGGCTATCGTGATAAGGATTTATCGAAAGATTTGCTTCTTTCCTATGGATATGGTGATGGCGGCGGTGGTGTCAATCGGCATATGCTTGAAATGCGCCGCAGATTTGATACGCTGCCAGGGATGCCGAATGTGAAAACGTCGACAGCCGGGGAATTTTTTAACAAGCTTCACGAGAATGTTGCCGAATCGGATGGCTACATCCATAAATGGGATGGCGAACTGTACCTCGAGTACCACCGGGGCACTTATACCAGCCAGGCGTTTATGAAGCAGATGAATCGAAAATTGGAGCTCTTATACCGACGGGCTGAATTCCTTACTTCATGGCTTTCTGAAAATGGCCAATGGATGGGAACGGAGGAGCTGAAAAATGGCTGGAAGATCATTTTGCGCAATCAATTCCATGATATTATTCCTGGTTCCTCTATCCATGAGGTGTATGAGGATGCCAAAGAAGAATACAAGGAAGCGCACGAGCTAGTTCGAAACGTGGAATCCCGTATCATTGAGCACGGAATCGAAAAGGATGACCGCTCTGTCGTGCTCTTTAATGCCACTCACCACCAGGGGAAGAAAAATGTGGCGGTCCAGCAATTTGCCGATTTTGCCGGAGGCGTTTGGAAAAACAGCAAGGGAGAAATTTTAACCCATCAAAAACGGGATAACGGCTGGCTGATTGAGGTCGACACCCTTCCTTCCTTTGGGGCCAAGACATTATATTTTGAGCCGGCGGCAGCCGTTCAGGAAACGAATTCGAATTTCAGCTATCAGGACCGGAAATTGGAAACGCCGTATTACCTGGTTGAATGGAATGAATTTGGCCAAATGACGTCCCTCTTTGATAAGGAAGCAGGCCGTGGGGTTCTTGCTGAGAATCAAAAAGGGAATATCCTGCAAATTTTTGAAGATAAGCCGCTTGCCCATGATGCTTGGGATATCGATCTCTTTTATCAAGAAAAAATGGAAGAAATCCGTGATTTAATCAGATTTGAAGTCGTGGAAAATGGGGAATTGACGTTTACGATTCTTGCTAAGTGGACTTATCATCATTCTGAAATCTCCCAGCGGATTGTCTTTTATCAAAATGACCGCCGCATTGATTTTGAAACAATGGTGGATTGGCATGAAAAGAGAAAACTGCTGAAGGCTGCTTTCCCAGTGGATATCCGCGCCACCGAGGCCACTTATGATATTCAATATGGAAATGTGAAGCGCCCGACTCATTGGAATACAAGCTGGGATATGGCTAAATTTGAAACGGTCGGCCATCAGTGGGCCGACCTGTCAGAACCAGACTATGGAGTAAGCCTACTGAACGATTCCAAATATGGCTACGACATTAAAGAACATATCATGCGTATCACCCTATTAAAATCAGCGATTCATCCTGATCCACAAGCAGATCAGGGAAGCCATTCGTTCGTTTATTCGCTTTACCCGCATATAGGGGAATGGCGCAAAGCGAAAACGGTGGAGACAGCGTGGGATTTGAACGATCCTGTTGTAGCTTCTGAAGGGAAATGGGCAAAGGAAGAGTCTTTCCTCGAAATGGATTCGGACCATGTTTGGATTGATGCCATTAAGCCGGCCTATGATGGCAACGGCATCATTATCCGCCTTCATGAATATGAAGGACGCAGGGGCAAGATTTCTTTGGATATTCTCACAGGCATGAACTCATGGGTGGAGACCAATTTGATGGAAGAACCAATCGGAGAAGAATCGGCATCACCTATTGAGGTTGAAATCAAACCGTATGAGATTAAGACTTTTCGAGTTTTATAGGACAAAAAAGAACCGATTAGACCGCTTCAGTCGGTTCTTTCAATTTATTGAAAAAAATTCTAAGATTTTTGCACTTAATCCCAAATTAGTCAACTATAATTAGGCCTCTTTTCCCTTTAAAATAAAGGTATGGAAGTGCTTACATAACATTCGGAGGGAGGAGAAACATGAAAAGGATATTAAGCGATCTCTATAAAAATCGAGTTTGGCTGCTTATGGTGTTACCGGGAACAATTTGGCTGCTCCTATTTTCGTATTTGCCGATGTTTGGACAGGTATTGGCCTTTAAAAAGTTCCGAATTGATCCCGATGGATTTTTTGCCAGCGTCATGAATAGTGAATGGGTTGGCTTTGACAACTTCAAATATTTATTCAGTACAAATGATGCCTGGATCATTACCAGAAATACCATCCTTTACAATCTTGTCTTTATCGTATTAGGGCTGGTAACGGCGGTTGCAACAGCTGTCTTGCTCAGTGAGTTAATCAATAAGAGGCTGTCGAAGGTTTACCAAACTTCTATCTTGTTCCCGCATTTTATTTCATGGGTTATCGGCAGTTATTTTGTCTTCACTTTCCTAAGTACGGAACACGGCTTGTTAAATCATATTCTTGGCTGGTTCCATGTCGATCCTATATCGTGGTATAGCGAATCGAAATATTGGCCATTTATTCTCGTATTCATGAGCATGTGGAAGGGCGTTGGTTACGGCAGTATCGTTTACTTAGCCTCCATCGTCGGGATTGACCGGACGTATTATGAGGCAGCGATGATTGATGGTGCTTCAAAATGGAAGCAGATTAAACATGTTACCCTGCCAATGCTTAAGCCATTAATGATTATCCTGACCATCATGAATATTGGACGGATCTTCAACTCGGATTTCGGATTGTTTTATCAAGTGCCAAGAGATTCGGGAGCTCTATATGGGGTGACAAATGTAATTGATACCTTCGTATACCGGGGTCTTATGAATCTAGGGGACATCGGCATGAGTACGGCTGCAGGTCTATACCAGTCGGCTGTTGGATTTATCCTCGTGATCATTACCAACTACATTGTCCGTAAAGTGGATGAGGAAAGTGCCTTGTTTTAATGTTCATTTCTTTAAGAAGGGAGGAAAAGTCGCCCGGCGGCTAATGATATGCCAAAACTAGAACAAACCCAATCAACGCTTCTTATTTCAAAACCAGTAGAAGAAATGAAAGAGGGGAAGCCTAAGGTCATCAAGAAAAAGTATCGGAACCCTCAACATATGCATCCGGCCGCAAATGCTATTATTAGTGTGCTGCTTGGGATTCTCGCGTTTACGTGTATTTTTCCTTTTATCTATGTCATTATCATTTCGTTTACAAGTGAGGAAAGTATTGTCAGGAACGGTTTTCAATTGATCCCGAAGGAATGGAGCTTGGATGCTTATCATTATCTCTGGGGTATGAAGGAGTCCTTTTTCCGCTCCTATGGTGTCACGATTTTTATTACGATTGTCGGTACCATCATCAGTGTGTTCATGATTACCTTTTATGCCTACGCGATTTCAAGACCGCAATTTAAGTATCGAAGATTTTTCACGTTCCTAGCATTCTTTACAATGCTTTTCAGCGGCGGACTGGTGCCGACTTACATCGTTGTCACCCAGTTCCTGCATTTGAAAAATTCCGTTTGGGCACTGATCCTGCCCCTTGCGATGAATGCGTTTTACATTATCATCATGAGAACATTCTTCTTAAAGTCCGTTTCTGAATCGATTTTGGAATCGGCAAGAATCGATGGGGCAAGTGAATGGAGAATCTTCTTCCAAATCATCTTCCCGCTTTCCTTACCGGGAATTGCCACAATTGCCTTGTTCAGTACACTGGGTTATTGGAATGACTGGTTTACAGCCTTGCTTTATATTGATAACCCTAATCTGGTTCCGCTTCAAGCTTTACTCATGAAAATTGAGGCAAATCTTGAATTTATGAGAAAAAATATGGATGTCGCTATCATGCAGACAAGTTTATTTGATACGATTCCGCAAGAATCAGCCAAAATGGCTATGGTTGTAATCGCCACCTTACCGATAGCAGTCTCGTACCCGTTCTTCCAAAAATATTTT
>NZ_JBALSN010000385.1:0-3290 GCF_036966985.1 Neobacillus drentensis | reverse complement strand
AATTCGCTGATTGGACATGAAAATTCGCTGATTGGACATAAGAATTCGCTGATTGGACTTAGAAATTCGCTGATAGAACTAGCAATCTATGAGAGATTTCGCAATTCGCTCATTGAAGGCGGTAATTCGCTCATTCAATGTAAAAATTCGCCCATTTATATCTAAAATTTCAAAAACTCATATAATTGAAGTAGAAAATTATAAAAATTTTACCTCAAATCCCCATAATGAACAATTAAATTTCGTTTATTGTCAAAATTGGGGTAACTTTTTCATCTAAATTCATGATATTTTAAGAAAATCAGGATTTAGGAGATACTATTCAAGCAACAAATCAAACAAGGAGAACATACGACAAATGAAAGATAAAATCCCTTCGTTATCGTCCAACTCATTTTAATAGGCATGTTGTTAGCGGTGGTTGGAGGTTTCTTAGATGCCTATACGTTTATCAGCAGGGACGGAGTATTTGCCAATGCCCAAACAGGTAATATGGTCCTTCTCGCTGTAAAAGCAGCCAATCAGGAATGGGCTGGCGCGTTGCTTTTTATCCCACCCATTCTAGCATTTATCTTAGGAGTTTTGGTATCAGAAGTCGCCAAAATTCCTCGGGTAAGACAAGTCTTACACAGCTACCGAAGGTCTATTCTTATCTTGGAATGCCTGGTTTTAATAACAGTTGGCCTGTTACCAAGCAGTGTACCTAACATCGTGGTAACCGTATGTATTGCATTTGTATCGTCTTTACAAATTTCCACTTTCAACAAACTCGACAAGTGGGCCTACAATTCAACAATGACAACTGGCAATCTTCGAACGGCTACACAAGCGGCGTATTTGGCCTTGAAAGAAAATGATAATGAGGCTAAAAAACAGTTCAAAGAATTTTTTGTAATTATTCTTTCATTTTTATTTGGCGCATTGACTGGGACATTTTCCACCACCTACATTGGGAACACATCAATCTGGATCGCTTCGGGGATCTTAGTAATTGCACTTATTTTATATCATCGTGATCGGGGATATGTAAACAAGTCCTTAACATTTAAATAGGTTGTTGGAAGAGGCTGGAATCTAAAGTGGATCCAGCCTCCGCCTTTAAAAAAAAATTATTACTACTCTAGCATTTCCAACGTATCAATGACCTCTCTAAGTGCTTCTATTTCATCGTCCCCTGAAACTTCTAAGATAACTTCTGCTTGTTTAGGTATCGCTAAAGATAACACGCCGAGGACCGATTTTACATTCACCTTTCGTCCCTTGTACGTTAGAAAGATATCCGCATTAAATAGAGAAGCACGTTGTACTAATTGATTGACCGGCTGAGCATATAAACCTGCGTTTCTGTTGATTGTCACAGTTTGTTGAATCATAATTTCCCTCCCTGGGTGCGCTTTTGTATAAGTTCTAAAACATGCCCTTTTCTTATGTATGAAACTCCCTCTGAAAAAATGTTCTGTTTGATTCAATATGGGCCTTTTGTGTGGTAGTCCACCTGACAACAGATTTGTTTGATTCCTTTTGAATACCAGTTTAATCAATATTCTAGGCAAAGTAGTATGAATGTCCCGATAAAATAGGCTTCTGAATCAGTAGCAATACCCATCCAAAGACCATATTTTGATGAAGAGAGTACTTGAAGTTTCATGTACTGACACAAATTATTGATTTTAAATAAATGGAGGTATGAAAATGAATCCCTTACAAAATGAACTCCAAATGTTGAATGTTGGAGACTTTCAAGCGAGCCAGGCCGTTCCTTTTGACCCAAACCAATACTATGTTGATCAGTCCCGACAATTCGGTGGTTTTGGCGGTATTGGCGGTATTGGTGGTATTGGTGGTGTTGGAGGTTTTGGCGGTTTTGGCCGTTGTTTTAGCTGTTTTAGTTGCTTTAGCTGTTTTAACTGCTTTAACTGCTTTAGTTGTTTCCGTTGCTTTAATTGCTTTAATTGTTCACATTGCTCCCATTGTGGCGGCGGGCATCGTTGCGGCGGAGGACACCGTTGCGGAGGTTAATGGTTTAATTTTACTAAAATAAAATGTTCGGCTAAAGAGAAGAGACCCTCACTACATGAGTTTTTGTAGAGGCTCTTCTCTATTAGTTTAGACATAAGGGACAAATTGCGTTACATAGAATTATAGTAAAGTCATAAAGTTAAGGCTAAGGAGGAGCGAAATGACAAGTTTGAACCCTTCTATGCGTCTGAAAGTGAAAAGGGACACGTTTTTTCTCCCCGATTCAAACAGTGGAGTGTATTTTCGGAACAACATAAGCTCGTTCCGTATGGAAGGCAGTACGATTGATCAGTGGGTTGAAAAGCTGATTCCAATGTTCAACGGGGAGTATACGTTGGGTAATTTAACAGAAGGATTACCTGGACCATACCGGGATAGGGTG
This sequence comes from Neobacillus drentensis, assembly GCF_036966985.1. Taxonomy (GTDB): domain Bacteria; phylum Bacillota; class Bacilli; order Bacillales; family Cytobacillaceae; genus Neobacillus; species Neobacillus drentensis_E. The sequence continues at coordinate 889 of NZ_JBALSN010000385.1, read as the reverse complement.
TATGAAATTGCTGAAGTGCTGTATCGAAATGGGTTTGTCCGCGATGTAAGTCAAGACTATCCACATCAATTAGAGGATCAGGTTCTTAAAAGGCATGCTTCGCAAATTGAATTTGTGGACAGTTTTGTTAATTCGGGTGCGTATCGTTTTCAAACCTATCGTCAGGCCAAAGTGTTGGCAGTTGGCTCCGGTCCTTTTTTGGTTTCGTTGGTTTCTTCTTTGATTGAATCCGGATTGCCCAAGTTCAAACTACTAATCACCGACACCATACCGACTAATAGACGGCGGTTGTTGGAACTAGTGGCACATGCCCGTAAATCAGACCCTGAGGTGGAGGTAGAAGAGGTCACATTAAAGGAAGATAGGGTAAGCTTTTGGCGGGAGAGTGTGCAGACGTTTGATTCGATTTTGTATGTGTCACAGGAAGGAAATCTAGAGGCACTGCGACTTCTTCATACGATTTGTAGGGAAGAAAAGAAGATTTTACTCCCTGCTATTTGCATACAACAGGTGGGTATTGCGGGTCCGTTAGTAAAACCAGATTCTGATGCATGTTGGGAGTCTGCTTGGCGCCGCTTGCACCGTTCTGTCCTATTCAAAGATCAACAATTATCTGCATACTCTTCGACAGCAGGAGCAATGTTGGCCAATGTGATTGTATTTGAATTGTTTAAAGAGGTTACAGGAGTAACTGAACAGGAACAACAGAATCAATTCTTCTTGCTTGATCTTGATACGTTGGAAGGAAACTGGCATTCGTTTACGCCTCATCCTCTGGTGACTGGACGAATATCAACTAAATGGGTTGGCGATTATGATAGACGACTTGAACAGGAATTAAGCACTGGTGAGCCAAGTAAGTTGCTTCTATACTTCTACCAGTTGACAT
>NZ_JBALSN010000384.1:0-1702 GCF_036966985.1 Neobacillus drentensis | reverse complement strand
GAGTTATTCATGAAAAAGAAGATATCTACTATCTCACTTTTGAAGAATTCCGCGAGGCCGTACGCACAAATAAACTGGATTACCAGATCATTACCAAACTGAAAGACGATTACAAATTATATGAAAAACTGACTACCCCGCGTGTGATCACATCTGATGGTGAAACACTCTCAGGTGCGTACAATCGAGAAAATCTCCCAGCCGAAGCGATTGTAGGTCTGCCTGTTTCTTCTGGAGTGATCGAGGGACGGGCGCGTGTCATCTTAAATATGGAAGATGCTGATCTAGAAGAGGGAGATATATTAGTCACGTCCTATACTGACCCTAGTTGGACACCATTGTTTGTCTCTATAAAAGGCTTAGTTACCGAAGTTGGTGGACTGATGACCCATGGAGCCGTGATCGCACGTGAATATGGCTTACCAGCCGTTGTCGGAGTGGAAAATGCTACCAAACTGATCAAAGATGGGCAACGGATTCGTGTGAATGGGATAGAAGGGTATATCGAAATAGTGTAATTGCTATAATTAAATATATCAAAGGTGTTGTATTTTTTGGAACAAGCGCGAATGTACAGAATATCAGGTATTATTAATATTTGTTTTTATAGTTGCTGGGATCTTATTGGGAATATTGTGCATCTTGTCTTTTAGTGCTGCCCCGATTGTGTCAATTATGTTTTTCACTTGTTCTATTTTCACGATCGGATCTTCGATTTACCTTTGGCGGAAAAGAAATGAAGGCAAAGAATTTTATTGGGATGCCGAGGGAATTGTAGTGGACTTAAAAGGAAATAAGGTTTATTGGGATGAAATTGAAGACATACAGTTTTTTAAAAGTAGTACAGCCAGTTTTTCAAAATCTACTGTCATTTACCCTCATTACACAAATCACGAAAAAATAAGAATTCGCCATAAGAAATGGATGCCAAAAATTGCACATTCAATTGATTGGATTTTAATTGAAAAACCAAAGGAATATCACAAAAACTTGATGCAAGCATGGGAAAAAAATAATTTGCCAAAATAAAGTCAAAATTTATACATTTCTTCTTCAACAAAAGGGTGTAAGATTTGCAGATCAAGCTGTCATAATGGCAGCTTTTTTTATTGAACGGGGAGAATAGTTTAACAAGGATTATGGTACTATTTACAGAATATAAAAAATGTCGAAATCAATAATGTGACAAGTTTTTAAAGGGGAGGAACTGCCAGTGAATAACAAGCTTATTATTAGGAATGCCGAGGAGTCAGATATCTTGTCCATTTTAGAAATATTCAATCAGGGGATTGAAGATCGAATCGCCACACTAGAGGAGGAAAAAAAGGACTATCACTATATAAAAGAATGGTTTGAGGTGCATCAGGGGCGATATAAGATATTGGTGGCTGAACAAGATGGGAATGTTGCGGGTTGGGCTTCTTTAAATCCTTACAGTAACCGCTGTGCATATAACGGGGTTGCCGATTTATCCATTTATATTTCAAGAGATCAGAGAGGAAAAGGATTGGGCAAAAAGCTGCTGTCTGAAATTGAATCATTGGCAAAAGATAATGGTTTCCATAAAATTGTCCTATTCACTTTTCCCTTTAATCAACTTGGTCAGGGATTATACAGGAAAATGGGATACCGTGAGGTGGGAGTATTTCAAAACCAAGGGAAGTTGGACGGGGAATTTGTTGATGTTATGGCAATGGAAAAA
>NZ_JBALSN010000383.1:2598-4296 GCF_036966985.1 Neobacillus drentensis | reverse complement strand
GACAAAGGCTTTGATTTCATTTTCACGGTCGATAATTAGACGAACGGCAACAGATTGAACTCGGCCTGCACTTAACCCTTTCTTCACCTTTTTCCAGAGAAGAGGACTTATATTATAGCCTACAAGCCGGTCGAGAATTCTACGTGCCTGCTGGGCATCCACCAAATCCATATTAATTGGACGTGGATGCTTAAATGACTCTTTAATCGCATCTTTTGTTATTTCATTAAAAACGACTCGACAATCAGAACTAATGTCGACTGATAAACTATGGGCTAAATGCCATGCAATTGCTTCCCCTTCACGATCCGGGTCAGCTGCGAGATAGATTTTTTTCGCTTTTTTAGCTGCTGTTTTTAGTTCTTTTAAAACGGGACCTTTTCCACGAATCGTAATATATTTTGGTTCATAGCTATTTTCTACATTAACCCCCATTTGGCTCCGTGGCAAATCGCGGATATGTCCCATTGATGCTTTTACTTTATATTTATTTCCTAAATATCGTTCAATCGTTTTCGCTTTTGCCGGCGATTCAACGATTACAAGAAAATCTGCCATTTAAATATCCTCCTTAAGAGGGAAAGTGTAGAAGCGCCCCGAATCTGGCAAAATTTCTGTTTCTAAGGTGCTTTTCTTTTGAGAAGCTTTCCTACATACCAGTTTTACCTAAATAGACCGGAGAAAATACTTTACAAAACTGCCCTATCCCAAAGTTTTTCTTTTATATGTTTTTTACATAATTATTTATTCCATGTGCAAATATTCTTTTTTTCGAACATCTGTTGGAAAATGTATAACAAATTAGAAATTATTGCAACCTTTTTAAGCTAATTTCTCCATTTATTCATAAAAACCTTTAAAAATAAACAATTTTTTCTTAAAATTTATTGCTAATCTAGAGTTTTATCTAATTTCAACCAATATATCCTCCGCACCTGTTACCAGCTTTGCCCCTTGTTGAATTAATTCATTTGCACCGATTGAATACGGATTAAATATACTTCCGGGTAAGGAAAATACATCTCTTCCCTCATTGACCGCAAAATTGGCGGTGATCAGGGAGCCGCTTTTTCGCTTTGCTTCTATAATAAGGGTCCCCTTAGACAAACCACTTATGATTCGATTTCTCGATGGAAAATGCCATCTTAGCGGCTTTGTATCAGGCGGATACTCTGAAAGAACAAGTTGATTTTTCATCATTTCTAAAGCTAAGTTCATATTTTCCTTGGGATAAATATGATAAAACCCACCAGCAATCACGGCAATGGTATTTCCTCCATTTTTTATCGCATATTCATGGGCAAGCGCGTCAATTCCCCTTGCTAAACCACTTACTATTAGTACCCCTTGATCTATTAAACCTGGAAAAATCATTCGAATGGCATTTTTTCCATATTGAGTAGCCTGACGAGAACCAACTACGGCAAGTTTGGGGTCTTTTTCGAGCAGGGAGAGATCACCCTTGGCAAACAATGCCCATGGCGGTTGATAAATTTCTTTTAACAATGGGGGATATTCTTTATCCAATATTGTGATGACGGCAATATCATTGGTTTCGTATTGGCGGATTTGGTCACGAATGATGTCGGGATTTGGTGTAATGCCAGAAGATTTTTCTGAAGAGTTACTTGAAGAACTAGGTGGAAATAAACTAGTCTGGTGTGGAAATTGAATTTGGGACTTATAGACGTTTTTCAG
>NZ_JBALSN010000383.1:0-2592 GCF_036966985.1 Neobacillus drentensis | reverse complement strand
GTCTTTTTTTAGCATTTGTAAAACGGCACTCCAGGAAATATCTGGATAGTGTAACAAAGAAATCAGTTTCTCTTTAAAGTCATCCATTTTTTAATAATTGCCTCCTTATAATAATAAAATTAGACAAATAGCCCCTCAATTATGAGGGACTATTCGTTAAAGACTAGCAGTAAATATTAGTGTGTTTTACACTTTTCGTATAATCCTTGTTCTTTTAATACCTCAATTAAAGTTTCACCCATAACAGATGGTGTATCAGCAACTTTAATTCCGCATTCGTTCATGACACGGATCTTTTCATCTGCAGTACCCTTACCGCCAGAGATTATCGCACCTGCATGTCCCATACGTTTCCCTGGAGGAGCTGTACGTCCGCCGATGAAGCCGACAACAGGCTTTGTCATATTCGCTTTCACCCATTCAGCTGCTTCTTCTTCAGCTGTACCGCCGATTTCACCAATCATGATCACAGCGTATGTTTCAGGATCTTCATTAAAAGCTTTTAAAACATCGATGAAGTTTGTACCATTCACAGGGTCGCCACCAATACCTACAGCAGTTGTTTGACCAATACCAGCTTGAGTTAATTGATGAACAGCCTCGTATGTTAATGTTCCTGAACGGGATACAACGCCGACATGTCCTTTTGTATGAATGTAACCAGGCATGATCCCGATTTTACATTCATCAGCAGTGATAACACCTGGGCAGTTTGGACCAACTAAGCGAGTCTTTTTGCCTTCCATATAACGTTTTACTTTTACCATATCTAAAACTGGAATATGTTCAGTGATACAAATGGCAAGATCCAACTCAGCATCGACAGCTTCGATAATCGCATCGGCTGCAAATGGTGCAGGTACGTAAATAACAGAAGCTGTAGCGCCTGTTGCGACAACTGCATCTTTAACAGTATTAAAGACAGGAACGCCTTCTACTTCCATTCCGCCTTTACCTGGAGATGTCCCACCAACAATTTGGGTTCCATATTCAAGCATCTGTTTTGTATGAAAAAGGGCTGTTGAACCAGTAATCCCTTGAACAATAACTTTTGTATCTTTATTAATAAAAACGCTCACGTTAATTCCCCTTTCTATGATCCTATTTCACTAATGAAACGATTTTTTGTGCGCCATCAGCCATGGATTCAGCAGCAATAATTTCAACAGTTGACTCAGCTAAGATTTTCTTACCTAAATCAACATTTGTTCCCTCTAAGCGAACAACAAGTGGAACACTTAGCCCAACCTGCTTAGCTGCTTCTACTACACCCTCAGCAATAACATCACACTTCATGATTCCACCAAAGATATTAACGAAAATACCTTTTACGTTTGGATCAGAAAGGATAATTTTGAATGCTTCTGTAACCTTTTCAGCTGTTGCGCCGCCCCCAACATCAAGGAAGTTAGCAGGGTCGCCGCCGTAATGTTTAATAATATCCATCGTTGACATGGCAAGACCTGCACCGTTAACCATACAACCAATGTTTCCGTCTAAAGCAACATAGCTTAAGTCGTATTTAGAGGCTTCGATTTCCTTTGCATCCTCTTCTTCAAGGTCACGATACTCAAGAACGTCTTTTTGACGATATAGAGCATTTGAGTCAAAGTTTAATTTTGCATCAAGAGCCATTACCTTACCATCACCTGTAACAACAAGCGGGTTAATTTCTGCGATTGAGCAATCTTTTTCGATATATGCATTGTATAGAGCCGTCATAAATTTAACAGCTTGATTAATTAATTCTTTTGGAATATTAATATTGAATGCAATGCGACGTGCTTGATAAGGCTGTAAGCCTACAACCGGATCAATTTCTTCTTTGAAAATTTTCTCTGGAGTCTTTTCAGCAACCTCTTCAATTTCCGTACCGCCCTCTTCTGAAGCCATTAATACAACTCGAGATGTCGCACGGTCTAATACTAGTCCAACATAGTATTCTTTTTTGATATCACAGCCTTCTTCAATAAGCAGGCGTTTCACTTCTTTACCTTCTGGACCTGTTTGGTGTGTTACTAAAGTTTTTCCGAGGATTTCGCTTGCATATGTACGAACCTCATCAAGGTTTTTTGCTACTTTAACACCGCCGGCTTTACCCCGTCCGCCAGCATGGATTTGTGCTTTTACTACACAAACCTGTGTACCTAATTCTTTCGCTGCTTCCACTGCTTCTTCTACAGTGAACGCTACTTTTCCATTTGGAACCGCAACCCCGTATTTTCTGAGGATCTCTTTCCCTTGATACTCATGGATATTCATTTCCCATCCTCCTATTCAAACTCTTCTAAAAACTGACTCCGTTTTCATTTTATATAATGATACAAACCTTGTCTACCATTATGCTAAAAATTATATACTACTTAAAAATATTCTAAATTGTCAATTATTTTTTCTAGATTTTACACAGGAAGTTTGCGCCTCATTTGGAATAATTTGTTTTCTAATATAATAATAAAAAACCAGGTTTGCCTGTCAGGCTGTCATAAAACTTTCAATAGCTTCTTTTCTGCTTTCTTTAATAATTCCCCTCGTATTATATAGTTTATAGTTTTTCAACTAGTCTGTAGATTGGCGCTCCAGGCACTTCGC
>NZ_JBALSN010000382.1:0-5818 GCF_036966985.1 Neobacillus drentensis | reverse complement strand
GCAGTTGGAACATCTTTAAAATCGCCAGCTAAACGTTCAGATGAAGTAATTGCCAGCACGCGAACCTTACCAGCTTTAAGGAATTCTTTCACACTTGAGGCATCGGTTCCAATGACATCTGCGTTTCCTCCAAGTAATGCTGTAATCGCTTCTCCACCACCATCATAGGAAACATATTTAATTTTAGTTGGGTCAACCCCGTATTTATAGGCTGGAAGAATCGAAACCAAATGATCCATTGAGCCCGGTGCGGATCCTCCTGCAAATGTCAACTTAGCTGGATCCTTTTTAACCTCTTCCAAAACTGATTTTAGGTCTTTAAATTTGGAATCAGTTTTGACAACAATCGCACCATAGTCTTTCGTTAGCTGTGCTAATGGAGTGGTATTTTTATAACCGTAAGGGCTGTTTCCTTCTTTCTTTAAATTGTTGATAATAATTGGCGGTGAATTGACAAACAACATGTCATTATTTTCTGCCTGCTGGGTAGCATATTCTGCCATAAATACGGCTCCACCTCCGCCAGGCTTGTTCTCAACTGTTAATGGCTGATTTACTAACTTTGTTTCACTAAGCACTTTTGTGAACGATCGAGCGGTTAAATCCCAGCCTCCACCTGCTCCAGAAGGTGCGACAACACTAATCGCTTTTGTTGGATAACCAGTTCCTGCCTCTTTTTTACCTGAGCTCGCTGTTTCTTTACTGCTGCAAGCCCCCAAACTTAATGCCAAAGCTCCTGCACACATGACTGCTGAAATTCTTTTAATCGAAAACATTTCATTTCCCCCTTTGTAAACGCTTTCTTAACGTTTTCTTAATTTTACAAAAATTTTTATGATTTAATAGATTATCCATTTAAACAGCATTAAAAACTTAACTACCATTTTGTTCATAAAGTTCATGAAGTTCCTAGGTGATGAATAAAACGAAAAAACTCCTGCATCTTTATCTTGATACAGGAGCTCTTGGTTTCATTAAAAATTTATTTTAAGACTTTCTTTATGTAGTTTCCTATTTCACTAACAGCCATCTTCGCTTCAGGTAATCGATCACCACTAATTTGCCAAACATGCCACATTTTGTCCCATATTTTAAAGGTGACCTCTACCCCTGCCTGTCGTGCTTTTTTTGCCAGCAACTCCGCATCACTTTGCAAAATTTCATGATTACCAGCTTGGATAAATAAGGGCGGGAAGCCAGTAAGGTCTGCAAAGACAGGTGAAATAAGCGGATGATCGAGGGGCTTGTGCCCCGAATACATAAGCGCTGCATCTTTAACACCTTGAATCGTNNACCTCTTTGTTTTTCCGATAACTCTCCCCGCTGCCGGTTAGATCAACCCATGGTGATAAACAAACAATCGCCTGCGGGAGAGGTTCATTTTGATCTCTTAAGACTAAGGTAGCTGCTACACTTAAGCCCCCTCCTGCTGAGTCCCCTGCAAAAATAATATTGGCGGGATCATACCCTTGACGCAACAACCAACGGTACACATTGACGGCATCTTCAATGGCAGCAGGAAAAGGATGTTCCGGTGCGAGACGATATTCTGGAAAAAGAACCCTCATACCAGCCGCCTTCCCGATACTAGCTGCAAGTGGCCGGTGGGTATTAGCTGAGCAAAATGCATATCCCCCGCCATGTAAATAAAGGATTACTTTTTCTTCCGAACTGTGTTCGGAGGAGAGCCATTCAGCATACAACCCTTCAATTTCCAATTTCTGAACCTTACAGTCTTTCGGCAGTTTAGCTAGCTTTCTAGCGACTGTGTCCAGCATTTGCCTTTTTTCATCCATTCCCCTTTCTGAAATACCCTTCCTTAAAGCACGTTCGACCGAAAGTTTAATTCCTTTCTCAAACAAAAAACTACGGAAACTTGCCATCTCTCAACCTCCTTAAAATCCAAATTCTGCTAATATCATTATACTAGAAAAACCTTTTAAAAAAATAGGGAGGATTTTATTGTTTTTCGAAAATTTTGTAAAAATTCGTACGAATTCTTCCATTTCCGCCCACCTGTAGTACAATGGAAGTATCTGTTAGACTTTTTCGGAGGTTTTTCATTTTATGAATCGATTGACAGACCATTTAATTATCATTTCATTTGATTGCCTATCAGCTTTAGATTTCCCACTATTATCCGAACTCCCACACTTTCAAACCATCTTAAAAAATGGCGCCTTGGTCAAAAATGTCAAATCTATTTACCCATCGGTCACCTATCCTTGTCACACAACTATTGTGACGGGTAATTATCCGAATCGGCATGGGGTCATTAATAATACCCGTTTACAACCGGGGAGACTTTCTCCCGATTGGAATTGGTTCCGGGATAGTATACAAGGGACCACGTTGTATGACGAAGCGAAGAAAGCCAATCTGACGACGTCTGCTTTATTGTGGCCCGTAACCGCAAAAGCAAATATTGACTACAATATGCCAGAAATTTTTGCGAACCGCCCCTGGCATAATCAAATTCTTGTTTCGCTGATGAGTGGCAGTCCCCGTTTTCAATGGGACCTTAATCGAAAATACGGGCATATCCGTAACGGCCTTAACCAACCAGAATTGGATAACTTTGTCCTAGAGTCAACTGTCGATACGATTAAAACAAAGAAACCAAATCTATTAATGGTTCACTTTACCGATTTAGATACACAGCGCCATTATCATGGGTTCTCATCCGAGGATGCACTCGCGGCGATTGAACGTCACAATTATAGGCTTGGCAGAATTATCAATGCCTTAAAAGAAAGTGGCATTTTTGAGAATTCCACAGTGGTGGCATTAGGTGACCATAGTGCCTTAGATGAAAATAAAGCAATAAACCTCAATGTTTTATTCCATGAAAAGGGTTTGATCACCTCGAACGGTAAAGGGAAAATAATTAATTGGAAGGCGTATTGTAAAAGTTGTGATGGCTCTGCATATATTTACATTAAAGACCATTACGATACCTCAACCTTACATGAAGTAAGGCAATTAGTAGATTCATTGCTTAATAATCCAGAAAGCGGGATTGAATCCGCTCTCACCGGTGCACAAGCTTCAGAAAAAGGAGCAGATGAAGCTTGTGCCTTTATGCTCGAAGCACAAAAAGGATATTTCTTTTTAGAAGACTTCGAGGGGGAATTTATCAAGATCATTACGAAGGAGGATGTCAGTAGGGATCATAAGTACACCTTAGCATGTCATGGCTATTCACCTGAGAAAGAAGAATATGGAACCATTTTCATGGCAGCTGGAAAAGGAATTCAAGCAGTTACTCTGCCTTCAATCCGTCTCATTGATGAAGGCCCCACATTTGCCCGTCTTCTTGGATTTGATTTAGGCCAGACAGATGGAAGGGTTATCGAAGAAATTTTGAAAATTTAAAAGGGGGAAAATCTATGAGCCGGATGTCAAAGCAAGAAAAGAGCTGGGTGCTTTATGATTGGGCAAACTCTGCTTATTCCATCCTCATTACTACAGCAATTTTTCCATTGTATTTTAAAGCAGCGGCGAAAGAGGCAGGACTTGCAGCTTCGACTTCTACAGCTTATTGGGGCTATGCTAATTCATTTGCTACCCTGCTTATTTCGCTTTGTGCCCCTATTTTGGGCAGTATAGCCGACTTCAAAGGATTAAAGAAACGCCTTTTTACCTTTTTCTTTGCCTTAGGAATTGTCTTTACCTTGCTGCTTGCAGTGGTCCCAAGTAACCAATGGCTTTTTTTATTATTTTGCTATATGCTTACCGTTATTGGTTTTGGAGGTACAAATATTTTCTATGATGCGTTTCTTGTAGATGTAACGACCGAAGACCGGATGAATAAAATCTCTTCTCGCGGATATGCGATGGGTTACATTGGCAGCACAATCCCTTTCTTTATCAGTATTGCCCTTATTATATTATCTCAGAATAATATCATCCCCCTCTCTGTGACCGTTGCAAGTCAAGCGGCATTTGCGATTACCGCCTTATGGTGGGGCTTATTCACTATTCCGATGTTAAAAAATGTAAAACAGGTTTATTATAAGGAGCCTGTGCCAAACCCAGTCTCTAATGGTTTTAAACAACTGTTTGATACTTTCAAAAAAATTAAGTTATACCGTCCGCTATTTTTGTTCTTAATTGCTTATTTCTTTTATATTGATGGCGTAAATACGATTATTACCATGTCGACAGCCTATGGTTACGATTTGGGAATCAAATCTGATAACCTACTAATTATCTTGTTTGCGACACAAGTGGTTGCTGCACCGTTTGCTATTTTATACGGTAAACTTGCCGATAAATTCAAAGGCAAAACGATGTTACTCGTTGGAATCTTTGTTTATATCGTCATTTGTACGTATGCCTATTTCTTAAAGACGACATTAGATTTTTGGATTTTAGCAATGCTGGTGGCTTCTTCACAGGGTGGTATACAGGCCCTAAGCCGTTCCTACTTTGCCAAACTCGTTCCAAAAGAAAATGCCAATGAGTTCTTTGGTTTTTATAGTATTTTTTATAAATTTGCAGCAATATTAGGGCCATTCCTGGTTGGATTCACGGCTCAGATAACTGGAAATACAAACAGTGGTGTATTTAGCTTAATTCTTCTCTTCATTATCGGAGGCGCCATCCTTTTACGTGTGCCGGAATCAACGGCCATCTCACAATCGAATTCAATTTCTCAATAACAAATTACTAGACCTCAATTTGAGGTCTATTTTTTTCTAAAAGTTGTTTTCTGCGATTCGCTGATTAAACTCAAAAATTCGCCGATTGAACCTGTAAATTCGCCGATTAATCCCGTAAATTCGCTGATAAAACATTAAAATTCGCTGATAGGCTGTAATTTTACACCATTTTAAATCGTAAGTAGATCTAAACGAAGTATTAAACAGCAATCCAAGCGAAAAACAGCGATTTTTTTTTATGAAAATGGAGCTTGTCACCATAATCTTTCAAAATTTCTATATAATTATACAAACCGATTTTCTTGTAGATTCGTTTATTTATATAAAGGGATCCGGAAAAGATTAGGGGGTCTGCCTTTTTTATGCAAAACTTGAGCGATGCCGAATTGATTCATTTAATTAAAGCAAAGCACCGTCCTGCTTTAGAAGAATTATATGACCGTTATATTAAGCTAGTGTACTCCTTTGTTATCAAATCAACCAAGGATCAAGACAAAGCTAGAGTAATTGTTCAGGCCGTTTTTACCCGCGTATGGACAACAGAGACCGGTTTTAACCCTGAAAAAGGACTATTCGTCAATTGGCTTCTTACCATCACTCGTAATATCATGATTGACCACCACCGCAAAGAAAAAAAGGAGGCATCACTCGTTTCGATTGACCAGGAGCAATTAGAACAGATTCCAGGTTCAGAAGCCAACAATCCAGCAGAGATTTTATCACGTATGCATATGCGAGAACAAATACAGAAAGCCTACCAATATCTATCAAAAAATCAAATCGAACTGATTCAATGGTTATATTGGGAAGGATACACACTCAGTGAAATCGCTGAAATGAAAAAGGAACCAATCGGCACCATCAAAAGCCGGCTGCATCAAACACTCAAAGTCTTGCGGAAACACATTGTCATGGAGATGGGGGAATGAAAATATGAGTCTAAATAGCAGCTGTTCATTTTCCAATGAATTGGTCTCTTATTTGATAGGTGAAGTATCTGAAGTTGATAGGATGAAAATAGAAAGGCACCTTGTAAATTGTCCGTCTTGCACGAAAGGCATCCAAGAAATGCAGGAGGCGTGGTCCATGCTCCCCTATGAATTTGAAGATGTCGAGGTACCCGCTGATTTAAAGGATGAAGTAATGAATGCCAT
>NZ_JBALSN010000381.1:0-8617 GCF_036966985.1 Neobacillus drentensis | reverse complement strand
TTCCGCTCCAATCAACATAGTGCCAAAAGAGTTCAGGTTATAATTTTTGTTAATAATTATCTTCTTTATACTCAATCGTCACATTCTCCTGATGTCCTTTGGAGAGTAGTTTATCTTTTTTACGGTTTTCTTTGGATTGAAAAATTATGTCGAAATCATAATCATCAGGGTATAGTTCTTTTGCTGCGATATATAACGTGATTCTCTTGTGGTTGATTGTTTGCTTTTCCCCTTTTATTTGCACGGCATAGTTTCCTAGAGGGTCCGGACCTGTAAAGATAATCCCAAACTCATTTGCAGGTGAAATTTTCACATTGTCTCCCAGTTGGAAGAGAGGGATTTTTACCTCCATTTTCGTTCTTCTGGTCACCTCCTTATACTTATTAATTATCACCTGTTTTTCCAATTCCTTTAGCTTCCAGACATCTGTTACATCTGTTGTATATTGCTTTTCTTCTTTATAGGTGATGGTATGAGCCCTTTCAAGAATTCTCGGATGTATTCCCAGTTTTAACGCAATTGCAAATGCCTGACTCTCTCCTCCTCTTCCAATGTGTAAACGATAGGTCGGACTTAAGCTGGTTAAATCAAACTCCATCGATCCATTAATAAATCCAGGATGTGTTTGAGCAAAAACTTTAATTTCACTGTAATGGGTTGTTGCCAGGATCGTTGCCCCCTTTTCATACAAAGTTTCTAAAATAGCTGTAGCAAGCCCCATTCCTTCACCAGGGTCGGTGCCCGAACCTAATTCATCTAATAAAACTAAGGTGCGATGCTGGGTTTCTTTTAAAATTTCAATAATATTAACTATCCGTGAGCTAAACGTACTTAAATTTTCAGTAATACTTTGCCCATCCCCAATATCGACTAGAATGCGCTCAAATATATTCAGACTACTTTCTGGTGCAGCCGGAATATGAAGACCACATTGGACCATTAAGGTTAAGAGACCCACCGTTTTAATCGTTACAGTTTTCCCGCCTGTATTTGGTCCGGTAATGACTAATGCATGCTGTTCATTACTTAAAGTAAAGGAAAGAGGGACAGCTTTTTCCCCTAAAAGAGGGTGTTTTGCAGAAATTAAATTCAACTCACCAGATTCGTTTATACTTACCTTTGAGCCATTGATCGAGCGTCCATACTTTGCTTTTGCAAATAAAAAATCGTAATGAACCATCGTTTCAATCGCAATACGAATTTGCTGCTCCTTTTCTTCAACCAATCCCGTTAAATAATTTAAAACCCTTTGAACTTCGACCTCTTCATCTCCGAATAACCAATTTAATTGATCTTGAAACATCGCAATCTCTTCAGGTTCTATAAAAAGTGTTGAACCAGAAGCAGAAGTATCTAAGACCACTCCCTTTATTTTGTTCCGATATTCTTTTTTAATAGGGATCACATAGCGGCCATTTCGCTGACTGACTACATTCTCCTGTAAATAATTTTTATATTTATTGGAGCGAATCAACTGAAGTGTTTTTTCTTTTAGCCTTTCCTCTTGAATCGCTATTTGTTTCCTCAATTTTAATAACTCTTTACTAGCATAATCATCAACGCGGCCATTTCGGATACAGCGGATAACCTCACTTGCAAGATCGGGCAATTCATCAATACCATCAACATATGAAGATACTCTTGGTGCATAATATACTTTATCCTTCATATATCTGCGCATCTTCCCACAGCAATCCAAAAAATCATAAAGCTTAGCCAGCTGGTCAGCCCTTAGTGCAACTCCTTTATTCATGTTATTTAACAATGCATCCATCCCATCCAAACCATGAACAGGAACACTAGCACTCTTTTTTAAGATCTCAACAGCCTCAGACACTTCTTCAAGCCACGCTTCAATTTGCTTCAAATTAGTCGATGGTGTCAGGCACTCGATTTTTTCCTTCCCTTCTTTCGTTAAGGCAAAATTTGCAATGGTCTCTTTGATTTGCTGAAATTCCAACGTATTAAAAGTATGTGAATTCACTTTGTTAACCTCCTAAATATTTGACTATATTAATCATTGTTGATATTGACACTATGTTGATTGGAGCGGAAGGCGCGAAGACTCCTGCGGGAGTACGGGGACGCCCGCGGAAAGCGAAGCGACAGGAACGGAAATCAACAGCCTAGATGAACTGAGATAAAAATAAAAATAGCCGCAATGAACAATGTCATTGCGGCTACATGAAATAAACTCATTCCATCCTCCATACAAAATATTTACCAAAAATAAAAACTGTCTACACGGATGTACACAGCTACATTGGTAAAGATGTATGCTAATGATGCCCATTGTTCTTAACTCCATTCCCAAACATAATTAAATAAGCCTTCATTCAAGAAAAAATTGAAAAAGGTTTTAGGAATGAACATATCCAATTGATTGGATTAGTTAAGAACGACACCTAACATAAAACATACTCCTTTAAACACCTAAGTTTTTAGAAAAGTTTAATTCTTATCAAGAATATAATAAATGGGAACACTTGTCAATTTCTTCACTTTATAGAATATGCAAATAAAATCCATTGTTCCACTATAGTAAGAATGGAATGATATAAGGAATGACAAACGATATTAACAATGCTGCGATGCCCATGGCGGCGCCGGCAACGGCTCCCTGGATTTCCCCTTCTCTGACAGCTTCAGCCGTACCAATGCCATGAGCGATTGTTCCGATTGATAAGCCACGTGCAAACGGGTGATCGATTTTAAAAAGATTCAAGAGCCTTGGTCCAAACATTGCGCCAATCATTCCAGTAATTATTACAAAAGCAGCGATGAGAGAAACATTACCCTTAATTATTTTACCAACTTCCGTTGCAACCGGAACAGTTACTGACTTAATCGTTAATGGCAGTAGTAACATATTTGAAAGAAAGAAGCATTTAGCAATAATGAGGGCGGATAAAATCGTTGTAATCGTCCCTATTAATAACCCTGCACATGCCGCTGACAAATATTGAGCTAATAAGGTCCGATTCTTATAAATCGGGACGGCTAATGCAACCGTTGCAGGTCCAAGCAAATATGTCATAATCTTTTTAGCAGGCGTATATTCATAATATGTAATATGTGAACCTACTAACAGGACAATAACAATTAATGTGCTTAAAAATACAGGGCTGGTAAGGGGCGATGAATATCTTTGCCCAAATTTCCGTGAAAATATATAGACAGTAATCGTTAGAAAAATACTATACACTGTGATCATGATATTTCACTTTTACCTTTTCTTTTTTCATTATTACAGATTGTGTTGCTTTCCCCGCCGATATGAGTCCAATAAAGGCACTAATAATCAAGACAATTAAAATGAGGATTCCCTTATTTAGAAAGATAGGTCCCAATGTCATTAAGCCAACTGCGATTGGTATGAAGAAAAAGCTTAAATGCTTTAATAGCCATGTTGATGCCAAGTCTATTTGTTCCACTTTGATAACACGGGTCCAGAGTAGAATTAACAAGAGAAGAATACCAATTACATTTCCAGGAACTTGTAAATGAAAAAAACGTACCATTAGACTGCCCGTTTGATAAATTACAATTAAAGTGGCAATTTGAAAAGAAAAAGTTAACACTTTTTTCACTATACTCCCTCCTTTTCTATTAAATATTTAAATATTCCAAAAATACAATCAATAATACTACAGTATAATGGAACAGCATTTTAAATGCACGAAATTTTGTTCACAAATTATCCATGTCTTTTTTCAGCTAACTTCTTTATCTTAAATGTAGGAGGGATACATATGAAAAAGATCTATTTAATTTGCGGTCTTGCTGTGTTTATCGGTATTGCAGCAGGAATTTCTTTCTTTCTCATTCGCGATGCAAATGCTAAAATACCTGCAGAAGTTACATTGATAGACCAAAATGGTGATTCCTATAACTTTGGTAAGGATAAAACCAAATTAAAACTGGTTGAGTTTATCTATACCCATTGCCCTGATATTTGTCCAACCACAACACAAAAGATGATTGACTTGAAAAAAGATTTTGAGAAGGTTGGCGTTTTTGGGAAGGATATTGAGTTTTTGACAATTACCATCGATCCTTATCGTGATACACCCGAGATATTATCAGACTATATGCAAGGATTCGAGATTCAAAATAATGAGGATTGGTTATTCCTAACAGGAGATAAACAAAACATTAAAAGAGACCGGGCAGAGATCAAAAAAGTGACCGATGCCATGCAGTTTCAGTTTAAAGATCCTGGCAACGGACAATTCGTACATTCCACTTTTACCTTTTTGATCGATGAAAACAATAAATTTATTGACAAGTTTCCAATGGGAGAAGACTTTGACAAACAAGAAGTCTACGATCAAGTAATGGATGAATTAGAGTAACAAAAAAGCGATTAGTCCGTTTGGATTAATCGCTTTTTATTTCCTAGATTTTGTCCCTTGCTAATGTTTGTTATTTAATTTACAGAAGAAGGGTAATTTTTTATTTTCTGCAGAGACAAGAGGTAATTGGATTTTGGTTTGGTTAAGCTCGCTTTAATACCAGCCTTTTTTAACTTGTTAACAAGTTCAGTTAGTTGATTTTTTGTCATCCATCTCACACCTTCTTTTACTTGCTTCTTTACCCCAATTCTACAACAAAAATATGAATAAAGTGTGAAATCGGAAAAATTTTTTTAGAAAATTTTTCTTATAAACTTTTTATTGACGAAAAGAATTCGCTCTTCTTCTGTTTTAATGGTATAATCAGTAGATATTTTGTTTTGGAGGATGTTTTAAATATGATTACTGTAAGTAACGTAGGTTTAAGATATGGAGACCGAAAATTATTTGAAGATGTAAACATTAAATTTACACCTGGTAACTGCTACGGACTAATAGGTGCTAATGGAGCGGGAAAATCAACCTTTTTAAAAATTCTATCTGGTGAAATTGAAGCACAATCTGGAACTGTTCAACTCGGACCTAACGAACGGATGGCTGTGTTAAAACAAAACCATTTCGAATATGAAGAGTATGAAGTATTAAAGACAGTTATTATGGGTCATACGCGCCTGTATGAAGTCATGCAGGAAAAAGACGCAATCTATATGAAGGAAAACTTCACAGATGAAGATGGTATGAAAGCTGCTGAACTAGAAGGCGAATTCGCTGAATTAAACGGCTGGGAAGCAGAACCAGAAGCAGCAATTCTTTTAAAGGGTCTTGGAATCGGTGAAGATTTACATTATAAAACAATGGCGGAATTAACAGGCTCGGAAAAAGTGAAAGTGTTGCTCGCACAGGCGTTATTCGGCAGACCAGACGTGTTACTACTGGATGAGCCAACGAACCACTTAGACATCAAGGCAATCCAATGGTTAGAGGATTTCTTAATTAACTTTGAAAATACCGTAATTGTTGTCTCCCACGATCGTCACTTTTTAAATAAGGTATGTACACATATCGCCGATCTTGATTTTGGTAAAATTCAAATCTATGTGGGTAACTACGATTTTTGGTATGAATCAAGCCAATTAGCTACAAGGTTAACTTCAGACGCTAACAAAAAGAAGGAAGAAAAAATTAAGGAATTACAGGCCTTTATTGCACGATTTAGTGCGAATGCTTCGAAATCAAAGCAGGCTACGTCTCGGAAGAAGTTACTTGATAAAATTACTCTTGATGATATTAGACCTTCTTCTCGTCGTTATCCATTTGTTGGGTTTTCACCGGACCGTGAAATTGGGAATGATTTGTTACGTGTTGAAGGTTTAACAAAAACGATTGATGGTGTAAAGATCCTAGATAACATTAACTTTATTGTTAATAAGGGAGATAAAATTGCCCTTGTTGGAACAAATGAACTAGCAAAAACAACACTTTTTAAAATTCTAATGGGTGAAATGGAAGCAGACAGTGGTACCTATAAATGGGGAATTACCACTTCACAAGCTTATTTCCCTAAGGATAACTCCGAGTATTTTGAAAACAGCGACTTAAATCTAGTTGATTGGCTTCGTCAATTCTCACCTAAAGATGACAGCGAAAGCTTTTTACGTGGATTTTTAGGCAGAATGCTTTTCTCTGGTGAAGAGGTTCTTAAAAAGGCAAGTGTCCTTTCCGGAGGAGAAAAGGTTCGCTGCATGCTTTCTAAAATGATGTTAAATGGTGCGAATGTTCTTTTATTAGATGAACCAACAAACCATTTAGACTTAGAATCAATCACTGCGTTGAATAACGGATTAATTAATTTTAAGGGTTCATTGCTCTTCGCTTCCCATGACCATCAGTTTATTCAAACCATTGCCAATCGAATTTTTGAATTAACTCCAAATGGCTTAATGGATAAACAAATGAGCTATGATGAATATTTAGAAAATGATGAAATACAGAAACAAGTGGCTGAAATGTATAAATAGTTATTTGGACAAAAGGGGCACCTCGTTTGAGGTGACCCTTTTTCATTAGCTTCTCTTCTGTTTTCTTCTTGATGAAGGTTCTGTTCTAGAACCTGTCTCAGTTGTTGTTGTTCCTTGTCCTTCCACTTGCGGGGAAGCCAAGCCTATTGTTGATGGATCCTTTTTACGTTTTCCCATGTTTGTACACCTCCCCTATTAGTTTTTGGAGGATTAATGCTAGTTATTCCGAATAATTCAGATAAAGTGAGGCAAGATAATCTAGAAGAGGAGGTGTTTTGTATGGCAAAAATTGGTGTAGAACAATCTCTTACACAAGTTCAACAAGCCCTACGTGAAAAGGGACATGATGTAGTTGAATTAAAGCAGGAGTCGGACGCCCAGAATTGCGATTGTTGTGTTGTTACAGGACTAGATTCCAACGTAATGGGTATGCAGGATACCAGTACAAAGGGTTCAGTGATTGACGCAAACGGTCTATCCGCTGACGAAGTATGTCAACAAGTAGAAAGCAGACTACAATAATCAATCCAAACTCAAAGACTAAAGGATACACTTTAGTCTTTTTTTGTTTTCATCTTTTATCTATAATGAATATGAAGTAGATGTTTGAAAGGACGTATCGCATGAATAAAAAGATTTTGGGATGCTTAATTAGCTTGGTTTTAATCTGTCTTCCCGCATGTTCAACAAATAAGAC
Organism: Neobacillus drentensis; assembly: GCF_036966985.1. Classification (GTDB taxonomy): domain Bacteria; phylum Bacillota; class Bacilli; order Bacillales; family Cytobacillaceae; genus Neobacillus; species Neobacillus drentensis_E. The sequence goes on along the minus strand of NZ_JBALSN010000381.1, from coordinate 1,547 downwards.
CAATAAGGAAGCAAATCAGCCAAAAAAAGTGGAAATTACCATTTCTGCAGCAGCAAGCCTAAATGAGGCCTTGAACGAAATTAAGACCAATTTTCAAAAAACAAATCAACATATTTCCCTTCTTTATAATTTTGGTGGATCGGGTGCACTAAAACAACAAATTGTGCAAGGGGCCCCTGTTGATATATTCATCTCAGCATCTAAAGATCACATTAATGAATTAACTAAAAAAGGGTTAATAGATTACAAGAATCAAAAAGATTTACTGAGCAATCAATTAGTATTAATCACAAATAAACGGCAGCCAGCACCATTAGAAACTTTCGATGACTTGGAAAACAAAGGAATTAAGAAAATTGCAATTGGAACACCTGCCACTGTACCAGCTGGGATGTATGCAAAACAAACATTAGAATCCCTCGATATTTGGGAAGCGATGAACGCAAAGATCATTCAAACAAAAGATGTCCGGCAGGTCCTTACCTATGTGGAGACAAACAGTGTCGATGCAGGAATTGTCTATATGACAGATATTAAGGTTACTGATAAAGTAAAGATTGTTGCTATCGCGAAGGAACAAACACATGACCCAATTATTTATTCTGCTGGTATCATTAAGTCATCTGCTCAAAAGAAAGAGGTTTCCTTATTTTATGATTATTTACATAGTGCAACAGCAAAAGATATTTTTGAAAAATACGGTTTTCAGGTATTGGATTGATTCTTCAGATGCAAAGTGAATTTTGGCCTCCAATTTTATTGTCATTAAAAGTGGCCACCATCTCTGTTGTTTTGGTTTTTGTTTCTGGGATATTATTTGCCAGATTGTTATCAAAAGGCCAATTTAAAGGAAAAATGCTCGTTGAAATTTTTCTTTTGCTTCCTATTGTATTGCCTCCCACGGTGATTGGATTTTTACTCATATTCTTTTTTGGCGGCAATAGTCCAATAGGTTCTTTAATTGAACAACTGTTTTCTAATTCGATCATGTTTACCCCATTGGCAGCTGTTATTGCCTCAAGCATTGTCGCCTTCCCTTTAATGTATCAAACGGTGAAAATTGGGTTCCAATCTGTTGATAACGGAATTGAAGAAGCCGCAAGAGTTGATGGTGCAAACGAATGGAGGGTATTCTTCCTTGTTACCCTGCCATTATCTTCACGTTCAATTATTTCTGGTCTTATTCTAAGTTTTGCTAGAGCCTTAGGGGAATTTGGTGCCACGTTCATGTTTGCTGGAAACATCCCCGGAAAAACACAAACTGCACCCACTGCCATTTACATTGCAATGGAATCGGGAAATATGAATTTAGCCTGGTTACTAGTCCTATCGATGATTTTTCTTTCTGCATTAATGCTATTTGCAACAAATATTACACAAAAATAAGCCATGATAAGGTCTTACTTATCATGGCTTTTCATATTTCTAAAATTTCTTAGTGAATTTATTTCTTAAACCAATAATAATCCCGCCTAATGCAATAATTATAACACCATATATGAGATTAATATTGGATAACTGCTTTTCTTGTTGTTGTTGTTTTTTAT
>NZ_JBALSN010000380.1:0-7433 GCF_036966985.1 Neobacillus drentensis | reverse complement strand
TCTCTACACTTTCACTTGCAGGACCGATTGTACAAACAATTTTTGTTTTTCGTAACATCCGTGTTTTCCTCCTATAATAAAAAAGCACTTAAAGTTTTTCTTAAATTTAATATTTTTAAATAGATAATTCCATCGAAAGTTTATATAAATCAAGGTCTAAAGTATGTTCACGACCAAGAGCCTCAATTATGTCATAGTCTACCAGTTGATTCTTCTCAATCCCTACCGCACGACCGCCTTTACCCTCAATCAAAAGCTCAACCGCTCTGGCTCCTAATCTACTAGCTAGGACTCTGTCTGCCGCTGTTGGTGAGCCACCGCGTTGAATGTGCCCCAATACAGAAACTCTAGTGTCAAAGTTGGTTGCTTCTTCTACCTGCTTACCGAATTCTACACCACTGCAAACACCTTCTGCTACCACAATAATACTATGCTTTTTACCACGTTCATTCCCTTTTCGAAGTTTGTCGACAATATCATCCATGTCATAACCTTCTTCAGGAATCAAAATTGTTTCTGCACCGCCAGCTAGACCAGCCCATAAAGCAAGGTCTCCCGCGTTTCGTCCCATTACTTCAATAACAAAAGTTCTTTCATGAGATGTAGCGGTATCCCGAATCTTATCTAATGAATCAATTACGGTATTCAATGCTGTATCAAAACCAATTGTAAGTTCTGTTCCAGGAATATCATTATCAATCGTACCAGGAACCCCCACACAAGGATAGCCCTGTTCTGTTAAAGCCTTCGCTCCACGGTAAGAACCATCGCCACCGATTACCACTAGTCCTTCAATTCCATGTGCTTTAAGCTGTTCAATCCCTTTTTGTTGTCCTTCTTTTGTTTTAAATTCCGGACAGCGAGCCGATTGAAGCATGGTTCCACCGCGTTGAATAATATCACCAACCGAGCCTAACTCGAGTTTTTTAATATTCCCAGAAATTAACCCCGTGTAACCTCCATAAATACCATACACTTCTAAATTATGATAAATGGCCTTCCGTACAACAGCACGAATTGCTGGATTCATCCCCGGAGAATCTCCACCACTTGTAAGAACTCCTATTCTTTTCATAGCTATCACCTCAGTTATTTAATTAGGAAATTATGTATAAGATCCAAATGTTGTAAAAATAAAGGAACGATGAGTTTTATAAATTACCTCTTTTATTATTTACATAAAACCCGCGAATATTTATAAAATAACATGAAGAAATAACTATAACAACCTTATGGTATTAGTAAATATAAGAGACGGAATAGTCAGTAAATTGAAAACGTTTCATCCCTTGATGTAAGCGTGAACATTGGTTTTTTTGTGGAATTCTCGTGAACATTTTGTGAAAAGGTCAAAAAAAAAGAGTGCCCATTAATATGAGCACATTATATTAATTAACACCAATGTAATCATTAATTGTGGCAAATTCACCAATTGTTCTGAAACGATTATAACGATCAGCGATAAGATCCTCCTCAGACAGCTTTAGAAGCTGCTGCAAGGCTTTCTTCAGTATATTATCGATTTCCTCAGCTTGTTTCATGACGTTCCTTTGAGCTCCACCTTTAACTTCTGGAATAATATCATCAATGACACCTAGTTCCTTTAGATCAGGAGCAGTTATTTTCATCGTTTCAGCTGCATTTTTAGCTAGTGATGCATCTTTCCACAAAATAGCTGCCGCACCCTCCGGAGAAATAACCGAGTAAGTTGAATTCTCAAGCATATATATCCGATTACCTACTCCAAGTGCAAGAGCACCACCGCTTCCGCCTTCACCAATCACGATACAAATTACAGGAACCTTTAATCCGGCNNCTTCTGCGGCCTTCCCAGGATAGGCACCCTTTGTATCAATGAAACAAATAATCGGACGATTAAATTTATTCGCCTGATTCATTAATCGAAGTGCTTTCCGGTATCCTTCTGGATGTGGCATTCCAAAGTTTCTACGAATATTCTCTTTTGTATCTTTTCCACGCTGGTGACCAATGACTGTAACTGGTAATCCTCTATATTTAGCAACACCGCCTACGATTGCCTCATCATCAGCAAAGGTACGGTCTCCGTGACATTCAAAGAAATTCTCAAACAAATAGGGAATATAATCTAATGTTGTCGGCCTGTTAGGAAGACGAGCAATTTGTACTCGGTCCCAAGGCTTAATATTTTCATATATGCTCTGTTCAAGTTTTTCAAGTCTTTTTTCTAATTTTTCAATTTCTGAACTTAAATCAACATCAGCTGTTTTGGTGAACTCCTGTAACTCAGAGATTTTCTTCCTTAATTCGATTACGGGGCGTTCAAATTCTAATTCTCCTACCATCTGAGCACACCTCCAGGTTGATGGATTTCTAGAATATTGGTGATTTTCTCGACTAATTCCGTACGATGGATAATTGCATCCAGTTGCCCATGTTTTAAAAGAAACTCGGAAGTTTGAAAATCCTCTGGCAATTCTTCACGGATGGATTGCTCGATTACTCTTCTTCCCGCAAAAGCAATGAGCGCACCAGGTTCGGAAAGGTTGAAATCACCTAATGACGCAAAGCTCGCAGAAACCCCGCCAGTTGTAGGATGAGTCATAATTGAAATGATTAGTCCACCATTATTACTGAACTTCTTTAACGCAACACTAGTTTTTGCCATTTGCATTAAACTAAGTGCACCCTCCTGCATTCTGGCCCCGCCTGATGCGGTAAAAATTATAAAAGGGACATTTAACTCATCCGCTTTTTCAATAGCTTGTGTAATTTTTTCGCCGACAACGGAACCCATGCTCCCCATTCGGAACGAAGCATCCATGATGGCAAGAACAATCTTATACTCGTTAACTGTTCCGATTCCAGTTACAACAGCTTCATTTAACTTGCTTTTTTCCCGATCTTTTTCAAGCTTTTCAAGATAGTCGGGGAAATTTAATGGATTTTTAGAAATCATATTTTCATTAAATTCTACAAAGCTTCCTTCATCAATGAAACTGTCTAAACGTTCCCTAGAGTTCATTGGAAAATGATGTCCACAATGCAAACAAACCTTTAGATTTTTTAACAATTCTTTTGTATACATGATTTTCTTACATGAAGGACACTTTGTCATTATGCCTTCAGGAACATCATGTTTTGCATTTTCCGTCGGTATTTGAGCGTATTTCTTCTTTTTTGTCTGGTTTTTTGAAAAAAGATCTTTAAGCGCCAAAAATTCTACCTCCTTTGTGCTACGGTAACGCCAAATGGCAAGTTTCTCCAATTATTACATAATAAAAGTTTTTCTATTATTGCTTTACTTCATACCTATTAGCTTCCCATTGGTGGTCTGACCACTAATAGTTAAAAAACAGCCTGTTTTCTTAGGCTTGGATAACCTTCACTATAAGATAAAATGTGTTCAAAGTCTGTTAGTATTTGTCGTTAAAAACTGACAAATTCCGTAACCTGTAATAAGCAGTCAATATTTTCGCTTCATTCTTTTCGGCTAATGCCTCAAGTAAGAATACATAGTCTTCACGAGAATAGATTATCCTACTTGAATCCAGAGAATGGTAATAATCCTTTAAGATGGACCAAATTCTAGCGAATAGGTGGTTATCAGCTAGTTCAACTATTTGATAAAAAAAATCATTATCATCTATAATCCCTTGCTGATTCACCCATTTTTTTAAGTTCACAATACTTTGATCATCTATTTTATGAATGGCTAATCGAAGGCAATCCATCTCAATAAAGTTCTTTGTTTCAAACACGTCTCGTTTCGCTTTTTCATCTTGTAAAATAAATGTACTAAGCAATTGAACGAGATGATTCCCTCTAAAATCCCGAATAAACGTCCCTTCACCACGCCTGGTTTCAATTAGTCCAAGCAGCTCTAATGCTCTAAGTGCCTCTCTAACGGAAGAGCGCCCGAAATTCAGGCGCTCAGACAATTCTCGTTCAGAAGGAATTTTATCCCCAGTTTCTAAACCATCAATGGTAATCATTTCTCGTAATTGCTTCACAATCTCTAAATAGACCTTGGTATTGTTTACCACTTATCTATCACTCACTTTTACCAATAATAGCGAGCCTCTTCGTTTTTTCCTTTACTTCTTCTGGATCAACCTTAATACGGGCAACACCTGTTTCCATCGCTGCTTTTGCCACAGCTGCGGCTACATCTGGTGCAACTCTTGGGTCAAAAGGTCCTGGAATAACGTAATCTGCATTAAGTTCATCAGGGCTGATCAGGTTGGCAATCGCTTCTGCTGCCGCGACTTTCATCTTTTCATTTATATGTGTAGCGCGAACATCAAGTGCACCACGGAAAATCCCTGGAAAGGCTAGAACATTGTTAACTTGGTTTGGAAAATCTGAACGACCAGTTCCTACCACTTTTGCTCCAGCAGCTTTTGCCTCATCTGGCATAATTTCAGGGTCCGGATTGGCCATTGCAAAAATAATAGAGTCAGAATTCATGGATGCAACCATTTCTTTAGAAAGTGCACCTGCAACTGAAACCCCAATAAATACATCGGCACCTTTGATTACATCTTCAAGGCTTCCTGATAGATTATCCCGGTTGGTAAACTTTGCAACTTCTGCTTTCACGGAATTCATACCTTGCGGACGCCCTTCATAAATGGCTCCTTTGGTATCACACATAATTATGTCCCTTACACCATAACTATATAACAATTTAATAATTGCAATCCCAGCAGCTCCGGCACCGTTTGCAACTACTTTAATTTCAGTCATTTTTTTGCCGACTAGCTTCAGTGCATTAACAAGCCCTGCAACCGTAACAATAGCTGTACCATGTTGGTCATCATGAAAGATAGGAATATTTGCTTCCTTTTTCAATCGTTCTTCAATGACGAAACAATTTGGAGCAGCAATATCTTCTAGATTAACGCCACCAAATGTAGGTTCAAGCAATTTCACCGTTTCAACAATTTTGTCTACATCGGTTGTGTTTAAACAGATTGGAAACGCATCAACACCAGCAAAACTTTTAAACAATACTGACTTACCTTCCATTACAGGAAGGGCTGCTTCTGGTCCAATATTCCCCAGTCCAAGAACGGCTGTTCCATCGGAAACGACGGCAACCATATTCCCTTTCATGGTATATTCGTAAACCAATTCTGGTTTCTCATAGATATCTTTACATGGCTCTGCAACACCTGGTGAATAAGCTAAGCTAAGATCATGTGCATTTCGGACTTGAACTTTTGATTTCGACTCTAACTTTCCCTTATTAATTCGATGCATATGTAATGCTTCTTCACGTAATGTCAAGATATCCACCCCTCAAATTTTTACAAAAATTTACAAACATCCCAATTATGCAGCCCGCTATTTTTGGTGGTCAGACCACACTTGTCTCATTATCACTATAACATATCTGTGATAGTTGTAAAGAATTATTCCTTCAGAACGACATTTTTCGGCCCTAGCATCTCTCTTAATAATTGCAATAATTCAAGGGTAGGATTGATATTATTTTCATCACCTAACTTTATTGTTTTTCGGCTTTTTTCATAGTGTAAAATGACAGATGCGGTTCCTTGATTTTCTTTAAGCAGCTGGTGAATCTGCTGAAGAAATTTATCATCTTGTTTGTCCTCTATTATTTTCAAATATAATACTGATTGCTTACGTATTTTTGTTTTTAGCCACTCTTCTATATGAAAAACTTGTTGAATGATAAATTGCAGTTTCCCATCACGTTCTTCGATCTTCCCTTCAAGCAATGTAAACTTTCCATGGCCTAATAAGTGCGAATATTTTTTGTATACATTAGGAAATGCAACGGCCTCCATTTCACCGCTTGAGTCACTTATTGTTAAAAAAGCCATCGAATCACCTTTTTTGGTACGAATTGATTTCATTGAGGTGATATATACTCCAGAAGATACCCGCTGGTTGTTATGATTTATTCCAAATAAGGAGTGTGCACCACTTCGCTTCAGCTGCTCTTCGTAAATAGATACCGGATGGTCAGAAAGATAAAAACCAAGTGCTTCTTTTTCAAATGTCAGCTTATTTTCCTGGCTGATCGGATCGACTTGCATATATTTCGGCTTGGGCATGAACTCATCCTCAAATAAATCAAATTGATTATTGTCAGCTGGTTTAAATATTTGTGCATGTTCCATTGCCACATCTAAACTTGCAAGCAAAACGGCACGATCTTCACCAAATTCGTCGAAGCAGCCAGAGTGTACAAGAAACTCGAGCGTTTTTCGATTAATGGCTTTAGTAGATACCCGAATACAAAAATCAAATAAGTCAACAAACTTTTTCTTTTTCCTAGCCTGAAAGATTTCTTTTAAGGCAGCAGCCCCTACACTTTTTATCGCTGCCAAGCTGAAACGGATTCCATCCTGCTCAACCTGGAAGGAGTAACCGCTGTAGTTGATGGATGGTGGCAGGACTGTGATATCTTTTTGTTTCGTTTCCATCACGTATTGCGCTATTTTCGTATCGTTTCCTATTGCTGAGGTAAGCAGGCCTGCCATAAAATAAACCGGATAATTTGCTTTTAAAAAAGCCAATTGATAGGCAATCATACTATAGGCAACTGCATGACTTCGGTTAAAGCCATAGTTAGCAAAGCGAACGATTAAATCATAAATATCATTAGCCAAGGAATGTTCATACCCTTTTTTTAGGGCTCCTTGAACAAAATGACTGCGCTCTTTATCAAGAATATCTTTTTTCTTTTTCCCAACAGCCCGTCTTAATAAATCGGCTTCACCCAATGAGAATCCAGCCATCTTTGAAGCTATTTGCATTATTTGTTCTTGGTAGACAATAACACCATATGTATTCTCAAGAATTGGCCGTAAATCAGGGTGTGGATATTCAACTTTCTGATTACCATGTTTCCTATCAATAAAGAGCGGGATATTTTCCATTGGTCCTGGGCGGTATAAAGCATTGACTGCAACAATATCTTCAAATCGGGAAGGCTTTAAACGAGTTAGAACCTTGCGCATCCCTTCTGATTCAAGCTGAAATACACCCGTTGTTTCACCTTTGGCTAGCAGGTTAAAGGTCAATGTGTCATCTAATGGTATCGAACCTATGTTTATTTTCTTACCTGTTTTACGTGAGATCGAGGATACTATTGAATCGATCAATGTAAGGTTCCTTAAGCCAAGAAAGTCCATTTTCAAGAGACCGATTTCTTCCAGATGTTCCATTGAAAATTGTGTTAAAAATACATGGTTAGACCCTCGTTGGATGGGGATTAAATCTATGAGCGGCTTCTCACTTATTACTACACCTGCTGCATGTGTGGAAGTATGGCGCGGCAGTCCTTCTAGTTTTAAAGCTGTTTCAAAAAGGCGTTTATTCATTGGACTTTCATTAATAAACTTTCTTAGGGCTTCTGATTCTTTATAGGCACCTTTAAGGTCGATTCCTAATCGTGACGGAATCATCCTTGATACATG
>NZ_JBALSN010000379.1:0-13586 GCF_036966985.1 Neobacillus drentensis | reverse complement strand
GCCCTAGTGAAAATAATGGAATTAAAGCCGCACCGCTGTGAGCGTTATTCGCAGTTTCAGGGCCGGCTACCCCCTCGATTGCTCCCTTTCCAAAGCGAGATGGATCCTTCGCTGCCTTTTTTTCTACAATGTAGGAAAAGGTTGACGCGATAATGGAATTTGCACCTGGGATGACTCCGAGAAGCATTCCAATGCCAGTTCCCCTTCCGATAGATTTTAGAGTTGCTCCCCATTCATCCCGCCTAGGAAGAAGACCTTTGACCTTTTCTGGTTTGGTAACTTTTGCTGGGTTTTCCGCATTCAGCAAAATTTCGGAAATTCCAAACAGACCCATGGCCATAACTGCAAAATCAATTCCATCCATCAACTCTATGGAGCCAAATGTGAATCGGAATTCTCCAGTGACCATGTCTTGTCCTACCATGGCCAGCAATAAACCGAGGAATGCAGCAATTAGTCCCCTGACCAAAGACTTCCCCATCAATGCCACAATCATCAGCATGCCAAGCAGCATAATTGCAAAGAACTCCGGAGGACCAAACTTCAACGCAAATTTAGACAGAGCAGGACCCACAAATGTAAGCGCTGTCACAGCAACAATCCCGCCGATAAACGAACCAATTGCAGACACCCCAAGAGCTACACCCGCACGCCCCTTCTTTGTCATCTCATACCCGTCGATACATGTAATGACCGATGCCGCCTCACCTGGCACGTTCACTAATACAGAGGTAATCGTTCCTCCATACATCGAACCATAAAAGATTCCGGAAAGCATAATAATAGCAGAGACTGGCTCCATCCCGAAAGTAATGGGAATAAGTAAAGTAGTTCCAGATACCGGACCAAGACCAGGGAGTACACCGATGACCATCCCAAGCATTACACCAATTAGGCAGTAGAGAAGATTTGACCAGCTCATAGCCGTTTCAAATCCATGCAAAAGCAATACCAATGAATCCATTTAACTGTCCCCCTAAAATAGTATCCCGCCTAAAGGTAAGTACACCTTTAAGATTGTATTAAACATCCAGTAAATGAATACTGTTATTCCGACAGACATCAATAAGGTGGTGTACCATTTATACTCTTTATAGAACAACATGGCCAAAAAAATAACACCCGCAAGTAGGAATCCGAATAATGAAAAGAGTATTACGAAAAGGACCAAACTGATAATGATAAACAAAATATGTTTTAGAGAACGACCAGTTGGCCACGATTCACTGCTTGCATTTTTCCCTTTCACGCTGTCATAAATATACCAAATCGCGAGGAGCATCAGGATACCGCTTAACCAAGTAGGAAAGAAGCCCGGTCCCGGTCCAAGAACACTAGAATAGGAATACTGCAAGGACAGTACAAACAAGAAAAGAGCTAGAAGGAAAATGACTGCACCAGCCCATATTCCTGACCTGTAATTACTCATGATTGAATTTTATCCCCTTCCATGAACAAATTGAAAATGGTGGGCATTCAGGAATCACCCTGAAAACCCACTGATGCTTCACTAACGCGGTTTTATTTGATTAGGCCGAGTTCTTTTAACATTTTGCCAAATCTTACATTCTCTCCATCTACCTCTTTTTGGACAACCTCAGGACTACCATATTGAGTCTGAAGAGAGGCCTTCTCGAATTCTTTTAACACTTCAGGATCTTCCATTGTTTTCTTAACCGCTTCTTCTAGCATTGTAACGATTTCCTTTGGCACACCCTTCGGTGCGAAAAGCGAGGTATTGCTATCGATCGCAATATCGAAGCCTTTATCTTTCAACAAAGGAATATCTGGAAAATAAGGAACAGGTACACTTGCGGCATTAAATATTGCACGGAGCTCTCCAGATTCAATAAGCGCCTTGGCATCGCTCGGCTGTACCATAGCCCCTTGAACATGACCGCCTAAAACTGCTGTGATTGCTGGAGGCGTGCCTTCAAATGACACCGCCTTTGCTTCAAGGTCTGCCATCTTTTCCAATTCTGCCATCGGTAGATGAGCCCCTGATCCAATCCCCCCAGCTACACCATATGAAAATTTACCAGGATTCTTCTTCACATAATCAAGCCATTCTTCAAACGTTTTCCAAGGAGCATCTGCTTTCACAATCATGATTTGCTGGTTGCCGAATACTTTTGCGATGGGTTGAAAACTGTCATATGAGTATTTCACATTTCCATATAAAGGCTGCATGGAAATAGCACGGTGTGTAGACATTGCAAGGGTGTATCCATCAGGCTTAGCGTTAAACAAATCCGTAATCCCAATTGAGCCGCTGCCTCCTGGTTTATTCACAATCACTAGCTGGGCATCTGGCAAATATTTTGGTAGGTATTTTTCTAGGATTCGAGCACCAATGTCTGTAGAGCCGCCCGCAGCAAATGGCACGAGTACTTCAATCGGTCTTTTAGGATAATCGATTTTGGTTTGTTTTTCATTATTGGCTGCCGTAGCTGCATTCGAACCCGTTGATTTTGAAGAGTCAGAACAACCTGCCAGTACAATAAGTAAAGCTGACAAAAAAAGCATAACGAATTTTTTCATTCTTCAACCTTCCCCCTACTTAAAAAATTTCACAGCTTTCACAGTTTAAAAAAACACTTATTTAACCGTTCATCACCTCCCAATGAAATCAAACTCTCAGAAAAATCGTAGATTAATAATCTTTCTGATTCGATATTTTGGCCAGGCGGACATCCACCACAGCTGATTTCCCGTTTTTCACTTCATTCATGGCCTGCTGTAATACTTCAGGTAACTCCCTTGGATCTGTCACCATCATGGCATATGCCCCACCTGCGGCTTCAGCGATTTTTGCTAGATCGGCAGATTGATCAAAATTCACCCAGTAACTGTCCGTTTGTTTGGCCATACCTTCCGGATACCGCTTTAATAGATTCAGCTTCGTTGCATTCCAACCTTCATTGTTGTAAATGACGGTTAAGAATGGAGCTTGATATCTGCGTGACATCCAGTGAACGGATGACGGAACGCTGAATAAGTATGAACCGTCACCGGTTAAGGCCACTACCGTTTTCGTTGAATCTGCAAGCTTCATTCCAATGGCTGCGCCGCCATTCCATCCCAAGGATGTACCGCCGCTTGTAAACATGGTTCCTTCTTTGGAGCGCGGCAAATGTTTGGCTACCGTCATGGTATTTGTAATCGTCTCATCTAATATGATGGTCTCATCGTCCACCACTTTCCTTAAACAAGCCGTTAGCCATTCTGGCGAAATCGTATACCCATCTACCTGGGCTTCCTGCTTCCAGGCTTCACGTTGCTTATCATGGTGCTTCGCTAACCGGAGATAACGTTCTTGTACCTGCTCCTCATTAATATCGCTCTTGGCTAAAGCGTCATTTAATTGAAGTAAGGAGGCATAAGCATCCGCTCGATAATTTTTAATCGCGGGAATGTGCCATAGTGGGATTTCTTCCTTGATTGGATCTAAATCAATGTAGTAGACTTTGCAATCATTCTTTGGCTGAACTTGTGTAGTGACCCAAGGGACATCTGAATCAATGGCGATAATGACGTCCGCTTCAGGAATAAATGGGTTCGGATCGTACCCCAGATGCAGAGAATGGTCCCTCGGGAAATTTACGTAAGTAGGAATTTGCTCCACCACAGGTATCGCTAGTTTTTCGCAAAACTCAACCAATTGCGGGACCGCTTTTGTCATTCTGCCTAAATAGGAAGTAATCACCAGTGGGTTTCGGGCTTCTAATAAAGCCCTTACAATTTCGTCTAGACCCCAGATAGGGATGGAGGATGGTTCGATTGGCGCCCATTCTCCCCAAGAATCCGGCAGCTTTTCCACATTTTCCTCTAGAACTTCTCTCGCTCCAGTCAAATAAACGGGTCCGGCCGGATCGCTTTGGGCCATCTGCATCGCCCTGTAAATGAGCTGTTTAACGTTCTTTCCCGTTCTGATATCTGATTCCCATTTGACATAGGACCTGAGGATTCCACGCTGATCGTATACATTTTGCAGGTAATTAACATAGGAATTGCGGCTGCCTGGAAGCTCTCCGTCCATGGTGAACGGAGTTTCTCCAGCGAAAATGAACACCGGAACACGAGCCCGGAATGCATTATGAACAGCTCCTCCCAAATTTTGCGTTCCCACATCTGTATGAATAATCACGCCTTGAGCTTGGCCAGACAGCATCGTATACCCTTGAGCTGCGGATAAAGCCACACTCTCATGGGGACAAATGATGGCCTTAGGAAGTTCCTTCCCTTCCACCTTGGCCTTCGCCAAGGCCTCAATCATGGAAGGATGATCACTGCCTAGATTGCAAAATAGGTAGGAAATTCCGACTTCTTGCAGCGCTTCCATCAAAGCGTCCGCAGCAGCGTAAAGATTGATTTTGTGTTCATCGTTCATGAATTCGTCTCCTTTTTTTATATTTCAACTGATTTTTCTAAGATTTCAGCAATATCAAGCGTCTGCACCCGTTCTTCAACTTCCTTGGCCTTTGTTCCATCGGAAAGCATCGTTAAACAATAAGGGCAATTGCTGCCGATGACCGTCGGATTCACTTGAAGCGCCATTTCTGTCCGGGCTATATTCACCCTCGTTCCTTCGCGCTCTTCCATCCACATCCTGCCTCCGCCAGCACCGCAGCAGAGCGCATTTTCCCGATTTCGCTCCATTTCGAGCAGCTCCATTCCCGGGATCGCACGCAGGATATCCCTTGGCGAACCATAGATATCATTGTAGCGTCCGATGTAACAAGAATCATGATAGACCACTTTCTCTTCAACCCTCTTAGTTGGCTTGAGCTTGCCTTCCTTCAATAAATCAGCCAGCAGTTGGGTATGGTGGACAACTTCCGCTTCCAGCCCAAATTCAGGGTACTCATTTTTAAAGGTGTTAAATGCATGAGGATCGGTCGTCACAATTTTGCGCACGCCATACGTCTGGAACGTCTCAATATTTTGAGTGCATAAGTCCTGGAATAAGTACTCATTCCCCATCCGGCGTGACGTGTCCCCGGAGTTCTTCTCTTCATTGCCGAGAATCGCAAATTTCACACCGGCTTTGTGCATCAAACGGGCAAAGGATCGGGCAATCCTCTGGCTGCGGATGTCGAACGAGCCCATCGAACCAACCCAGAATAAAACATCGAATTCACTAGTCTCATCAACGGTTTTGATGATATCCTCCATACCTTCCCGCCATTTGATGCGTTGATTGCGGTTCGTGCCCCAAGGATTTCCTTGCCTCTCGATATTATTGAAGTAGCGTGAAGCCTCAGCCGGCATCTCCCCTTGTGTCATGATCAAAAATCTCCGCATATCTATAATTTTATCCACATGCTCATTCATCACCGGACATTGATCTTCACAATTGCGGCATGTTGTACAGGCCCACAATTCTTCTTCCGTTATGATATCCCCAACCAAATTTGGCATTTCTACAGCAGCCGCCACCTCGGAATTTACATCCAATCTCGCTTGTAGAGCAAATTGATTGGCTTTCGCGTCTTTAAAAGCAAAAGCCGGCACCCAAGGCGTACGCGATGTGATTGAAGCTCCCTTTTCCGTCAGGTGGTTTCGCATTTTCAAAATGAGTTCCATTGGTGAAAGGGTCTTACCTGTGCCGGACGCAGGACACATATTTGTACATCGTCCGCATTCTGCGCAGGCGTACAGATCGATTAGCTGCTGTTGCGTAAAATTCTCGATTTTTCCAACGCCGAATTCCTCAGCCTCTTCATCCTCAAAATCGATCTTCCTCAATTTTCCGACAGGCCCGACTTTCTTGAAAAATAAGTTGAACAACGCGAATAGCTCATGCGCTTGCTTCGATTGCGGGACGAACACCATGAAGGACAACACTGTCAGCAGGTGCACCCACCAAAATACGTAGAATAATACTGTTCCTGCCGTGGTGCCAATCCCGGAGAACACTGTCGCAACCGCTCCGGAAAATGGGGCATAGACGAAATCCGGTTCATGCCCGAGCATCACGGTTTCAAACCCCAGCGTCAGCAAGATGGACACAGTCAGCGTCGTCAGAGCAACGATGACCACAGCCGCTTTGACATCTCTCCTGAGTTGCAAGCGCTTTAATTTTTCTATATAACGACGGTAAAAAGCATATGCCACACCGCCGAGCATGAGGAAGGTTGTCCACTCCTGCATGAGACTGAAATATTTGTGCGCGGCACCGAAAGGGAATTCGAACCCTATGATAAATCCCTTGATAATGATTTCAATGAGCCCTATTTGGATGATGAAAAAACCATAGAACAAGATAAAATGCATCAGACCGCTTTTCTTGTCTTTAAACAATTTCCTTTGACCAAACCCATTGACTAACACGCTATTCAATCGTTCTTTGAGGTTCAGTTCAAAAGTAGGTTTCTTACCGAGCTTCACAAACAAATACCGACTGTATACAATTTGGAAAAATAAATACAACGCATATCCTGTCACCGCTAGAACAGCTGCAAAATTCAAATATACTAGCACCAATGCACTCCCTTTCCTTACTCTCTCTGATGCTTCCACCAACCGTATTCTTTACACTTAGGATTGAATGGGGCATTGTTTCCTTAACTCATAATTCTTGCATTCGCAACCATGCGCACGGTCTTTTGCTAGAAGATCTCCAGCCATTGTTGTTAGGAAACACCTTCCGTTTTTGATTATTCTAAAAATTCTCTATCTTTACGTTTATAGTAGCATCCGTTATACTATACTACAAATATCTATTTAGTAGATTTGCGATACGATTAAAATATGGATAGGTGATCACCAGATGGATATACGCCAACTACGTTACTTTGTGACTGTAGCGAATGAAGGTCAAATTACACGTGCGGCAAAAAAATTGAATATGGCTCAACCACCTTTAAGCCAACAGTTAAAGATAATCGAGGAACAGGTAGGGACCGCTTTGTTTTTCCGGAACAGTAGAAGCGTCGAGTTAACGGAGGCTGGATTGTTACTCTACCAACGTGCGGTTAGTATCCTTCATCAAATCGATGACACTTTAATCGAAGTGAAAGAAACGGGAGATGGATTACGGGGACAGCTCTCGATCGGTACTGCGAAGACATGCGCCGTGACATATTTGCCGGAAAGAATTCAGACTTTCCGCAGTAAATATCCACTCGTTACGTATCGCGTACTGGACGGTCATCCCTATCAAGTCGTTAAGTTGGTAGAAGAGAGGCTAGTAGAACTAGCAGTAGTTCGTTTTGTTTCAGACCTACATTTAGATTATGGCTCAAGGACTTTACAAATAGAGCCTTATGTATTATTCGTTCCAAGTAAATGGGAGTGGGAATCATCTAGAACATCTATTCTTATGAAAGATCTTGAAGACATTCCACTCGTCATGGTCGTACGAGAAAACAAGTATGGGACATATAGCGCCTTCCATGATACCTGTATTAAACAAGGGATCAAATTGAACATCGTCAGCGAATGTCATGACGCTGCCATAATATTTTCCTTTGTCGCAGCCGGGATGGGAGCGGCTGTTCTGCCAAAATCAACGCTTTCCATTCACCAGTCAAACGATATTAAAATTGTCGAAATTGAGGATTGTCCTCTGTATAATAAAACCTCTCTCATTTGGGACCAAAAGCGCCCTCTATCGAAAGTTGCCCAGCGATTTATGGAGATGTTTTGATAGAACTTTCTATATCTCAAAACCATAGTTTTTGAGATAAAAAAAAGAGGTGATTTCACCTCTTTTTCTTGTTGTATTTTCTATTATGACTCAATATTGTTTTCTTTCTATTTTTTCCAACCATTTAATCGTCAGGACACTATTAAAACTAGGAGGATCAAATTGTAGAAGAATTTTCTTTTTCGACTTCACCTTTGCGATTGCCTCTGAGATAGTATCATCTTTTTCGATTAAAATTTTATACTCCCCTATATTTGGAAGTGAATAATTTGGTAAAATGCCATTTTTGCAGCAATACTTTGTTTTATAGTAGTCTCCTAGTAAACTTGGAATTTCTTGCAATCGACATTCACTTAAATATTTTCGAATAAGTGTCGAACTAATTTTTTGCCCATGCCACTTTAGCTCATCAACAATGGTTACACCAATATGCGATGGCACATGGTGTTGAATCGTTTCGGCATTACCACTTGCTTTTGCACCATATGTATAGTCAAAGCCGCAAATGATTTCCTTCGCGCCCAGCCCAATAACATATTTCTGCATAAATGCAGCCGCTTCAACTTTTGCTAATTTCTTTGTAAATTCAACGACATAAAATACATCGACACCTAATTGTTCAAGCTTTTCAATTTTTTGCTCGATTGGCTCTAAATAATTCACCTCAAAGCCTGGAATTAGGACACTTTTCGGATGTGGAAAAAAGGAAAGGACCGCCAATGAAAGCTTATATTTCATTGCTTTCCGCTTTGCAGTCTCCACAACTTTTTGATGTCCAAGATGTACTCCATCAAAGTACCCTAAGGCCATCGAAACATCTCTTGCTTCTTCCTGTAAATCGCGTAAATTAACTTCGTTCACATAAATCACTTCCATTTGCGATTCCTCCCTTCTTTATCCTCTTACTTCTTCACCACTTCTTTCGCAAAGGTAACGCTTACTTTCCCAAGCACACCAAAATCCGCCTCAAAAGCATCGCCAGCTTTAAACTCAACTGCTTTCGATAAGGCACCAGATAATACAAACATACCTGGTTCAATTGTAACCCCATAATGGCTTACTTCATTCGCAAGCCAAACTACGGCATTTAATGGGTTCCCTAATACAGCTGCACTCGTAGCTCGCTCTAACAGCTCACTGTTTTTATACAAGGTCATCTCTATATTCGTAATATCTTCAATTTCAGTTAATTGAGTATGTTTTTCACCTAAAATAGCGCCGGCTGACGAGCCATTATCAGCAACGGTATCTGCATATTGAATTTTCCAGTTTTCAATGCGGCTATCAATAATTTCAACTGCAGGCACAACATATGCGGTTGACTTGATAACATCTTGTTCAGTTACATTTGGCCCCTTTAATTGTTTATCAAACACAAAGGCAATTTCAAATTCTACCTTAGGCTGAATAAACGATTCCAACGAAATCCCTTGTTGTTCCTTATAGATCATTTCATCTAAAATAAAGCCGTAATCTGGTTTATAAACTTTTAACATTTCTTGCATGGCTTTACTTGTTAAACCGATTTTGAGTCCCTTTACTTTTGCCCCTGCTTCAACTCTTTTTCGAATTTGATATAGCTGAATACCGTAAGCAACTGAATCAGAAATGTTTTCCGTTATCGATGTGAATGGTAAAATTGTTTGTTTTGAGCGTTCTGCTTCAAGCAACAGCTCGCCTGCTAACTGAATATTCATAGGTCTTCTCCTTTGATTAAACGATGGCTAATTCTGCTAATTGTCGATATTTCCCACCAAAAAATAAAAGTGGGTTTTTATCTTCTAAGTGTAAATCTATTATTTTGCCAATAAATAATGTGTGATCACCTTCTACATGTTCTGATACTACTTCACATGCTATTTGTGCAATCGTATCTTTTAATACAGGTAGGCCTCTTAATTGATCAAATTGCACATCCTCACCCAGTTGGCCCGCGAAATGACGTGAATAATGTTCTTGATCTTCACTTAAAATATTGACCGAGAATTTTTTCGATTGTTTTACTTTCTCTAAAAATTTCGCTTTATGACCAATGGAAATGACGACTAACTTCGGGTCAAGTGATACAGACATGAAGCCATTTGCAGTCATACCATGTGGCACTCCATCATTTTCTGTTAATAACACCGTTATACCTGTAGCAAATTTCCCCATTGCATCTCGAAATAAACGATCATCCATTCTAATTCCTCCTTATCGTTAGTGGATGTTACCATCATAAAATAATCAAAAAAACATTATAATTGCTACTTTTATTGAAAATCTGGAGAAAAACAATAAAAATCAACCACAAGTTGTGCTTTATGTTAACTTGTTTTCAAATGAATTGAATTGTTATTTATCAATATTATCAGGCATTGTTTGTCTTCTTTTCTATCATTTTGAATATGGATTTCTAGCTATAATGTATCCGGGTAATGATCAAATTGAAAATTTATAGTTGTAAAACTATTTACAATCTTATAGAATGTGTCTCATCGGAATATTCCGAAAAATCACTTGATATTTTTTATTTTTCATAACAACTGACAAGATGTCTAAGAACTCAAATCAACTACAGGTCACATAAGTAGGGAGAGATTCGATTTAAATGAAGTGTAAGCGCTAACACATATTTCTTTTTTGATTAGGGACGGTATAGGACTAGAAAAACTATTTAAAACTTAGGGGGATATTATGATGCGTTGGACAGTATTAGCAATGCTTTTCTTATTGTCTATTATGAATTACACGGATAAATCAGTGCTTGGCTTTGCTGCAGAACCGATTATGAATGAGCTGAATTTGAATTATGAGCAATTCGGTTTAGTCGGTAGTAGTTTCTTTGCGGCTTATGCGATAGGTAGTATTCTACTTGGTACTTTAACATATCGATTCAATACAAAGCATTTACTGATACTGATTGCTTTAGGTTGGACGGTTTCTTTATCTAGTGCCTATTTCATTGATAGCTTAACTGGATTAATCATCGTTCGTGTTACTTTAGGTTTCTTCGAAGGTGGTACATATGGATTATGTGTGGCCCATGTTGCAAAATGGTTTACAAGTGAAACGCGTGGATCTGCTTATGCGATTATGACGTCTGGGACAACCGTCGGGACGTATTTAGCTGCACCGATTATAGTATTTTTAATTGGCTCAGTTGGGTGGCAACATACATTTGCAACATTGGGTATAGTCAGCCTAATATGGGCAGTTGTCTTCCTCTTCATGAAAAGTCATCCGAAAGAACCGATTCAAGAAACGATTGTAGTGCTTCCCTCTACACAAGAAGCTCAATTCAAAGCTATTATTAAAGTTATGTTGAATCCTTACGTACTTTCAGTAATGGTCGTAGGTTTTGTCTCGATGTGGGCCAATACGTGGGTCATTACATGGGCGCCAACATATTTAACAAAAATTGTTGGACTTGACACACAAGTAATGAGTATCGTGTTTGCCGGCATGGGGATTGCAGGGACAATTTTTGCCATCTTCGTAGGAAAATTTACGGACATTTTATTCCGCAAAAACAAAAGCCTTATTAAATCATACGATAAAGTGTTAACAACGGTATTGATTATAGGTGCTATTGCTTATGGTGTGACAACGATCGTTGAATCGCCAATTTTAGCAGTTATTTTCCTTGCAATTGGCTTAATTATGAATACATGTCTACTTCCACTTGGTACGACGGTTAAAACATTAATCGTTCCGAAGAACTTAATCGGTAGTGTTTCAGGAATTTCACTGTCCATTTCGAGTATGGCAGGAATTATCGGACCATATATCACAGGTTATTTAATTATGTTAGGAGGAGACGATATTCGCTATGGTTTCAACTCAGGCGTATTAATCGTTGTAGCGTTATATGTCATCAGTGCGGTTTTCTTGCTAATGACGCTCAAACGCAAATCTGCTTTCACGAAAAAAGTGGAAGCTATTACAGCACCTGTGGTTATTGAATAAACTAAAAAAAAAAATCATCGAAGATGGCCATGTCCATTTCCGATGATTTTTTTTTCGCTTATGACAACGTTTACAAAATTATGATACCTTGGCTCTTTATTGAACAGATATTAAAGTTGATTTAGTCAAATAATCAGCCACTACTTGTCTTAATCAAATTGTAATTCCCCTGACAAAATAAGGGCCTGTATAACTAATAATATATAGGCGGTCGTAGAAGCATTTTTAACTGTGACCTGCAACATCTCTTCAATTTGTTTAATTCGATATTGTATTCCACCGATTGATAATGTTAGCTCTTCCATTGTTTCTTTTAAGCGCTGCCCATTTAATAAATACACATAAAGTGTATGCAGCAACTCTCTTTTTCGTGGATCATGGAAATTATACAAATCTTTTAATGTTTTTTTCGCCATTTCATGCAATTGCTCTAAACTCATATTCGTGACGATATCCCCTAACATACCTAAATCTTCATAGTCCGTCATAAGCTTTTTATTTGGGAATCGTTGAGCAACCCTTGCCTCTTTTATGGATTTTTCGAAATCTTTAAATTCTGTAAAGGCTCCACTCATACCTAAAACATAATTATAGTTGACATTTTGCTTTGCTATCTCCTGAAAAATCTTATTGAATTTTTTCATGAAAGCTTGTTTATCGTTAAATTGTGCGTTTAATAAGACAATTTCTTCCCCAACGACAGCAAAAATACTAGGAAGCTCCCATTTTTTAAACAATCTTGACATTTGAATAAGTTGATCATGTAAATCAATGATTTCATTATTCGACTTTAGTTTTTGAATATGGATAACAGCTGTAGAAAAGGGAGGCTCAAATTTAAAAGGCAAAAACTTGAAATATGATTCAATGTCTTTAATGTTTTGATTATGAATTAACCGGTCTAAAATGGAACTTCTCATTCGTTGCTGTTCCTCAAATTGTGCCTCCTCGTATAAAATGCACAACGCCATCACATTCGAAATTCTTTCTAAAAATAAATAATCATTATCCTCTATTTTCTGAGGTGAGAAGTAGAAAAATGAGCATGTTGCATAATTTTTTTTATTAATTAATACAGGTGTTATTAATTTAATATGGGAACTACCTGCATAGTACGATACATTATGCTTCTTTTCGAGATAGTTTAAATTCTTTTTTTCTTTTTTTATGCTTTCTAGTTGCTGCTCAGTTAGTCCAATTTGACTTAACTGATGACCATGTATATCTTCGATCAGCATCGGAATATGGAGTAGTTCGTAAGCAGTTTGAAGTATTTCATCCATCGATTGTTTTTCGGTCACGTTTTGTGTGAGTTGACTATGGAAGGTCGATATTTTTTCAAGCATATGTTTATGTTGCAGCAAGGCATCATACGTCATTTCTAATTCCGACAAAATATTATCACTTTGATATAAATTAATTAACTCCTGCTGCTCTGGTAACCAATCTTTTTCAAGACGAATTTCAAATTCGCAGCATGGATCCCCCTTCGCAACACATTGCGTTTCTATAGCAATAATCGATTCCCCAAATTCATAGGATAACGCGCCACTGGCAAATCCACATAATGTGTGACAAACACATTCTGTCGCAAGACCATAATTTTGATCATGTAGCTCCGCTTCGAATGACTCAACCCATTTCCCCCATGTGTCGATACATTCAATTGTACCATCTGGATGTTTCACAATTTCCCCCATGAATATCACATCTTTTACGTGCCCCAGTCTGGCATGCCCTTCACCAATTGTTTTATTTTTCCTAGTTTTATTTTGGAGGTAGTTCTTCGCTGCTTCCATGCCAAATTCTTTTCCGAATCGAAACAGAAACCCCTTTGTTTTATACGACCCGATGTTATTAACCAAATTATTTTTTAATGTCAGAAAGGCGTTAGCTGACATTAAAATATTTTTGGCCTCTCCTGTTTCAAACGAAATATTACTCATGAACAATCCCCCGGTTCCCATTTCTGATACTAATATTAATC
>NZ_JBALSN010000378.1:0-2335 GCF_036966985.1 Neobacillus drentensis | reverse complement strand
GTTGATTATAAGTATTCAGATGGCTAAATTAATAGTAAAATTTATAAGAAGGTGTAGATTAAAAGGAAGGAAGTGTAAACGATGGATTTGGAAACGGTTATGCAGGAACTGGAAGCACTCGGCAAGGAACGAACGAAAAAGATATACATAAGTAATGGTGCGCACGAACCGCTTTTTGGCGTGGCTACGGGTGCAATGAAGCCGCTTGCAAAGAAAATCAAGAAAAACCAGTCATTAGCCGATCAGCTTTACGCCACCGGGAACTACGATGCCATGTATTTTGCCGGTATCATTGCGGACCCCATGATCATGACGGAGGAAGATTTTGAGCGGTGGATCGATGGTGCGTATTTTTATATGCTGTCCGATTATGTGGTTGCCGTAACGTTGGCTGAAACTAATATTGCACAAGATATTGCAGATAAATGGATTGCAAGCGGTGAAGAACTAAAAATGTCGGCAGGCTGGAGTTGTTACTGTTGGCTTTTAGGTAACCGTCCTGATAGTGAATTCAGCGAAAGCAAGATGGCCAGTATGCTTGATCAGGTGAGAAATACGATTCATGATTCCCCTGATCGAACGAAATCCGCTATGAATAATTTTATCTATACCGTCGGGATTTCCTTTGTGCCGCTCCATGAAAATGCGGTTGAAACGGCAAAAGCAGTAGGACCAGTAGAAATCAAACGGGACAAGAAAAAAAGCAGTATCCTGCTTGCTTCCGAAAATATTCAAAAGGAAATCGATCGAGGAAAACTTGGTTTCAAGCGTAAATATGTAAGATGTTAGTATAGTTTGTGGAAAGTGGCTTAGTAATTAAATTACTGAGCTATTTTTTTAGGCAAAATTCGATATAAATTAAAATTCATTTTCGAATACACGACAAATTATTCATTCTTTCATGGGACTTTTTAATTAAAAGCGTGGATGATGAGGTTTTTTGCAGGATTAAGCAGGAATTTTAATTTTTATAAAAGAATATATACTATACAATTTCGATTAAGTGGTTCATGGAAGTCAATTTGTCAGATTTTTCGAAAAACTGCAGAAAAAGCTCATGCAGAATGTTGTTCTCATATTGCTAATAGTCGATGATAAAAATAGACAAACCATATTATTCATCCATTCTATCAAGGTATGAAAGAGGGTCTTCGATATGATTGAAAATTTCTTTGCTGACTATAAAAACTATATTGTGGTACCGGAAGATGAAAAGCAGGCTGGGAATGAAGTTTTTGATCCCAAAAATTACGAAGCGTATTATATACTAACCCTGTCCATTTTTGATTCCCGTTTAACGACCTGGAAGGATGCAAGTAAATTTGAGATCGATGTTGAAAAAAGTATCAAAATGGTCCTGAGTGATTTCAATCAAAGGCAGCGAAAGAAATACCATCTTCAATTACTGGAATTTGACCGATATAAAAACTATTTTATCTTGGCTCTCTCAGCTAAAACAAAATTTAATCCAGGGGAAGAAAAAGACCGAATCACTTATGTCATTGATAATATCCTCACGAACCCTTTTTATGTTGGGCAAGGATGGTTTAACTTGATTGGTGAAAAAGGAAAAGTAGCCCGAAAACTATTTTGCTGCTCTTTTAAGGAATATGATGTGGAGGACCGAAACCATTCAAAAAGGGAAGAGAAATATGAAAACGTTAGTGAATTCATTCCTAAGAATGGAGAAATGAAGTTAATCAAAAGCCTCTAAAAAGGGATAGTTTGGAAGACTTCTCAAAACTAGAGGAGTAATCATTTATTCAAATAATTTACCTATTTTTGGGCATCCTCTTTGTGAGGATGTTTTTTGCTAACCAAAAGGGGTGAAGGTGTTTGAAATGCCCGCAATGTGTTTATTCTAATCCAGATGGAGTGAAGTTCTGTTTAAGCTGCGGTGAAAAGTTTTTTAAAGATAACGGACAAGAGGATGAAAACAGCTATTTCTATGAGTTTGCCCATTATGTTGATATGGTTCCAAAAATTGAACGAACGATTGAACCGAAATTTCAAAATGTATTTTCGCGTGTTTTCCGAAATCATACTGAACTGGAAGCCGAACGGCTGTTTATCGTAGGAACGGCACTAACGACACCAAAAATTTCGGAAGTGAAAGACACATGGCCGAAACCATGGCTTTTTGCAAGAGTATTTATTATTGCACTCCTTGCCTTCGCAGGATTTTATATGGGTGTGACCTATTTTGGGAATGTGAATTTTTTACCTGGACTTATTATCGTTGGAGCATTTGCTGTTCCGTTTACAACGTTGATCTTCTTCTGGGAGATGAATGCTCCGCAAAATATTGCCTTTTATCGAGTGTTTTATGTTGTGT
>NZ_JBALSN010000377.1:0-1825 GCF_036966985.1 Neobacillus drentensis | reverse complement strand
AATTTGGTAAAATAATAGTAGTTTGGAAAAGAGGTGTAATATGAGTGAAATTGAACGCTATTCAAGACAGATTCTTTTTCAACAGATAGGGAAGACAGGTCAAATAAAATTATTGAATAGCAAAGTGGCCATTGTGGGAGTAGGAGCACTTGGTACGGTGATTGCTAACCATCTTGTCCGTTCAGGGGTGGGCTATATCCGTTTAATTGATCGGGATTTGGTTGAACTTTCAAATCTGCAGCGTCAGACGCTCTTTGATGAAGAGGATGCAAGCTTACAGCTTCCAAAAGTCATCGCGGCCCAAAAAAGGTTAAATAAAATTAATTCATCTGTTACCATTGATGCACATATCGCTGATATAAACCTTGATAATGCAGAAGAATTATTAACAGGTATGGATTGCATCGTAGATGGTACCGATAATTTTATGACACGCTTCTTAATCAATGATGTGGCTGTTAAGTATCGAGTTCCCTGGGTTCATGGGGCAGCTGTAAGCTCTAGAGGGATGTTTACTTCCATAATACCAGGAAAAACACCTTGTTATCGCTGTCTCTTTCCTAATGTTCCAACTGGGACAGGGGAAACCTGCGATACCGTTGGTGTATTGTCACCGTTAACAGATATTATTGGATCATTTCAAGCCCTCGAGGCAATCAAAATATTAATTGGGGAAAAGACTACACCTAATTTAGAACAAATTGATATTTGGGATTATTCCACCTTGCAAATGGATATTTCCGAAGGGAGAAATCCGCATTGTCCAACATGTGTGAACCATCAATTTGATTTTCTCGATCGATCTTCAGATCAGCAGATAGCTTATACAACACTTTGCGGGCGTAATACGATCCAAATTAATCCACGAAATAAACGCGAATTGGATGTAAGAAAGTTAGCCGAGAATCTTAAGAAAAGTGGCAGTGTGTCGGGAAATGACTATTTGCTCCGCTTTTCTCCAGATGTAGATACTTCAATTGTTGTGTTTAAAGATGCACGTGTATTGATTCATGGAACTAATGATGTGGTCAAAGCAAAGTTGCTTTATTCCAAATACATTGGGAACTAAATGGATTCAAATGAAAAAGGCGTGGATGCCCATGCCTTTTTTTCTATGAGATCATTTTCTCTATCACTAATCGTTTTCCCGTATTTAATGTAAATTCAAACCGATCATTCACCTTTTCGTAATAACAAAAATGGTGTTGGACATTACAAATTTGTTCCTGATTATCGAAGACTAAAAAATTTACCCCATCCTTACGATTTTCATCCGATAAGAAGGATAAATGATTATAACAATAGATGCAATCGTAAATAGAAAAGTTTAAGGAGTTTAAAGTGGTAACAAATTGAAAAAAGGCATCATCATTTATCCCATCTAAAAGCCTTTCAAGTGAATAAACTAAATGTTTCCTAATCCTGACTAAATCATGATTACGAAGCATGGTTGCTTCGTTTCCAATTCGGATTTTTCCTGTTTCGTACAATTTACCTCTCTTCCAACGGTTCATCCGGAAGACTTCAATTTCTTGCTGAAGGTAATCATCTAACATTTCAGCTTCTTCCGTTTCCTCATCAAAGAAGATCCATTGTTCATTAATTTGTTCAACAGTTCCTTCTGTGTAGGCTCTTTCCTGAAAATCGTATAGTCTCATTCGTTGTTGTCGATTCATTATTAACCTCCGTGCCAGATGATATCATATTCTTTTTAGACATCTTCATGGAATTTTATAACTGAAAAATAAAGTATTATTTTTTAATCTTAAGGCTGTGTTATACTTGTCTGTTGATTTCCGTTCCAGACACTTCGCTTTCCGCGGGC
>NZ_JBALSN010000376.1:621-1237 GCF_036966985.1 Neobacillus drentensis | reverse complement strand
TTTCAATTCAGAAGAAGTTTTAGCAGAGTCCTTCTCTTCGGAATGAGATTTCTTGATCCTAAAAATGCTTGAAGGGCCGTCATCCTTGGCTTGAACCATTGTAGACTCAATTTTTATTGGTTGTGACCAAACCATCGTATTATTAGCTTCTTCCATAACTACTTCATCTTGTTTCTTGTCATTTTTCTCAGATTTTTGTTTTTTATCTGAACTTTTACTGTCATCTTTTGATTCCGACTTCGATTTTTCCTCTTTCTTGGAATCATTTTTTGATTCTGACTTAGATTTCTCATCTTTTTTGGAATCATCTTTTTTAGAATCATCTTTTTCCGAGGAACCATTCGATGAACCTTTAGAATCATTTTTGCCGTTATCATTTGATGAATCTGACTTTTTAACCTCTTCTTTAATAAATCCTTTGAGAATATTAGAGATATGAACTAATTTAATTAATATCCGCTCTTCCCCATTAATTAAAGTAGCAAAATCTTCATCAATCTCGCTTAAGACTCCAGTAAATCTCTGCTTATTAATACTTAAAATCGTTACCCAAGTATGTTGAAAGGAAAGGAGTAAATCTTTTAAACTTTGAGTTTTTAGAAATTGTGCCTTTGTT
>NZ_JBALSN010000376.1:0-611 GCF_036966985.1 Neobacillus drentensis | reverse complement strand
ATCAATGCTATAATAAAAGATGTAATTATTTTCAGTTTCTAATACAACATGATCTGCTTCAACACCAATCAGTTTTCCTTTAAAAATATCTTCACCTACAAAAAGATTTACCTCAAAACCCTTTAATAAATCCAATGCAGCTGAAAATTTCTCTATACCCATATTTATCCTCCTTAAGAGATAATGGGTCGCTCCTCTAATGGAGAAGCGACATATTTTTTATTCGTTATCGTCTTTATCTTTGTTCTTATTGCTTTTATCGGAATCATCGTTCTTTTGGCCGCCATCATTTTTTGATGATTCAACCTTTAATCCATAGCTGATGTTTCGAATATGCTTCATGGACACACGAACAACTTCTTCCTTAACAATTAGTGAGCAAAAATGTTTGTTTACTTCGCTTAGGACCCCTTCAAATGATTCAGGACCTCCACGATTAATTCTTACCCATTGAAATCTGATGCTTTCTAATAGCTTTACAAAGGTATCGGCTTTTTTGAAATCAAATTTTTCTGGGACCTTTATATCGAACTTTATATCGTCTTTAGCACTTTCTGTAATACTTCTAATGTGATTCGTTTTAAAGAAAACCACACCATCAGTTTCAGTTA
>NZ_JBALSN010000375.1:5397-14015 GCF_036966985.1 Neobacillus drentensis | reverse complement strand
AAAAAAATATGGTCTTTATTTATATGTACCGCACTATTTTCGAGTCTAGTTACAGGTTGTTCAGGAAGTGAAAGCAAGACGTCGTCAGATACGAAAAAAGACAAAAAAATCACATTAAAATTCTATTCCTATGGGACTGAGGCAAACTACAACTGGAAGAAAACAATAAATGCCTTTGAGAAAAAGTATCCATACATCAACATTGATTTAGTCGTTCTCAGTGAAAAGGGGGACACGCAGGAGGCCACTAAAAAACTGGACCTTGCTGCTGCATCGGGAGAACAAATGGATGTTCTCATGTTTAGTGAATCAGCGAGTTATGCTCAGCATGTTAGCATGGGAATGGCAGCTCCTCTAGATGATTTTATTAAAGAAGAAGGTTACAAAGTATCGGAAGAATATAAGGTAGATCCCCAGATAAACGGTAAATATTATGCGCTTCCGGGTAAATTTAATCCATGGTACGTCCTCTTAAATAAAGATCATTTGGATGCAGCAGGACTAAAGGTCCCAAAGGATTGGACTTGGGATGAATTCATGGAATATGCAAAAGCACTCACAAGAGATGGCCATTACGGAACATACTTCCATGGGCCGCAGAATGGAAGCTGGATGGAGTATATGAGACTTGCACTCGCTAGTGAGTCTGAAAATTCTGGGTTTTTGACAGAAGATGGGAAGTCAAATCTAGACAATCCCCTCTTTAAGAAGTCACTGGAGATCAGATTAAAAATGGAGCAGGACGATCAATCAGCTGTTCCTTATGTAGATATTCTGTCACAGAAGCTTCATTACCGTAATCAGTTTTTTAATCAAAATGCAAGTATGATCCTTATAGGCAGCTGGATGAACACAGAGCTTGGAGGCTCAGATCAGTACCCATTAAATTTCAATGTGGCTGTTGCCCCTTTCCCCAAAAACCGAAAAACGGATAAGGGCGGTTATGCTCCAGTAACAACGGACTATATGACAGTAGCTGCAAATTCAAAGCATAAAAAAGAAGCCTATACTTTTATTCGATGGTATACAACGGAAGGACAAATCGTCCAAGGCAAAAACATTCCATCGTGGAATAAAGTCAAAGATCAAGACTTAAAAAAAATTGTCGATCAAATTCTTAGTGGTACCAATAATCCCGAAAAAGTTGATAAAGAATCTCTTGTTAATGTGTTAACAAATGCCAAGTCATCAAAGTATATTTCGCCCGTTCCTTATCAGGCGGAAATTTATAAGGTAATCAACGAAGAATATGAAAAGCTAATTTTTGGTGAACAAAACATTGATAAGACGATTGAAGCTTCTCAAGCGAGAATACAAGAAATTATCGAAAACAATCATTAAATAAGTGGATTGGAAGAGTGGGTACCCCGTTACCCCATTTTTTTCGAATAAAAGGGACTGAGCATATATGGGGAAAAAGGTTCATACTTTAATGTCGCTTCGTTCATTTCGTTTTAAAGTTATTTTCATTTCGTTCATTTGTCTACTTATACCCGCAACGATGACGTTATTTATCTATAACTATTTAACGAAAGATACCATAAGGGAACAGGCATTGTCTAATGCAAATCGAGAACTGACTATTGCAAATGAATATGTAGAGAAACTCCTCGAAGATATGATGTATATTACAAACTTTATCCAAGTTGACGCGGAAATGAATACACTTTTAAAAAGAAAAACAAAAAATATCTTCAATCAAACTCGCGAACAGAAATACCAATCGTTTTTGGCTGACAGTAAAATCAACAAAACGATTGATAATATTACGTTGCTTGGAGGAAAATCATACGTCACGATCCTCTTAAAAAATGGGAAGTCCTATACAAATTATTCTAATAGTGAATATAACCCAACTGATTTGTTTCAAGAAGAATGGTTTAAGCAATTAAACCTAACAAAGGGATATGAATCCGTCTGGATTGGAAGCCAACCGACTATGTTTAAATCAGAGAAAAATCTGAATCCCTATCAAATATCAGTTGCTCGAACTTTACGAGATGAGAATTCAAATATCTATGGTTATGTAATCGTGACCACCATGGAAAATAAAATAAGTCAAATATTCGAAAACATGAGTGGCCACGAAGAAATGGTCCTCTTGGATTCTTCAAATCATATTATTTCAAAAAAAGATCATTCTAAAATTGGTAAACTGTTTCGATACAGGGATCAACTGAAAGAAAATAATTACTCAAATATTTTTCAAATTTCGAAGATGAACTATATAATTGCGGAACATAAAATCTCTTTCACGGGCTGGAAACTTGTCTCTGTTGTCCCATATAAACAGGCTACCAATAAAGTAAATTCTATTTTTAATAAAGTTATTAGTGTCCAAGTTATCTTTTTTACCATTTTTATAGTTCTGATGACTTATTCTTTGAGAACGATTACAAAGCCTATTTCCCGTCTAGGGAATGTTGCAGACATCGTCCAGCAGGGGAATTTAAGCATCCGTTCCCGAATTCGAACCAAGGACGAGATAGGCAAGCTGTCTGAATCCTTTGATTTAATGCTTGATCGTATCAATGAAAAGATTCGAGAAATAACAGCAACGGAGGAAAGAAAAAGAAAAGCAGAGCTCGACATGCTTCAGGCGCAAATCAATCCTCACTTCCTTTTTAATGTCCTTAATTCCATCCGGATGAAAGTATTGGTAAAAGGAGATAAAGAAAGTGCTAATATGATTAGCTCTTTGTCGAAATTATTGCGTATGACCATTTCTAAAGAAAAGGAAACAATCACTTTTTATGAAGAAATTCAAATTGTTCTGGACTTTATTAATATCATGAATATGAGGCAAAAAGAAAAAGTACATGTTGAATTATCCATACATGAGGACACGAATTCAATCATGATTCCGAGGTTTATCCTGCAACCAATTATTGAAAATAGCATCATTCATGGTCTAAACCAAAGAGCAGGTACGATTAAAGTAAATGCAGAATGGAAGGAAAATGAGGTGACCATTGTTGTTGAAGATGATGGTCAGGGTATGGACGATCAGGCTTTAAGTCAATTAAATAGAAAGTTGATCCAAACAGTCGGAAGCGATTATCAGATGGATAAAAATAAAAAAGGCTTCTCATCATTAGGCGTATCAAATGTGTATGAACGATTGTATATGACATTCGGGCCGGAATTTAAAATGGAAATAAAAAGTGAAATTGGAAAGGGTACTCAAGTCATTCTGTCCATCCCTAAAGGAGGCATCAAGTCTAATGTACAAAGTAATGCTAGTTGACGATGATTATCCAGTATTAGAATTGTTATCTCAAACAATTGAGTGGGAGCATCTAGGTGTAAAGCTTCAAGGAACGTACGAAAATGGAGGAAGTGCCTTTGAAGCTGCTCTGCGTGAAATGCCTGATATTTTAATTACGGATATTGGAATGCCCAAAATGAATGGAATTGAACTAACGAAACGTCTAAAAGAGTTAAATCCAAATTTACAGGTTGTTATCTTATCATGCCATTCTGAATTCGAGTTTGCCAAACAAGCATTAAAGCTACAGGTACAGGATTATATTGTTAAAGACATGTTTGACCCTGAGGATTTATGTGGGGTGATTAAAAAAGTAAAAGAAAACATCGATCATGAAAAAATGAAGTCTTTAAAGCAACTTCAGCTGCAGCACATGCTCGACAAAAATAGAGAGAATGTAAAAGAAAGATTTATCAGGCAAACAATCAATCAATCACAAATCTCGGAAAAAGAATGGCTTATAGATGCCAATGCTCTAGGTTTACAGTTAGATAAAAAGGGATACACTGCTACACTAGCTTTCGTCCATGATTTTCATTTAGCTAAGGAGCAATACCTCTCGGAAGATAACGTAACTTTTGCCATTAACAATGTATTGGAAGATCTTATTAAAGAATCTAAATTGGATGCAGCCCCCTTTCCGCTAACAGCAAATGAATTTATTATCTTCTTTCCCAGTCTCCAATCTTTAAAGATTGGTTCCTTTGACGATTCATTTGGAAGTATGAAAAAAATTCAAAAGGCTTTAAAAAAATATTTAAATATTGATTTATCCTTTTTAATTGGGGATGATTGCTCAAGGCTTGCAGACATTAAGCAGGAGTTATCACTTTTGCTTAGTTCAAAACATCAAAGTTTTTATATGCAGCCAGGGACCATCTTAAAAAGAGAGTTGGTTCAGGCAGCAAAGGAGGACCTGTTTTCAAAATACGATGAAGCTTCATCCGACTTCAGAGAACTGTTGTTAACGAAAGATGAAAATAGGATCATTCCTATCGTTTCCAAATGGATCCATCATATCGAGGAAAAGAACTACCCTCCAGAGTTGGTCAAGGAATGGTTATTGAAACTATTAATCGATCTTAAGATTAAATTGCAAGCTCTTCAATTATTCCGTCAAGATCATGCGATTGAATGTCTGCATCAAGAGATCCTTATGAGTAAATTCTTATGTGAATTAAGAGTGTTACTCATTGATTATTTTAAATCATTTTTGTACCTCTCCAATGAAGTGTACAATCAGACAAAGCGCACGGAAATATTGGATGCAATTAGCTATGTCTCAATGAATCTAGAAAAGCGGGTCAGCCTGGAAGAAGTTGCTGGCCATCTCTTTTTAAACCAAAGTTACTTTAGCCGTTTGTTTAAGAAAGAGATGGGCGAAACATTTGTTGAATACGTTACAAAAATGAAAATTACCAGGGCTAAAGAATTGCTGGAGCAAACCACTGACTCTGTGGGGAAAATTTGTGAACGTCTTGGTTATGATAATCAAAGCTATTTTATTAAACTATTTAAAAACCATGTGGGGTTCACTCCTATTGAGTATCGAGGCGGGAAAGTCTCAGCGGGGTGAAAGGGTCTTTAGCAAGTCGTCCAGTTGATCGCTGGACTTTTTTTATGTTGAAAAAAATAAGTCAAAATAGTTTAAACATTAATCAAAATAGTGTTACGAATGGAATCTGCCGTTATTCTATAATTTAACTAAAATATGAATAAGAAGGGTGAAGAAGATGATCGAACAACTGCCCTGGGTAGAAGAAGCATGGGAGCAAGTTACTATAAAAATTGGCAAAACAAGTAAGAGAATAGGGGCTAATTTTCCCCACGCAAGTCAAAATGGAAAGTATACACTTGAGGAACCGTACTGGTGGACAGCTGGATTCTGGCCAGGTCTTCTCTGGCAAGTGTATCGAGATACACAGGATGAAAGCCTAAAGCAGACAGCTGAGAAATGTGAAGAAAAGTTGGATAAAGTTCAAAATGATTATTACCGTCTCGATCATGATATGGGTTTTATGTGGACTTTAACGAGCGTTGCCCGATATAAGCTCTTAGGTGAGGAGGATTCCAAGCGGCGTGCACTACTGGCTGCCAATCTTCTAATGGGACGTTTCAATTCAAATGGGAATTTTATTCGAGCGTGGAACCCGTGGCATGAGGGAGAAGACAATAGCGGTGTTGCGATTATTGATTGTATGATGAATTTGCCGCTTCTTTATTGGGCCACCGAAGAAACAGGGGATCCAAGGTTCAAAAATGTGGCGAGAAAACATGCGGATATGGTCTTGGAGAATTTTATTAGAAGTGATGGTGGAGTACATCATATCGTCCGTTTTGATCCTGAAAATGGGCAGAGGATTGAAGCGTTGGGAGGACAGGGATTTGGCCCAGATTCAGCATGGTCAAGAGGAACAGCTTGGGCGATTTATGGTCTGACATTAAGCTATCATTACACAGGTGAAGCAAAATACTTGGAAACAGCCAAAAGGGTAGCCCATTTCTTTATTTCCCATCTTCCGGAGGATGCCGTTCCAGATTGGGATTTCCGCCTTCCTGCTGGAATTGATTCTCCAAGAGATTCTTCTGCAGGTGCGATCGCCGCATGCGGTCTCCTATTATTAGCAGATAAAGTGACAGCCGTGGAATCGCCTGTTTACCAACGAGCAGGGGAGAAAATCCTCGAATCGTTATACAAGAATTATAGTGATTGGGAAGGCGAGGAAGAGGGATTAATTCTTCATGGCACAAGCCATTTTCCTGAAGGGAAATATACAGACAACCCACTGATATATGGGGACTACTATTTTGTTGAAGGTCTTGCGAGACTAAAAGGATACAAGGAATTGTTCTGGTAGAATGGAAAAGGAACACCTAAGGGACGGAATTCATGGTTGTATTTAAGTTACACACGACCACCAGAATCGTCCCTTTTGCCTTTCCTACCGCCATCAAACAACACTTACCTCATCTAAACTCTCCGTTTCTCCTGCATATATTTCATCCATTTCTTCAGTTTATAACTACAAATAACATACCCAGCAAGCGAGATGGCGACTACTCCTGCGGATAGCTGCCAGATGAGGTCGTGTGTGGTATAGAGCCCGGCGGCTATGCCTGTCATCCCGAAGAGGGTTAACTGGAATAATTGCTTTTTCGTATTTTCATAGATGGTGAATTGGAATTGCCTGCGTTGCTCGACTTCCTTTAACTGCTCTAATTTTTGCGGTGCATTCAGGAATTCTGTGACAGAATGAAAAATTTTAAAGATCGGCTGCGATTGGAGCCATTGCCAGACGAACAGCCATTTATTATTTCCTTGTTTGTTTAACCACTCCATAAACACAGGTTTCCCTAATTCTAAGATCTCTGCATCTGGCGCTAAGTTGCGGATAATCCCTTCAATTGTAACAACCGACCGGCCTAAAAAGACAAATCTGGTTGGTATTTGAATGGGCAGTGCTTGAATCATATCATTGATTTCCATTTTAAAAGCAAGAAGATCCATTTCTTTTAATTGAGCTGGCTGGAAGGTGATGAATTCCGCTAAGATCCGTTCGATCGTTCTTGATTCCGCCTCAGGGAGCAACACGCCTAAGTGGAACAAGCAATCCACAGCCTTCGGATAATTTTTTGCGAGAAAGCTTTCAATTAATCCTTGAAAATAACCGGCATCCTTTTTGGAAAGTTCACCAACCATTCCGAAGTCTAGTAAAATAATTTTTCCTTCCTTTGAGACCAGAACGTTGCCGGGATGGGGATCGGCATGGAAGGGACCAGGTTCCATCCATTGAGGGAGAAAGACCTTCATCAGCCGTTGAGCTAGTTCCTTGCGGCTCACGGGTAATTGGTTGATGGCGTCGTTATTGGTCAGCCGTAATCCTTCGACCCACTCCATGACCAGCACATTTGCGGTACTCAATTCAGCATACACCGACGGAATATGGACGGTATCCATGTCCTTAAAGCGCTCTTTAAAGCTCACGATGGTGTTCAGCTCTAGGGAATAATCCAGTTCGCGCACAATCACTTGCTTTACTTCTTTAAAAAGAACTTTAAAATTCATAAAACCCTTTGGAAGAGGGACTAAGTGGTCCACAAACCACATCACAATACTTAGAATCCGAAAATCGGTGTCGACAATGGAATCAATATGCGGGCGTTTAACTTTAATGGCCACTTCTGTTCCATCATTGAGCACGCCCTTATACACTTCGCCAATCGATGCCGAAGCAATCGCCGCTTTCTCAATCGATTGGAAGTGTTGATGATACAGGTTGCCCCATTCTTTTTCTAAAATTTCCTGAATCTCGTTCCATTCCGATGGCGGAACTTTATCGGTCATATCTTCGATTTGGCGGATAAAGGCAGGTGGCAGTAAATCGGCCCGCGTGCTGAGGATTTGTCCAAGTTTGATGAGCAAGCCTTCTAAATCAAACAGAGTCTGGCGAAACCGTTCTCCGATGGTCCCCCATAGTTTGTCCCACTCTGCTTTCGGTTTTCTGCGAATCTTATACCAATAAATTTGCAGGAAAATGCCAAAGGCAAGAGAGAGGACCTTCGACATCCGTACCAGCTTATTTTTCGTCTTCATCCGAATCCCCACAATCCATTTCAGGTTTTACTATTTATAACGAGTTTGGTAGATAGAAAGTTTCAGTCTGGTGTGGTCACTAATTATATGTGATGTAAATTTCTTCTATTTATATTTTAACATTTTGTAATCATTGTAAAATCCCTTGTGACTAACATTTGGAGGAGAAATTATGAATAATAGCTAATTGTGCCCGTCCAGGTTAAAAAGAGTGCTAGACGGTAACAAATAGAAGCTAATTGTGCCCGTCCAAGTTAAAAAAGGTGGTAGACGGTAACGAATAGCAGGTAATTGTGCCCATCCAAGGTAAAAAAGATGGTAAACGGTAACGAATAGAAGCTAATTATGCCCATCCGGGTTAAAAAAGAAGATAAACGGTAACGAATAGGGGCCGCCTCTTACTAAAATAAATGAAATCTACCAATAATGATTGTCCAAATAATTAAGGTTAATAGCGGCAATGAGATTAGCGTGATTAACCAGGATCGCTCAAAGACGTTATAGCCCTTTTTCTCCGCAAACCATTCACATAATAAGATGAGGAGATACAGGGCAATGAACTGTATCGAGAGGGAGAGTAATTTATAGATGACAAAATTTAAGAAACCCTGATTGTCCATGCATGATTATCCCCTTTCGCTTGTACATGTTTATTCATTCAAAGGCGAAAGTATTAATAAATAACAGGAATGGGTGTCAGGCACCATGTCAAATGAAGCCGGTCATCATCCTATTTTAGCTTTATGAACCACTCTT
>NZ_JBALSN010000375.1:0-5266 GCF_036966985.1 Neobacillus drentensis | reverse complement strand
TTATGAACCACTCTTATCACCCTGACCGAGCCTGTAATCACCCAATAAAGGCTTTATAAACAGCTCTTATCGCCCTGATCAAACTGGAAATCACCAAATAAGGCCTTTATGAACGCTCCTACTGCACAAAACCTCTCAAACCCGGTTACCACAATATACTATATTGACATAATTAACTGAATATAGTAGTCTAATAACTATAATTTAATATTCACCTCACTTTTTTAGTGAGGTAGAGGCGCGGTATTTAACAGTCTTTAGTGGAGTTTGAGAAGCAGTGATGCTAAGGAGAAGGAAATGTCGCCGAAGTTAGTAATATTCTCACTATTACTTGCTGGGTCTGCAGTGAATAATTGCAGGACTGTCTCAATAAACTCCCTAGTTTATTGAGTTGTGCTATCTCACCTGGGAAAAGAGAGGACTTAAGGGCAACTATGCATACATATTGCGACCTGAGTTATCTCAGGTCGTTTTTTGTTGTATTAAAATGCCTGAATTATGAATTAATAGGAGGAGAATACTTTATGAAAAAAGCATCATTATTTTTCGTATTGCTGCTTTCAGCAATGATTCTATTAGCTGGATGTGGTTCAAGTGATAAGTCAGAGTCTGGATCAGCGGATGATAATACATTTAAGGTCGGTCTTGAAGCAGGCTATGCGCCGTTTAACTGGACGCAAAAGGATGATTCCAATGGCGGTGTGAAAATCCAAGGAACGCAAGAATATGCTGGTGGTTATGATGTTGAAATCGCCAAAAAAATTGCCGACGGCTTAGGGAAAAAATTAGTGATCGTGAAAACAGAATGGGACGGCCTAGTTCCAGCTCTAACGTCTGGCAAAATCGATGCGATTATTGCAGGGATGTCACCAACAGCAGAACGTAAAAAGACAATTGACTTCTCAGATAACTACTACAAATCAAATCTAGTTATGGTGGTTAAAAAAGGCGGCAAATATGAAGGTGCGACTTCGATTCAAGATTTCAAAGGAGCGAAAATCACCGCTCAATTGAATACTTTCCACTATTCAGTAATTGATCAAATTAAAGGTGTAACAAAAGCAACAGCGATGGATAACTTCCCGGCGATGAGGGTTGCGCTTGAATCAGGAATTATTGATGGCTACGTTTCAGAACGTCCGGAAGCGGTTAGTGCTTCAGGTGCAAACGATAAGTTCGCGATGGTTGAATTTAAAGACGGATTTAAAACATCCGAAGATGATACAGCGATCGCTGTAGGTCTTGAAAAAGGCGATAAAAATATCGATAAGATCAATGAAGTGTTAAAAGGAATTTCAGAAGAATCACGTACACAAATCATGGATGAAGCTATTAAGAACCAGCCTGCAGCAAAATAATGAATTCATAAAACCGGCTGTATCCCTATGCAGTCGGTTTTATGATGATGAGACAAAGGGGGAGAAAAATGAGTATCGATTGGATCGTAAAAATCGTTTCAGAAAACTGGCCAATGTTTCTTCGAGGGGCCGGCACCACGCTCTATATTTCACTAATTGGGACGATATTGGGTGCAATCATTGGCTTATTGGCGGGGGTTATTCGTACGATACCTGAACCTGGACGTGGCCCCAAAAAAGTTCTTCTAAAAGTGGTTAATGTTATCCTTTCTATTTATATCGAGTTCTTCCGCGGAACACCGATGATTGTTCAGGCGATGGTCATTTATTATGGTTCTGCGCTCGCGTTTAATATCGATATGAATGTTATGCTTGCGGCACTCATTATTGTTTCGATTAATACTGGGGCGTATATGGCAGAGATTGTCCGGGGCGGTATCGTTTCGATTGATAAGGGGCAATTTGAGGCAGCTGAAGCGATTGGAATGAATCATTTGCAAACAATGATGAATGTCGTATTGCCACAGGTCATTCGCAACATTTTACCAGCAACGGGAAACCAATTTGTAATCAATATTAAAGATACATCAGTTCTGAATGTTATTTCAGTATCAGAACTCTATTTTTTAACAAAATCAGTTGCAGGGAACAACTTTAGATACTTCGAATCATTCTTCGTCGCTTGCGTCATGTATTTTGTGATGACCTTTATTGTAACGAGAATTCTACTTTATGTGGAAAGAAAATTAGAAGGATCAGACAATTACACGATGCTGGGTGAGGAAATAGAAGCAACGAAATAATTTTAGAAGAAGGAGGAGAGAGCATGGAAAACGTCATTGAAATTCAGAATTTAAATAAATCGTTTGGAAATCATGAAGTGTTAAGGGGTATTGAGTTTTCAGTCAAAAAAGGGGAAGTTGTCAGTATCATCGGTTCCTCCGGGTCTGGTAAATCCACACTTCTGCGCTGTATCAATCTTTTAGAAAGACCAAGCGGCGGTCAAATCATTTATCATGGGGAAAATATCTTAGATGACAAGCATGATATTTTTGCCTACCGCAGAAATTTGGGGATGGTTTTCCAACATTTTAATTTGTTCAATAATCATAATGTCCTCATGAACTGTGTGGTTGGCCAAATTAAAGTCTTGAAACGCTCCAAAGCAGAAGCAGAAAAAGTAGCGATGAAATACTTGAAGGTTGTCGGAATGGATCGCTATATTAACGCCAAACCAAAACAATTATCAGGCGGGCAAAAACAACGGGTTGCGATTGCGCGGGCGCTTTCAATGGAACCAGATGTGATGTTATTCGATGAACCAACATCGGCTCTTGACCCTGAAATGGTCGGTGAAGTGTTAAAAGTCATGAAACAGCTGGCTAAAGAAGGGATGACAATGGTGGTTGTTACCCATGAAATGGGCTTTGCTCGTGAAGTAGGAGATCGAGTCATATTCATGGATGGCGGCTATATAGTGGAAGAAAATGAACCAAATGAGTTATTTAGTAACCCTCAGCATGAACGTACCCAGGCGTTCTTAAGTAAAGTGCTATAAACAATCATTTACCTTCTATTTAGTAGGAAATAATACAAGCCATCAACTACTAGTTATTATACATCTAGTAGTTGATGGCTTTTTTGATGTAAGTTCTGGCTCCAGCCATCCCCACGGCATCAAAAAAACGCTTGGAATGGACCAAGCGTTTCCCTAATCGATTAACGGAAGTCTGCTTTAAATTCACCAGTAATTTTTTGGTGGCCGTTGTTTTCTTCAAAGAATTGCTCTTGTTCTAAATCGAAACGGTTCATAATTGGTAAATCGTTTACGGAGAAGAGGTAAGAGTCTTCTGATGCAAAGTGTTCATACCAAGCCCAGTTTGGAACAACGAAGTAATCGCCTTTTTTCCAATCGAATCGAATGCCATTAATGACAGTGTGACCGGAACCTTGGTGTACTTGGTAAACCGTAGAATGAGTATGGCGTAATGCCTTTGTTTGGAAACCGTGTGGTAAATGCTGCATTCTTGTGCCTAGTGTCGGGTTAGCCGATTGACCCGTAGATGGGTTAATGTATTCGACTGCATATCCATGTTGTGGATTTGGATCGAACTCCATCAATCCTTTAATTCCTTCTACAGTAAGATCCCATTTATAATTAGCAAGCGGAGCCACTGTGTATTTATCATCACCGACAGGACGAACCATACCGCCACGATAACGTCTTTCTGTAAAGTTATCTGGAATATCTGGCTGCTGTAATCCATCCTCATAAGGTTCAAAGAATGTACCGCCAATTGCGTAAAGAGTAGGAATATCTAAAGCATCCATCCAATACATAGGCTCTGTGCCTAAATGTGCATGACCATGCCATAAGCCTTTTGGTGTAATTAAAAAGTCGCCTTCTTCCATGAAAATACGCTCACCCTGCACAATCGTATATGCACCTGACCCCTCAGAAATAAAGCGCAATGCACTTTGTGAGTGGCGGTGAGATGGTGCTTTTTCACCAGGCAATAACATTTGAACAGCTGCATAAATCGTTTGGGTAGTAGATCCCCAGCCCCAAGGTTTACGATAAGTTAAGCCAGGATTTTGGAAATAAATCGCACGACGTTCACCCCCGCGCTCTGGTGTGAAGATTTGAGCTGCTTCGGCCATTTTCTTTTTGATTAATTCATCGCTCCAGAGATAAGCTTCTGCTTGAGGACTTGGTGTTTTGTGCATAATTGCAGGAATTGCCTCCCAAAGAGGACCTAAATTGTATTGTTGAATATCTTTTGTGTAATCGGTTACAATCGAACTTTTCATAAACTCTTGAACTTCTGGATTTACTTCAGCCATTTCACATTCCCCTTTACTAATTAAATTTATAGAGAGAAAAGGGGAGTAGCTTTTTTGCCACTCGACCCCTTACATCTCCTCATTAAACTGTAGCTGGCACTTCTGTTGTTTTTACCTTATTTTCAAGTACACCAACCTGGTCGATTTCAATACGAACGACGTCCCCATCTTTTAGGAATTGCTGAGGTTTCATCGCAAATCCTACGCCCCCTGGAGTTCCTGTTAAGATAACATCTCCTGGCTCTAACGTCATTAAATTTGATAAGAATGATACTAATTTTTGAACGGAGAATACTAGATTTGCAGTATTTGTTTTTTGGCGTACTTCACCATTTACTTTTAGAACAACATCTAAACCAGATGGATTTTGTAATTCATCGGAAGTGACTAAATATGGTCCCATTGGTGCACTGCCATCTACTGTTTTTCCTTGTAACCATTGAATGGTGCGGCGCTGAATATCACGATAGGTTACGTCATTTGTAATGGTATAACCTGCTACGTAATCTAATGCCTCTTCTTCTGTCACATTGCGAGCTTGTTTGCCAACAACGAAAGTAAACTCTGCTTCATAGTCAAGTTGATCAGAAATTGGATAGTGTGGAATATCGTCTTCTGGCCCTAAAATGGTATTTGCAAATTTTGCGAAAATAACTGGGTTTGATGGGAGTTCACGACCCATTTCTAAAATGTGTTCGCGGTAGTTGTGACCGACACAAATAATTTTGCCTGGCCGCACGACAGGTGCTTCTACCTTCACTTCCTCGAGATTGTAAATCACTTTTTTATCAAAGCTTTCAGGATTCGCTAAGATGAAATCGATTGCATTTTGAGCTAGTTGTAGTGATTCTTTACCACCTTGGTATAGCTCATCTGTATTATCTGGCACATATGCTTTAGCGATGTCCTCGTATCTGTATTTTCCTTCTGCTTTTAGCTGTGCTTGGTAGGCATAGTTTAAGTCAATTACTTGGTGATCAACGATTGCCCCTGCACGTGTATACCCAGCGACAGTAAAATTAATAAGTTTCAATGTTTTGTCCTCCTTGTATTCACTAATTGTG
>NZ_JBALSN010000374.1:0-11126 GCF_036966985.1 Neobacillus drentensis | reverse complement strand
TTGTTCGAAGTCGGTGAATTTATTGAAGTCTTTGTGCAATGCCCGATTGAGGAATGTGAACGTAGAGATCCAAAGCAGCTGTATGCGAAAGCACGCCGCGGGGAGATTAAGGATTTCACCGGAATTGATTCACCATACGAAGCACCAGAACAACCAGAAATTACTCTTCACTCAGATCAAGTAACAGTTGAAGAAGCGGTGGAACAAGTCTTTGCTTATCTAAAAGAGAAGAACATTATCTAAAAGAGACGGTGGTTACTTCTCTCGCTAAAGAGGGAAGTATGGCAATGTCTTGAATGGTAGAGGATAGTAAGTAAGTGAAGCAAGGAAGGAGCAGTGAGGGTGAAAGCAATTCTATACATTGGCCATGGTACACGTTCAAAAGAGGGGGCTGAAGAAGCCAAATCTTTTATACATAGAGTGATGGAACGAATAAATGTGGAAATTCAGGAAATCTGTTTTCTCGAGTTGACCAAGCCAGGTATTGAAGAGGGCTTTCTGCACTGTGTAGATAGGGGAGCGACGGAGATAACTGTCGTTCCCTTATTTTTATTAGCTGCTGGTCATATTAAAGAAGATATTCCACAGGCTCTTTCTTCTCTTTGCGAGCGGTATCCAACCATCAATGTAAAGATAAAAGATCCTTTTGGTGTTCAAGGGAAAATACTCGATGGGATTGCTGAGATGGTTAGGGAAACGGTCACCGATCTAACACCTAAGGATTCGGTTTTAATTGTTGGAAGGGGAAGTAGTGACACAAGCATTCACACTGCCTTTACCGCGATTACGAAAGGAATTAGTGATCGACTTGGAATTGAAAAGGCTGAGGTTTGTTATTTAGCTGCAACGGAGCCAAGGCTTAAAGAAGGTCTTGAATCCATTTCTGTAAATTCTGCTGGAAAAATAATCGTGATTCCTTATTTATTATTTTCCGGCCTTCTTTTAAAAGAAGTGGATCATATGGTCAAGATGAGACAAAAGTTAGGTCAGCAGATAATTCACACCGGCCAACTGAGTAAACATCGTGTCATTGAAGATATTATCATTGAACGAGCAACAGAAGGTGAATAAATTTATTTCCTTTAGCTAAAATCGTAGGATTTTAGCTATTTTTTTGGAAAAAAAGGGTAGATTAACAAAGTAGATCATTAAAAAGA
The DNA here is from genome assembly GCF_036966985.1 of Neobacillus drentensis. Lineage (GTDB taxonomy): Bacteria > Bacillota > Bacilli > Bacillales > Cytobacillaceae > Neobacillus > Neobacillus drentensis_E. Next base: position 9,969 of record NZ_JBALSN010000374.1, on the reverse strand, counting down.
TGAACTTAAGTTCATCTTTAGGTAAAAAAATGATATAACAAACAATAGATAGAGATTGTTTCACATTTTAACGAAACGATTACTGGCTAAATTTTTATGAAAAGATGTGATGATGTGACAGAACTTAAACAAGAAAAAGTTCAACACCGAAAGTTACCACTTAGAAAGATCATTCTTCGAGCCGTCGCGATCACTATAGGAGCTATCCTAATGGCAACTGGGTTAGAAATATTTCTAGTTCCAAACCATGTTATTGATGGTGGAATTACAGGTATTTCAATTATGCTTGCGCATATCACAGGATGGAAATTAGGAATTTTCCTCCTCATCTTAAACCTGCCATTTGTTTATATGGGATATAAGCAGATGGGAAAAACCTTCGCTATATCTACCGTGTATGGAATTATTGTTTTATCGATTTTTACTTCATTTTTTCATCCCATTCCAGCATTTACTGATGATATTCTCCTTGCTACTGTTTTTGGCGGTATGATTCTCGGGACAGGAGTAGGTGTTGTTATCCGCAATGGCGGTGCCTTAGATGGAACAGAAATACTGGCACTTTTGATCACGAAAAAAGTTCCATTTTCTGTAGGGCAAATCATCATGTTTATAAATATCTTTATACTAGGTGCAGCAGGTTTTGTGTTTAGTTGGGACCGTGCCATGTATTCCCTGCTAGCTTATGTAATTGCATCGAAGGCTATTGATACCGTTGTAGCCGGCCTCGAAGAATCTAAATCTGTTTGGATTATCAGTGATGAAGCCGAAGAGATTGGAAATGCAATAAATGCGAGGCTGGGAAGAGGAGTCACCTATATTAAAGGGCAAGGTGCTTTCACTGGTGACAATAAGAAGGTCATCTTCAGTATTATTACGAGGTTGGAAGAATCAAAATTAAATACGATTGTTCAGGATATTGACCCGAACGCATTTTTAGCAATTGGTGACATTTCAGAAGTGCGCGGAGGCCGATTTAAGAAAAAAGATATCCACTAATGAAAAAAAGGATCCGCGATTCATTCACAGATCCTTTTTTCATCTTAATGACCTATTTCGATATTATCTACATGATTAATATGTTTATTATTCATCCAGATAAATAGGACCGAAACAACCACAAACCCGCCTCCAACTAAAAATGGAACACTTGGGTTATAGATTTCGGCTAGTTTACCTGCTGTAAATGGTGCTATCGCACCCCCAATAAACCGTAAGAAGCTATAGGCTGCAGAGGCTGTTGATCGCTCAACTGGAGCTGCATTCATCACGGCTGTGGTAATAAGGGTATTATTATTTCCTAATAAAGCGCCAGCTAAAATGACAGCAGTAATGATGACCCATTGTGTAGAGGTCCATATTCCCATTACCACTAAAAGTAGAGCAAATAAAATTAACATCAAACACATTGATTTTATGGTTCCAAACCATACAGTTAGTTTTGGAGCCATAAAAACTGAGGTAATAGCCAGCAAAACTCCCCAGCCAAGGAAGACGAATCCTAACCCGTGCTCATCCAAGCCCATGACGAATGGTGCATATGCAAGCAAAGTGAAGAAGCCGAAGTTATAAAGTGCCGCTGCAATACCGAAAACTAAAAGTGAACGATGTTTTAAGGCTCGGAATGGATCCAGTAAAGAAGATCGTGATTTTACCCCAGTTGGTGTGGTTGATTTTGGCATTAAAATAAAGAGACCAATAAAGGCAATAATCATTAATGTGGCAACCCCAAGAAATGGACCTCGCCAAGACATTCCGCCCAGCCATCCGCCAAGTAGAGGACCAACAGAAATGCCAAGTCCGATTGCTGCTTCATATAAGATGATCGCTTTTGCAGTTCCGCTATTTGATAGTGAAACAATTGCTGATAAAGCTGTTGCTACAAAAAGTGCATTTCCAAGTCCCCATCCGCCTCGAAGTCCGACCAGGGTCCAAATCCCGTTTGAAATTCCTCCAAGTGCTGAAAAGACTGCAATGATTACGATTCCCGACAATAATGTCCATTTGATGCCAAGCCTTGTAGAAATCACCCCAGTAATAAGCATGGCAACCGCCATAACGGCATTATAACTAGTGAACAGCAAGGTAACTTCACTATGTGAGGCATGTAGTTGTTCGGCAATTGCCGGCAAAATGGGATCAACTAAACCCAACCCCATGAACGCGATAATGCTTGCAAAAAAAACGGCCCAAACTGCTTTTGGCTGGCTAAGTAAACCTGCCTTTTCATTGGGTTTCACCTGTATCTGTTGTGGTGGTGCGGTATTAGTTTTTGGTGCTGGTGCCATTAAATTTCCCCCTATGTGATTCTTTCCAACTTCTTGAATTAGTTGTATGATGAAAGTATATAATTGTATTATACAATCAATTTCCACTACGTCAATAGTGCTTTTGCCATATCAGTCAAATAGTGTTTCCTTACAAATAAGAATGTGAGTATGTTATCATAATTTATATGAGGAAATAACAGTGAGGTAGGATAGTAAATGCATGAACATTCTTTAGAAATGATCGAACTTGAATTAGCCATTCTGATCCGCCGAACCACGTCAATTTCGAGTAATAAGAAATTGGGGAATCTTGATCGATCAGCCTATTTAATCCTACGACGAATTAATGAAAAGGGTGCTGTCGGAGTTAAAGTATTAGCTGATGAATTTAAATTGGATATATCTACCGTCAGTAGACAGGCGGCGGCTTTAGAGCATAAAGATTATTTATATCGAATTCCCGATCCATTGGATGGTCGAGCTTATTCTCTTCAATTAACTGAACTGGGTGCAAAGGAATTGTTTGATTATCAACAGGCACGCTTGAAGAGAGTTTCGGAACTACTAGAAGATTGGTCGGATGAGGAACGTGAATTGTTCGGAGTACTTTTGGAAAAATTCAATCGGTCTTTTAAATAATAGTTATCTCGAGTTAATGTAAAAAGAGGTTGATCTAAAAGTTGTAATGGACTTTTTGGATCAACCTCTTTTTTTAACGGGCTTTCAACGGTGCTAATAGCTCTAAATATCTCTCAAAAGGCAGCTCACATGCCGGGTATTTTTCTAATAGATGTAACATCGAAATTTCTTTTTCGACAACTTGAAGTTGATAGGTTTCTTTATTTAGGAGTACCTCTAATTCCCTCTTATGTGGTGGACAGACAGTAAATTCCGCAAGTTCACGAAGTTGAGCGAGGGTGACAGTTTCCGTTAGATCAACACTATAGCTTAGTAAATCCGACACACGAACAGGAAAATCTAGAGGAAGGTGGGTAACTTCGCCTCTATTTCCGTTTAAGATCAGTTGTGTATTTTCATCTAGACCATATCGGTTAAGAACCCGGCCAACTAGTTCTGCTGAATTGCGAGGAATGATTCCAAGCGCATTAATCTCTTGATTTGGGACCACATATGATGGTATCGGGTTATTGATTCCGTTTACAAAATGAACTGATAAATTGTTGGTTGGAGCCGTGCTACCGTTTTCTAACCCAAAGAAATCGAATACTTTTGGCCAAACCTGTTCATGCCAATCTTCGTACTGTTGCTCAAATTCACTGCTTGCATCACCTTGTCCTTTTTGGAACAAACGAGTCCCGCCTCTTTCACACAGCCTCTCATCAATAAAGGTTGGAATCTCTTGGTACGTACTTGCCCAATTGGTATCACCACAGCCAAACACGACATATTTGACACCACTGAGTGATACGGCATTGTCTTCTTCTTTGAGCCATTTGACAAATTTACGGGCATTTTTTGGCGGGTTCCCATTGTAGGAGGAGGTAATAATAACGACGGCACCTTCTTTTGGCAGCGCTCCTGCAAATTCATCAAGTGTTGCCACTTCACTATGGAACCCCTTAAACCTTGCAGTCACAGCTAAATCGAGAGCGATACCCTCAGCTGTTCCCATGTTGGAACCATAAAGGACAAGCAGGGGAGTATTATGTGCACCTATAATTGATGGATTCATATTATCTGCATGTTTGGTATTCTTCTCTAATGCTGCACTTGATTCATTCATCGCAATGGTAAAACGATTAGTAGTCTCACGTGGGCGAACCTGCATTGTTAATCCGTCAGGCTTCAATGTTAATGTTTCCTTCACTTTCAATTGATAATTGGTATGGTCAATTAGATCGAAGTGTTTTAGGATCATCCCAATTAATAGTGTTGCTTCATGCATAGCAAATTGCTGTCCAATACAAGCACGCTGTCCGTTTCCAAACGGTTTGAATGCATCATGAGGGATTTTCTTTGAATCCTCAAATCGTTCAGGCCTAAATTCTTCCACGTCATCGCCCCAAGCTTTCGGATCGCGGTGCAGCTTNNACATCCCGCTTCTTAAGCGGATATTTTCCTGCCAGAAGTGTGTCTTCCTTTGCGAATAGCGAAAAAAGTGGAGCTGTTGGCCATAGCCGCAACGATTCATTCAAGATCATACGAATGTATTTCAGATTACGAACCTGAGGGTAGCTTGGAATAGAGTCAGTTAGAATTTGGTCAACCTCTGCATAAGCTTTTTCAAGCTTATCTGGGTTTTTCATTAAGAAATATAAAGCAAATGATAATAAGCCACTGGTTGTTTCATGCCCAGCAATTAAGAAGGTGATGATTTGATAGCGGATATTTTCATCACTCAGCTTTTCTCCAGTTACAGGATCAGCACTATTAAGCATCCGGGAAAGAAGGTCTTCAGCCTCATGTTCCTCATTTTGTTTGCGTTCTTCGATGATTCTGTCGACGAGGGAAACCATGGTATGTATATCTTGATTAAATTGTCTTTTTGTTTTAACCATGAATTTATCTTGTAATCCGAGACGGTTACTTTGATTCATGGCTTCGTCCAGTGCTGAAGCCATACTTGTAATAAATGGGTGTGATTTTTCGCGATAAAAACTATTAAATCGATAGTTAAAACCACATAAACCAATCGTATCTAATGTAAGCCTTGTCATATCTTCGGGTACATCAATACTTTCATCAGAATTGAGACGGGACCATTTTTGGATAAGTTGGACGGCAATATCAACCATCATGGAATGATAGCCTTTCATGGCACTTTGACTAAAGCTGGGAAGAAGAATGTTGTGCGCTTTTTGCCAATTTTCTTCTTTTGTCCAACTGGTAAATAGACCATCTCCGGAAAAGGCACGGACTTTCTGTAAAGGAGCATTGACGAGTTTGTCGAATCGAGAAACATCTGAAGCATCCTTTACTAAATCAGCAGAGGAGATAAATGTTCCAGTTCCCGATGGGAATTTAAGTTTGAATATGGGTCCATATTCATCGGCTAGTTTCATGATGGATTGAGTAGGTTGGCTTAAGTCTAGTTGTGGGAGATTACCAAGCGGGCCATATGTTTTTGGTTGTGGTATAGATGACATCTCAGTAGTTAACATGTTAACGATTCTCCTTCTATTCAAATTGACTATAAATTTATAATATTGAAATAATATTATGATAAATTATAACATGAACGGGTTGGTAATATAAGGTGTAATATACAAATCCTTAAGATAAATTGTTAGATTAGTATATTAACAGAGTAATTACTGTGAAAAGAGAGACAAAGGTTGTCTTAACTGTTATTATTTTTGTGTGAGCAACAATTTCACATTAATTGTTTTTATTAAGGGTGGGAGAGGTAATCATGGAAACTACAAGAACCGAACAAGATTTCTTAGGAAAAAAAGAAATACCATCAGATGCTTATTACGGTATTCAGACTCTAAGGGCAGTTGAAAATTTTCCAATCACAGGTTATCGAATACATGAAGAATTAATCATCGCCCTTGCGATGATCAAAAAGGCAGCAGCGATTGCAAATACAAATACGAAGCGGTTATATAGTGGACTTGGTGATGTGATTTGCCAAGCAGCCGATGAAATTATTGCAGGGAAATGGAATGATCAGTTCATTGTAGACCCAATCCAAGGCGGAGCTGGGACCTCTATGAATATGAATGCAAACGAAGTAATTGCCAACCGTGGACTTGAGTTACTTGGACACGAAAAAGGTGCGTATTTGCATTTAAGTCCCAATACGCATGTCAATATGTCGCAATCAACAAATGATGTTTTTCCGACTGCCATTCATATTGCCACACTAAGAATACTTGAAAAATTACTTTTGACGATGAAGGATATGCATAAAGTATTTAAAGATAAAGCAAAGCAATTTGAAAATGTAATCAAAATGGGTCGTACACATCTCCAGGATGCTGTTCCTATTCGACTTGGCCAAGAGTTTGAAGCATATTCTCGTGTGCTAGAACGGGATATTAAGCGGATTAACCACTCTCGTGAAAATTTGTATGAAGTGAACATGGGAGCAACTGCGGTTGGAACGGGATTAAATGCAGACCCCAAATATATCGAAGATGTGGTCAAAGAATTGGCGGAAATTAGTGGATTGCCATTGGTCAATGCTGAACACTTAGTTGACGCCACACAGAATACGGATGCATATACAGAGGTTTCAGCTGCACTAAAGGTATGTATGATGAATATGTCAAAAATCGCTAATGACCTCCGGTTAATGGCATCAGGTCCACGTGCAGGATTAGGGGAAATATCACTGCCCGCACGTCAGCCGGGTTCATCGATTATGCCGGGAAAAGTGAATCCTGTCATGCCAGAGTTGATTAATCAGATTGCCTTCCAAGTAATCGGGAATGACCATACCATTTGTCTTGCGTCAGAAGCAGGACAACTTGAATTGAACGTCATGGAACCAGTATTGGTATTTAATTTACTTCAATCCATTAGCATTATGAACAACGGCTTCCGTTCTTTTACCGACCATTGTTTAGTAGGTATTGAGGCTAATGAGGCACGCTTAAAAGAGAATGTCGAAAAGAGTGTCGGCATAATTACGGCAGTAAATCCGCACCTCGGCTATGAAGTGGCAGCAAGAATCGCCAGAGAAGCAACCGTTACTGGAAAATCAGTTCGTGAACTATGCTTAAAGTATGATGTCCTTAGCGAAGAAGAATTAGATCTGATTTTAAATATCTATGAAATGACTAAACCTGGAATATCAGGGGCAGCCCTCCTAGATAGAGATTAATTTTAATAAATAAACTATTTGGTGCCTGACACCCATTGGGGTGTCAGGCACCATTTTTTATTTTAATAGAATGCTTAACGGGACGAGTTGGTAGCCTTGGTCCTTTAGCCATGGAATGACTTGGTCGACGGCTTCCGGGGTATTTATTCCTCCGATATGCATAAGTATGATATCTCCATTGCTTGCTCCTGTTTTAATACGGGAAATGATAACTTCAGTGGCTGGCTGTTTCCAATCAATTGTATCAAGGGACCACTGGATGCTATAAGGATATCCCGCTGCACCAACAGTTTTGAGCGCGGCAGAATTGTACGAGCCGAAAGGAAAACGAAAATAGGGTTGTGGAGATTTTCCAGTTGCCTCCTTAATGGCTTCCTCTGCTTTGATAATATCGTGTTTTAACGCATTGGCCGTTGTTTTTACGGCATCAGGATGAGAGTATGAATGATTACCAATTTCATGTCCTTCCTCGACAATTTTCTTGGCTAGGCTAGGATACTTCTCAACCCATGTACCTGTAAGGAAGAACGTAGCTTTGACCTTATGCTTTTTCAGAACATCCAATATTCTTATCCCTACTGCATCACTTCCAGCATCAAAGGTTAATGAGATCTGTTTTTGCTGGGGGCTTCCTTCTGAAATAATGACGGAGGAGGCGGATGTCGGTGGTGGGTCCTGCTTAGGTGGAGTCGGTTCCACATTCTTTCCGTAAAGCTTTAAGATTTGACCTACAAAGATGGCATCGGAGGATAGATTATTCCATTGCTTTATTTTTTCTACAGTCACCTCAGCTCTAGTAGCAATGGAAAATAAAGTATCTCCCTTAACGACTTTGTATTCAACGATTTCGTTATCACCCAGAATAATTTGTTCAGGAGCAGCGGGCTCTGGGGCATTAGGTTCTTCTTCATCAGGCTCTCCGGATGGAGGGTGTTCCTCACCAGTAGGGTTTTCCTTTTCCGGCTCCTTACTATCATTATTTTGTCCGGGACCTGAAGGAGACTCTGTTGTAGGGGAATCGACAGGTTCACCATTCCTAAGGCCTGTCAGGTTCCAGTTGTAAAAGAACAATAAGAATACAACGCATCCTAAACAGATTGTGGCTAGAGAATAATAAATTCCTTTTCCGCTTTTTCGGTGAACCTGAGATACTACACCTAAAACAAGAGATACAGAAAATAATAGTATACTAAGCAGTATTAAGGTTTCTCGCATGGCACTTTCCCCCTTAATTTCAAGTGATGACCAGGGAGCAGAATCATTTAGTTTGCAAGGAATCGATTGAAGGAGTAAATTGAGGTCTAAAGGAGTATTTATATTAATTTAATTTCTGCTTTAATTATACCATATGAGAAATTGGGCTTAGTTGCTACGTACCTTTTAAAAAAAGCCTAAGAAGTATCGAATATCAATTTAATCTCCTTTTATATATTAGGGATTCCTTAATTTTTGCAGGAAATGGCGATTAAAAATGGAATAGAATAGGAGAGTCATATGTAACAAAATCAGTTGAATATCGTCTAATAATATAAAAGGGCATAAGGCTATACAAAAAGGAGTAAAGTAGGAGAAAATGGCGAAGCGTAATTGGGTTGTATCACTATTGGTAGCTGTGTGTTTAATTGGCACTGGATGTTCGGGACAAACTGCAAAAGAAAAAGAGGCAATGGCAGCGGAAAAGCAACAGCAAATCGAAAAAGAGAAGAAATTACAAGAAGAAAAGAAGCTGGCCGAAGCAAAGAAACGGGAAGAAGAAAGAAAAAGGGAAGAAGCAAGACCTGTATACGTAAATATTGTTGATCCGAACACGAAAGACATTGTAAAAACTTTTAATACAAAGGATTTAGGATACATAACGAATCCTGACAATTATAAAGTCGAAATATCAAAATTGACTAGAGAATTAGCTCGTGGAACCCAATCAAAGCCTGGCTACGACAAACGAATGGTTCTTGATAAACTTGATGAAGAAGGGAATATCATCAAAGGTACCCCTCAACAAATTCTGGATGAAGAAGAATTGGCTGAAAAGATAATGTTGGTTTCAGAAAAAGGCGGCAATGTGGAATTACCTTTATATGTGAATGCAAGCGGGTATCAGGCTGAGGAGGCTTCCCAATTAGATGACGTTGTAGTTGCCTCATATACGACCCACTTTAATAGTGGGACAGTGGGAAGAACGAAAAATATTGAACTCTCAGCCCACGCGATAAATAACGTCATCCTTGGGACCAATGATTCTTTTTCATATAATACAACAGTTGGTCCGAGTGATGCTGAACACGGATACCAAAAAGCACCGGAAATAAATTACGGTAAGTTAGTTGAGGGGTATGGCGGGGGCATCTGTCAAACGTCTTCTACTTTGTATAATGCGATTGATCAATTGGCCGTCCAATATATTGAAAAGCACCACCATTCTTTAACGGTGGGTTACGTGCCAAAAGGAAGAGATGCAACTGTTTCTTATGGAGGTAAAGATTTTAGATTTAAGAATACAACGGGTGTACCTTTAATATTAAAAGCAATCGTAAACGGAGGATCGCTAACGGTTGAAGTAAGGACTTCAAAAACGTATCAAAGTCAACTCAAGAAACGAATCTAATTAGCCAAATGATAAAGGTATGAAGTTATAAAAAAATCCCTTCATTAATCCAAACGGAGTTAATGGAGGGATTTTTATTTATTTTCAATTTACTGCATTTCTTCCCAATCTGTATATTGACCTGTGCCTTGGCAGCCTGGGCATTCAAATGAATTAAAGTAAGCAAATTCATTATATGGATATACGGTATAGCCGCGGCCGTGACAGTCAGGACATTTGCCTTGGTCTTTCATATTTGAGCCATGATTTTGGTATTTAGTCTCTTTCCATTGGTTAAAAGAGTTGAGTAGTCCCATTTTATT
>NZ_JBALSN010000373.1:920-1424 GCF_036966985.1 Neobacillus drentensis | reverse complement strand
AATAATGTTCAATATTAAAATATTTAAGAATTTGTTCTGAGAATATCGTAGGTTTGGAGGTTGCTACGATTAAGGTGTATTGTTGTTCTTTTAATGATTTTAAAAGTGGTGGTATGTTAGGATATAATTCATTTTCAAACATTCCCTTTTGCTTAAATCGTTCCCTATAAAAGTCAATTGCTTTTTGTGATTTTTCCTCACTAAAACCGTAATATTCAGCAAAGGAAACCTGAAGTGGTGGTCCAATAAAGCATTCAAGTTTATCAAGATTCGGTTCAATAATGCCCAATTTCTCTAAAGCATATTGAACTGATTTAGTTATACCTACTTTCGGATCAGATAGCGTGCCGTCTAAATCAAATAAAATTATTTTATACTCGCCCATTTTAAAAATCCCCTCCAATATCATAAAAAGCCAACCCAATTTTAACATAAAAAAGTTTTAAATATTTAAAATAAATCAACGAATAATTATACTAACCTGCACCGTTAGTTCAACAAGAA
>NZ_JBALSN010000373.1:512-859 GCF_036966985.1 Neobacillus drentensis | reverse complement strand
CCATAAAATAAATAAAAACATAAGTATTGGTTCAAGTTCATCAATCAACAGAAATAGAATATTAGGTAACATTAATGCAACACTTATGCCCAACAATTTCTGGGATTTTTTCATTAAAGCGATGATAAAAAATAAAATTGAGAAGCCTAATAGTAACCACATAAATTATTGCCACATACCAATACATAGATACTTCAAACAGTGCATTCCAGCCCATTTTAATTCCCCCATCGGATTAATAAACTGCACATAAGAAAAATATACCACTTTCCTATAACTCACGGACATTTTTGCTTTTATATTCTTTGTCAAATGTACATTATTCTTCAACTAACCTGCCACGTTAG
>NZ_JBALSN010000373.1:0-493 GCF_036966985.1 Neobacillus drentensis | reverse complement strand
ACTAAAGCACCCTTTAGTGAAAGAAGCGATACTATGCTTCTAATGTTTCTTCCAATTCTTTAAACAAGTCATAAGGTTCAACTTCTAACCCAATTAGCTTCGCATTCCAGTTAACACCAACTAACAAATCATCTTCATTCATTCCGTATATCCAATTATTCATAAATTCCTCTAATGGTATCGATGTTGGTTTATAATGTGACCACTCTTCGACTGCACATTGTCGTGCATATGCTTCATCCGACCAAAAAAGCATAACTACTGTATCTTCATATTCGTTCGATTCACATACACACCATCCATCTTCACTTTTTAATCCCCAAACCATCTTACTTTCTGAAACTCTTTTAATAAAGTTTTCATATCGTCTTTTTGAATTTATAGTCAAATCAAGTTCCATTGTTAATCTCCTCATTTCTGGTTATAACCCAATATTCTTCACAATTATCATTTATCCCTTATTCCACTAAACTCCACCGTTAGTGGAACAAGA
>NZ_JBALSN010000372.1:0-8258 GCF_036966985.1 Neobacillus drentensis | reverse complement strand
ATTTGTGTCGCTGGACACTAAGATTTGATTGAATTTTATATTTGGAATAACAAGTATATATAAACTGCGTAAAATATAAATTTGACGCAGTTAAGTTAATTTAGTAAAATATAGAAGTGAGGTGATTTTATGGTAAATCAATCAAAGCAGCAACAATTTCAAAAACTTCAAACGCTGCTCAAAGAACTTCCTTGGTATGTAGACGAATATATTAATCATAAATTACGTAAGCTTTCGACGGCTTCCTTATTTAATTACTGTCATGATTATAAAATCTTCTTTAACTGGATGATCACCGAGCAATTGGTGTCAGGCACCATCAAGGATATTCCTTTAGAGCGTTTAGAGCAACTGACCGTCTTAGAGGTTGAAGGTTTTTTAAACTATTTGCACTATCAATTAAATAATAAAGAACTCACTGTTAACAGGAAATTATCAGCGTTAAAATCACTGTTTAATTACTTACAAAACATTGCGGAAACCCCAGATTTAAAGCCTTATATGAACCGTAATGTCATGGCTAAAATTGAATTTAATGAAGTAAAAGACAGCATAGAAACCAAGGCAACTAAGATGGAAGGTAAAATCCTCCTCGGCGACGAATATGAAAAATTCCGCTTATTTGTTGCGAATGATTATGGTGATATGTATAAAGATAACAAAAGACTCTATAACTTTTATCAATTAAATAAGGAACGTGATACGGCCATTGTCTCGTTAATCTTAGGATCCGGGCTGCGTCTCTCGGAATTAGTTGGGATTGAATTAGACGATATTGATTATAGTAAGTATTGTGTGAGAGTAATCCGCAAAGGAAATAAAGAACAATTTGTTTATTTTAGTCAAGTAGCTATGGCTGACCTCCAAGAATATTTAGCAGTCAGAACTGCCAAATACAATGTTGATAAAAATGAAAAGGCATTATTTGTTAGTGGCCCAACAGGTCCTAAAGTAAAATCCCGAAGATTAAAAGTTAGAGCCGTTGAAAATCTGATTGAAAAATATGCAACCGCATTCGGTAAACCCTCGTTATCCGTACATAAGCTGCGTCATTCATTCGCGACCAGATATCATGCTGAAATTAATGATGTACCAAAATTAAGACGGCAATTAGGTCATTCATCGATCCAAACGACGATGATCTACACACATATTAAGAATGATGACTTAAAAATTGCTGTGGATAAAATGGATATGCCTAAAGAGCAAATAGAATGATGATCAAAGACTGTCATTTTCGTGGCAGTCTTTTTTAAGATTTTAATCAGTTTACATAATATTATTATGGTAATAAAAATGTTAAATATCTCAATACCTAAGTATACTTAAGATAATGAGACAGAATAAATTTTTTTCATAATTTAACAATTGTTTTAAAATAAAAAATGCGTTCAGAAAGCTTTAGAGCTCCCCAAACGCATTCCTTTAACCTACATTTTTCATTGAATTGCTCCCTGTAAACTGACTATTATACAGGTCTGCATAAAAACCGCCTTGTTCTAGTAACTCAATGTGCGTTCCTTTTTCGATTACACTTCCGTTATTCATTACTAGGATTAAATCAGCATCCCGAATCGTCGACAATCTATGGGCAATTACGAAGCTGGTCCTCCCTTTCATCAAGTGATTCATCGCTTTTTGAATTTGAACCTCTGTTCGCGTATCGACACTACTGGTTGCTTCATCCAGAATAAGGATCGCTGGATTAGCAAGAATTGCCCTAGCTATCGTTAACAGTTGTTTTTGGCCCTGAGATATGTTGGAAGCTTCTTCATTTAAAATCGTATCATACCCATCTGGCAGCGTTCGAATAAAGTGATCAGCGTTGGCCGCGCGAGCCGCTGCCACCACTTCTTTTTTGCTTGCTCCCTCTTTACCGTAGGCAATATTATCAAAAATCGTACTATTAAACAACCAAGTATCCTGCAGCACCATTCCAAACAAACTCCTTAGGTGCTCCCTTTTTAACGATCTCGTATCTACTCCGTCAATTAATATGCTGCCAGAATTAATTTCATAGAAACGCATCAGCAAATTAATTAGTGTGGTTTTCCCCGCTCCTGTTGGGCCGACAATTGCTACTGTCTGACCAGGTTTCACTTCAATTTCCATATCTTTGATTAAGAGTTCATTTTCCTCGTAACCGAAACTAACTTGTTCAAAGGTTACTTCTCCTTTTGGACTAGTGATCACCTGCGCATCAACAGCTTCCGTTACCTCTTCTGTTTCATCTAAAATTTCAAAGACACGTTCGGCACTGGCGATGGTGGATTGAATGACGTTTGCGATTGATGCGGTTTGAGCAATCGGTTGGGAAAATTGACGTGCATATTGGATAAAGGCCTGAATATCACCTATTTCAATCGCTTTTTTCGTTACCAAGATTCCACCAACGACTGATACGAGAACATAGCCGATATTATTAATAAATCCCATCAACGGCATGATCAGCCCGGATACAAATTGTGCCTTCCAAGCAGATTGGTAGAGAGTCTCATTGATTCCCTCGAATGTTTCAATTGATTTCTGTTCGTGGCCAAAAACTTTGACGACTTTATGACCAGTATACATTTCTTCAACATGACCATTTAACTGGCCTAATGATTTTTGCTGCCCTTTAAAATACTGTTGCGACTTTTTAGCAATCTTTGCAATCGCTACACCGCTTAGCGGCAGTGTTAAAATGACAATCAGTGTCATTAATGGACTAATCGACAGCATCATGATAATTACACCGATAATGGTAACAACGGAGGTAATCAGCTGGGTTAAGCTTTGCTGTAAAGTCGTACTAATATTATCGACATCATTAACCGCACGACTTAGAATTTCACCATGGGTACGTGAATCAAAGTATTTTAACGGAAGCCGGTTCAGTTTCTCCTCTACCTCTTTACGGAGATGGTAAACTGTCTTTTGCGCGACACCTGCCATAATATATTGTTGAATATAGGCAAATATTGCACTAAGAATATATAGGCCAATCAGTAAAATAATAATTTGACCGATATAATCAAAATCAATTTTAGCTCCAGGGATACCTCTAAACTTCATCATCAAGCCTTCAAATAACTTAGTTGTCGCTTTCCCCAATATTTTAGGGCTGACAATCGCAAAAATTGTACTGATAATGGCTGTAATTAAAACTGCTAAAAGCTGTAATTTATATGGCTTTAAATAGCTGATAAGTCTATTTAGGGTCCCTTTAAAGTTCTTTGCTTTTTGGACAGGCATGCCCATTCCCATCGGGCCAAATCCGCCCCCTGGTCCAGGGCCAGGTTTTCTAGCTCCTGTCTCTTGAGTGTGGTTTTGATTGGAATCCTTACTCATGCGATTTCCTCCTCTGACAGCTGTGACATGACAATCTCGCGATAAACCGCACATGATTCCATTAATTCTTTGTGTTTCCCGATTCCAGATATTTCACCGTTATCGAGAACAATAATCTGATCAGCATCGATTATTGTACTTACACGCTGAGCTACAATTAGTAACGTTGAGTTCCCCGTTTCGTTTTTAAGGGCAGCACGCAACTTGGCATCTGTTTTAAAATCCAAAGCGGAGAAACTATCATCAAATATATAGATTTCCGGCTTCCGTACAAGGGCTCGTGCGATCGACAATCGCTGTTTTTGTCCGCCGGAAACATTTGTTCCCCCTTGGGAGATTATCGCATCAAAGCCTTCTGGCATGTTAGAAATAAATTCTTTCGCTTGGGCCACTTCAGCAGCATGATCAACCTCTTCTGCTGTTGCATCTTCTTTTCCATATCGAATGTTCTCTGCAATTGTTCCGGTGAAAAGTACAGATTGCTGTGGGACAAACCCTATTTTTTCACGAAGTTTTTCTTGTGCCATATCCCTGACATCTATTCCATCGACAAGGACTTTACCGCTATCGACATCATAAAAACGCGGAATCAAGTTAATGAGTGTTGATTTTCCTGAACCAGTTCCTCCAATAATGGCTGTTACTTCACCAGGTTTTGTCGAAAAAGAGATATTTGAAATCGCTGGCATTTCCGCTCCTGGATAACTGAATGTTACGTCTTGAAACTCAACAAAGCCTTTTTTTCCTTCTTCTACTTTTGACGATGACGGATCTTTAATATCTGCTACCGTCTCAAGCACTTCATTGATTCGAACAGCAGATACCGATGCCCTTGGGATCATGACAAACATCATCGACAGCATAATAAATGAAAACATAATTTGCATCGCATATTGGATAAACGCCATCATATCTCCGACCTGCATATGGCCATTGCTAATCCGCAGTCCGCCAAACCAAACAATCGCGACAGAGGAAAGGTTTAGGACCACCATCATAATCGGCATCATCGCGGCCATAATTTTATTAACCTTAATGGCAGTTTCAGTTAAATCCCAGTTCGCTTCATCAAAACGCTTCTTCTCATGCTCCACTCGGTTAAAGGAGCGAATGACACGAATCCCGGTTAAGTTTTCACGTAAAACCCGATTAAGATTATCTAATTTTATTTGCATCGCTTTAAAAAGTGGGATCCCCTTTCTAGCAATGATCACGATCGCCAGCACGAGAACAGGCAGAGCAACTGCAAGAACTAAGGTAAGCTTGGCATCCTTTGAATACGCCATGATGATCCCGCCAATACACATCATCGGTGCCATCGCCATCATTCGCAGCATCATCACTAATACTTGCTGGATCTGGGTTATATCGTTGGTTGTTCGAGTAATCAGTGAGGCTGTTCCAAGCTGATCAAACTCATGCAGCGAAAAATTTCCGACGTGTGAGAAAATCTTGCTTCGTAATAACTTTCCAAAGCCAGATGCTGCTTTTGCTGAGTAGAAACTAGCTGCAATCGAACAAATCATCCCCCCTGCCGCAACAAGCAGCATATAACCGCCAATTTTCCATATGTAGCCCGTGTCACCTTTAATTACCCCTTTATCAACAATATCGGACATTAACGTTGGCAAATATAATTCTGATAATGATTGTAAGAGGACGAGACCTAAAACCAGAAAAATGGCTAATTGAAATGGTTTTAGAAATTTGGTTAATTTAATCAATATTTTTCAACTCCGTTTTTTAATTNNTTTTTATGAACTAAATATGAACAATTAGATGAAATTAGTTTTTTTATCCAACTCCCTTGGTAATTTGGCAAGACTAAGTATATTCCCGTCTGGAAATCCCGTCAAATTTTTGCAAAATAAAAACACAGGAGCTCCTGTGTCGATAAAATACAGCTATTTATTACGTTCTTTGTGGACAACTGTCCGAACTAATTTCCACTGACCATGATCATAAACCCACGTTGATTCTACAGAGGCAATTACGTCAGCATTTGCAATCCCGGTAATTCGCTGTTCGCCTAGTAACCCTACTTGATTATTCTCTACAGGTATGGGTTGGAGTGTGCTAAATGGATTCACGGTTAGCTCTGTCGGCTCATTTAGCTTGCCATGATAATATAATCCAAGTTTTTTATAATACTTCTTACGGTCCTTTAAATCAAACAGATAAGACTTTCCTGTTTTGGCGAGTTTGATCTCTGCTTTATATCCATGAAGAAAATGGCTATCCATTTCAAGAGGTTCTGGCAGATTAAGTTTCGTCTGTTCAAAATTCCGAATAGAATAGGAATAATTCTGAACAATTTGCTCATTCCCCCCTTTCAACACACTTGCAAATAGGTCTTTCACTCCATCATTGTTTAAATCGACAAGTTCCAATGCCGCCTTGGCACCACTTTCTAGAGGAAAGGTGTATTTCTTTCCGTTTGAAGCACTAATTTCAATATAGATTTTCTCCAAAAATCCTTCCTCTTTCTGATAAGGAACACCTTTTAATATGATTTCTTCCTCTTTTCCGTCACCGGTAATATCTGCATTTTCATTTGAAATAGTGATTGTTTTTGTCGTTTCTTCAAACGCATATACCCCAGTAATGGCAGTAAGTGACATGAGAAAAAATGAAACAATGACCAAAAGCATCTCTTTTTTCATCCAACAACCCCCCAAACTTTGTTACTTAGTATGACCAGTTCTGGAAAAAAAATGAAAAAAGGACACTCTATTTTTTAGAGTGTCCTGTAAAAATTTATTCACTAGGTTTATCTGGTGCAGATACTTTCCAAACAGTGGTTACCTTTCCGTTGTCTTCTTCATCAAGAATAAATGAACCATTTGAATAACGGTCACTGTAGTGAATATCGATTGTATGAAGTGTCTCTAGATGTCCTTTTTCCGTTTGGATAAAAATCACATCTTGCTCATTGGCAATTTCAAATCCTGCAATGCGATGTGGATTTGATTTAAGCTCTCTTAAAATGACTACGCCGCGTTTGGCACGAGTAGTTTTTTCAAATTCTTTCATTTTCATTCTCTTTACCGCTCCACGCTGTGTAGCGATAACAATCGTTTCGTTACTGTCAGGAAGAATGAGTTTACCACCGATCACGAAATCATCATCTTTTAAATTGATCCCTTTCACACCTGCAGCCCGTGCTCCAACAATACTAATTTCATCTTCATGAAACCATAGGGCATAACCTAAGTGGGTAATTAAGAATAATTCTTTGGTTCCGTCGGTTAAATGAACATCGATCACTTGATCATCATCTTTTAAATTGATACCAACAAGTGGTTTAGAGTATCGTTGTGCTTTGTATTGTTTTAGCTCCGTTTTCTTGGCCATGCCATTTTTCGTGACAAAGACAAGGAACAGGTCAGCCTCAAAATCTTTGACTGGAATCGCTTGGATGATTTCTTCATCACGGTCAATTGGAATGATATTAGCTACGTGTTGTCCAAGGTCTTTCCAGCGGATATCTGGCAGCTCATGAACAGGACAGAATAAGTAGTTTCCTTTATTTGTGAAGAGAAGCAGGACATCTTTCGTATTCATTTCGAGTTGAGCTAATAAACGGTCTGAATCCTTCATTGCTAAATCCTGACCATTGGAAGCCGCAAAGGAACGAGTACTTGTCCGTTTTACGTATCCTTGTTTCGTAATCGTTACAATAACATCTTCACTTGGGACAGTTACTTCCAGATTGATTTTCAATTCTTCAATTTCTGCTTCAATTTTTGAACGACGTTCATCTGCAAAACGTTTTTTGACGTCTTTTAATTCTTTTTTGATCACAGAGAAAAGAGTTTTCTCACTAGCTAAAATGCTTGTAAGTTCTTCGATTTTCTTCGCTAACTCTTCCGCTTCCTGTCGAAGAGCAGTAATATCGGTGTTTGTTAAGCGATATAGCTGTAAGGAAACGATCGCTTCTGATTGCGGCTCCGTAAAGGCAAACTTTGCAATCAAATTGTCCTTTGCGTCGCGTTTATCCTTGGATGCACGGATAGTAGCAATTACTTCATCCAGGATCGATAAAGCCTTCATTAGACCTTCAACGATATGCTGTCGTTCTTTGGCTTTATTAAGATCATATTGCGACCTTCTGGTGACAACTTCTTTTTGGTGCTCGATATAAGCATCCAATAATTCTCTAAGTCCCATTAATTTTGGACGTTTTTTATGAATTGCAACCATATTAAAATTATACGTTACTTGGAGATCACTATTTTTATATAAATAATTCAAGACACCTGCTGCATCGGCATCTTTCTTCAGTTCAATGACAATTCTGAGGCCGGTCCTGTCTGTTTCATCGCGGATTTCTGAGATTCCTTCCACTTTACGGTCGAGACGGAACTCATCCATTTTTTTGACGAGATTGGCTTTATTCACCTCATAGGGAATTTCCGTAATAACGATTTGCTGCTTACCGCCGCGAACCTCTTCAATGTCTGCTTTGCTGCGAACGATAATTTTTCCTTTACCAGTTTCATAGGCTTTTTTAATTCCATCAATTCCTTGAATGATACCGCCCGTTGGGAAATCTGGACCTTTGATAATCGTCATGAGTTCCTCTACGGAACAATCAGGATGGTCCATTCTCTTGATAACTCCGTCAATGACTTCACCAAGGTGATGCGGAGGAATATCTGTTGCATACCCCGCAGAAATTCCTGTCGATCCATTAACAAGCAGGTTTGGGAACATCGCCGGCAAAACTGTTGGCTCTTTGGAAGTATCATCAAAGTTAGGAATAAATTCAACTGTATCTTTTTCTATATCTCGCATTAATTCTGCCGCAATGGCGGAAAGCCTTGCTTCTGTATAACGCATCGCGGCTGGCGGGTCACCATCAACGCTGCCGTTGTTTCCATGCATTTGCACGAGGACATTTCGTACCTTCCAGTCCTGACTCATCC
>NZ_JBALSN010000371.1:0-12129 GCF_036966985.1 Neobacillus drentensis | reverse complement strand
ATCACTCAATCAGCATTAAATCAGCAGCTCTTAAAATTAGAAAAAGATCTTGGAACCCAACTTTTTGTTCGTTCAAGAACCAATTGGCATCCAACACAAGCAGGAGAAATATATATTGAGAATGCAAAAAAAATGGTCCGTATCAAAAAAGACACCTACAACCAAATTAATGATTTAATTGATATAAAGAAAGGAAAGCTTAGTATTGGCTTAACTCCCGAACGTGGTCCCGAGATGTTTGCATCTATCTATCCTAGTTTTTACAAAAAGTATCCAAATGTAAAAGTGGAACCCATTGAACTACCGGTTAAACAACAACAACATGAAATATCAATGGGGAATCTTGATATTGGATTTTTAACATTGCAAAATTCGCAAAAAACAAATGATGAATATATCTATATCTGTTCAGAAGATATTCTTTTAGCAGTACCCAAAGCACATCCCCTTGCACATTTAGGAGGAATATTCGGTGATAAACTTCCTGAAATAAGCTTAAATCGTTTTAAAAACGATACTTTTGCCCTTATGCAAACAGGATCAACGCTTCGAGAAATTTATGAAAATCTCACTGCCGACGAGGATTTTAATCCAAATATCTTGTTAGAAACAAGGAGCGGCCAAAACTTATATCATATGGTAGCGGAAGGAATATGCTGTTCC
Organism: Neobacillus drentensis; assembly: GCF_036966985.1. Lineage (GTDB taxonomy): Bacteria > Bacillota > Bacilli > Bacillales > Cytobacillaceae > Neobacillus > Neobacillus drentensis_E. Next base: position 11,466 of record NZ_JBALSN010000371.1, on the reverse strand, counting down.
ATCATTCCAATGGCATATGCCCAATATAACCCTAACGTCTCTTACTTCTTAATTAAACAAAAACCTGTTTGGGAAGTATGTGCATCTTATAAAAAAGGCACCTATTTAAGTAATCCTGCAAAAGAACTTATCAAGATTGCCAGTGAGTATTGGTCCAATATATTAAAGCAATGATGGGAATGGACTCTTGCTGTCCATAACTTGGGATGATAATAGAAAAGAGCTTGCCCCCCTGGGGCAAGCTCTTTTTAGATTAAATTAATTTCTCTCCATTCGTTGCAATCAGCTCTTTATACCAATAAAAACTTTGCTTGCGAATACGGCGTAAGTCTTTCAAATCAAACTCATCACGGTTCACAAAGATAAAACCGTAGCGCTTGCTGCATCCTTGATGGGTACTAATTAAATCAATCGCTGACCATGGGCAAAAGCCGAATACTTCAACTCCATCAGTGATTGCCAGCTGCATTTGCTCAATGTGCTTTCGTAAGAAGTCTATACGATAAGGGTCATTAACCACGTCACCCTCTTCTAGCTTATCGAATGCTCCTAAACCATTCTCGGTTATAATTAACGGAAGGTTATAACGGTCATAAATTTCTCTTAATGTGTTTCTAAAACCAACTGGATCAATCTCCCAGCCAAACTCATTCTTTTTCAGGTTTGGATTGGTCGCTCCTTTATATACACCTGGCTCGCCAATGGTAATATGCTGGTCTCCAGTATGACCGACATCTGAACCGTCCTCTTCACTTGCCGCTACAGTTTGGGAAGTATAGTAGTTAAAAGCAATAAAGTCAGGATTTGCGCTTGCTAAAACTTCCATATCGCCATCAAGAATCGTTGGCACATAGCCTTTTTCTTGAAAATAGTTCCAAGCAGTTGCATTATAGCGGCCGAATACAGCCATATCTAAGTAAAGCCAATTGCGAATTGCTGAATAATTATGGGCAGCCATAATATCCTCAGGCTTTGAGCTAGCTGGATAGATGGATACAATGTTTGGTGCCGGACCAATTTTTGCATTTGGCAGCATTTGATGACACAAATTCATCGCCTTTGCTTGGGCTACGAGCATGTGGTGGTTTTGCTGATACAATTCCTTCTTAGGATTTTCTAAGTTAGGGTCAACGGTTCCAATTGCATCACCATGCAGGATCATCATATTTTGTTCGTTAATTGTTAACCAATAGTTTACACGGTCTCCGAAGTTTTCAAATAGGGTTTGAGCATAGACTTCAAAGGCATCAATCGTTTCCCGGTTTGACCAACCGCCTTTTTGCTGCAGGGCATATGGCAGGTCAAAATGATACATTGTAACAATTGGCTCGATACCATGTGCGACGATTTCATTGATTAAATTATTGTAAAACTCAATTCCCTTTGGATTCAGTTCTCCAGAGCCATTTGGATAAAGTCTTGTCCAAGCAATCGAAAAACGATATGCTTTATATCCCATTTCTGCTAATAAGGAAATGTCTTCTTTGTAATGATGATAATGGTCGCTGGCTACTTTAAAATCCGTGGTACCTTCAGGATATTTCGCCATATCGATAACAGATGGACCTTTCCCATCTTCGTTCCAAGCCCCTTCGATTTGATATGCTGATGTGGAACCTCCCCAGAAAAAGCCCTTTGGGAATGGTTTAAGTTTGTTATGTTTCATTTTCCATTACCTCCATTTGAGTTTTCAAAAAAAGAAAAGCCGAAAACCATTATGGTTTACCGGCATGAATTAGGATTAAAGTTGTTCGCCGTTTGTAGCAATAACATCTTTATACCAGTAGAAAGACTTTTTCTTGCTGCGTGCTAATGTTCCGCTGCCGTCGTCATGTCTATCAACATAAATAAATCCGTAACGCTTAGACATTTCACCAGTAGAGGCACTGACTAGGTCGATACAGCCCCAAGGAGTGTATCCGATTAGGTTAACACCATCTTCGATCGCTTCACCCATCGCTTTAATATGGTCTCTTAAATAATCGATGCGATAATCATCATTGATGGAGCCATCTGCTTCTACTTTATCTTTTGCCCCTAGACCATTTTCTACAATGAATAAAGGTACTTGATAGCGATCATAAAGTTTGTTTAATGAGATTCGAAGACCTTCAGGGTCAATCTCCCAGCCCCAGTCACTTGCTTTAAGGAAAGGATTTTTTACACCACCGATAATGTTACCAGATGAACTTTCTTCATTTGTTTTTTCTTTCTTTTCAGTGCGGGACATATAATAACTAAATCCAATATAATCGACCGTACCTTCTTTAATAATCTCTAAATCGCCATCTTGAATGTCTAGTTCAATACCATTTTCTTTAAAGTAACGTTTGGCGAATGCAGGATATTCCCCACGAACTTGAACATCTCCACAATAGTAGTTAAAAATTTGTTCTTCTTTTAAAGCATGCATGACATTATCAGGGTTGCTATCGAAAGCATACACTGGAGCATATACAAGCATACATCCAATTTGCGAACCAGGAATGATTTCGTGTCCGATTTTTACAGCTAGGGCACTAGCCACAAATTGATGATGAAGTCCTTGGAAACTTTCTTGCAGGCGTGCATCTTCACTAGAGGCAGAAAAACCTAAACCAAAAAGCGGGAAATGTGTCGCTCCATTGATCTCATTAAAAGTCATCCAATACTTTACTTTATCTTTATAACGATTAAAAACAGTTCTTGCATAACGCTCAAAGAACCCAATGAGTTTTCGATTTTTCCAGGCACCATATTCTTTAATAAGGTGCAGCGGTGTTTCATAGTGAGAAATGGTTACTACTGGTTCAATACCATGTTTGTGTAACTCATCAAATACTCGGTCGTAAAAAGCTAAACCTTCCTCATTAGGAGTTTCTTCGTCCCCTCTTGGGAAAATACGTGACCAAGCAATAGACATACGGAATACTTTAAAACCCATTTCCGCAAAAAGAGCGATATCTTCTTTATAGCGATGGTAAAAATCAATTGCTTCGTGATTTGGATAGTGATACTTACTTTCGTCAATCTCATAATTGAAGCCAGGTTTCATAAGGAGTTCTAAACGAACTTTTCCACCAGGGAGTACATCGGCAAGGTTTAAACCTTTACCGCCTTCTTGTGATGCTCCTTCTAATTGATTAGCAGCAGTTGCTCCGCCCCATAAAAAGCCTTCTGGAAATTTACGATTCATTTTCATTCACCTCTAAGTTTTTTATAAATCCATTGATCAGCGTTAGTTAGTACATGGTTTAATATGTAGAAAGTCAGTGGAAATTAGATTTCCCCTACTTTCATATTATTGCAATGCTAGGAATGCCTCACGTGTATTGATTTTCCCTTGTTTAACAGGTTCAATTGTTTGATAACGGTCAGGATTTGTAATAATGACTGGAGTCATTAAGTCATACCCTTCTGCCTTGATTGCATCCATATCAAAGGTTACAAGAGTTTGGCCCACTTCAATAAAGTCGCCGTCTTTCACATGTGCTGTGAAATGTTTTCCTTGTAATCTTACCGTATCTAAACCAACATGGATTAGGATTTCTGCTCCATTATCACTTGTAATGCCGATCGCATGCTTCGTTTTAAAAATAGTCGTTACTCTTCCAGTAACAGGAGAAACTACTTTTCCTTCCTGCGGCTGGATAGCTAAACCTTTGCCCATGATTCCAGTTGAGAAAGTTGGGTCATTTACTTCGCTTAATGCTTTTACTTCCCCTTTTAATGGGCTGAATACTTGTTCTGCTGCTACAACTAATTCAGACTTTGTGTCAAATGTGTTTGTTTCTTCTACTGTTGTAGTATCTTGCTCTCCTTCACGTTCTACATCTTCAAATCCCATAATGAAAGTAGCGATGGCACCTGCTGCGAAAGCAATTGGTAATCCAATAATAGCTAAAATAAATGTAGATCCGATAAAGGAAGCAACACCTGGTAAACCAACGTTACCACCAAGAATGAAATATTTTACACCTACAGCACTGTAGTATGCTCCACCAACAGCACCACCAATTAATCCGCCGATAAATGGTTTCTTAAGGCGCATGTTAACACCATACATGGCTGGCTCTGTAACACCCATAATAGCTGTTAAGCTTGTTGTCATCGCAAGAGACTTGAATGACTTGTTTTTAGAACGTAAGGATACTGCAAACGTTGCCCCAGCTTGCCCCATGTTCGCCATAAACATAGAAGGCAAGATCACGTCGTAGCCTTTAGTTGTAAGATTGTTCATTACAACAGGAAGAAATGCGTAATGCATACCGGTCATAATGATTAATGACCATGTACCTCCTAAGATTAAACCTGCAAAGATCCATCCATGTTCAAATAATGCACCAACCCCTAAAGAAAGCCAGTTCCCGATAATAGAACCTAGTGGTCCAACTGCGATTAATGTAACTGGTACGATGATAAGCAATGTTAAAGTTGGAACTAATATCAGCTTAAACATGCTTGGAATAATTCGATCAACCCATTTTTCTACATAAGCTGCAATCCAAATCGCTAGAAGGATTGGAATAACAGTTGAAGAATAAGTAACAGCTGTTACAGGGATACCCAGGAATGCAACCGGTTTACCTGCACCTAATAATGCGGTTAACGTTGGGTGTAGGAGTGCTGCTCCAATAGCAGCTGCTACATACATATTGCTTCCAAACTTTTTTGCTAAACTTACTGCTAAAAGAATCGGCAAGAAGTAAAATGCCCCATCACCAATAGCGTTTAAAATGGTATATAGTTGACTCTTATCTGTCGTCCATCCAAAGGCAATTGCAATGGCTAGAATCCCTTTGATCATACCGGCACCGGCGATGGCAGGGAGAAGTGGTGTGAACGCACCTGAAATCACATCGAATATTGCATTGATTGGATTTTGTTTTTTCGCAGATTGCTTAGTCTTGCTATCAATTTTAATTGCGCTGTTTTCTAAGATGGCATTATATACTTTTGGGACGTCGTTTCCGATAATAATCTGGAATTGGTCACCGCTTACATTTATGCCCATGATACCAGGAACTTTTTCTAATCTTTTACGATCTACCTTACTTTGATCCTGTAAATTGAAACGTAGTCTTGTCATACAGTGAATAACGTTTTGAACATTACCTTCTCCACCGACTAATTCAATGATGCTTATGGCTGTTTTTTTGTAGTCCATGGTTATACCTCCTGATTTTTTGTAAAAAAATAACCTGAGTAACATGAGTTAGAAATGACCCAATGGTCCCCACTCGTGTTCCTCAGGTTTTGCCTGCATTACCAGTAACAATCCTGTGTTAAAAGTATTATTTTGTATACTACCGAAGCGAGTTGTAAGTTCTGGCCAGTCCCTGCAACTGTACTTCGGCTTTAGGAATAAAAAAAACCTAAATTGCATGCTATACACCATAAAAGTGATAAACATACAATTTAGGTTTTGCCTGCTTGATCAGTAACAATCCTAAAAAATTAATTAATTTGTACACACATAATAGCATCCGCTTTCATTCCAAGTCAACGCTTTCTTTCAAAAAAATTTTAGGATCTATTTACCAGGAGTTCAGCCATTAATTCGAAAAAATTAAGTACACATGAACATATCAAGGCTTCGGATTAATCCCCACCCAAGAAAGCCCTATCATTAAAAATGTAAAAACTAAAATAAACGAACTAATCCCTATCCCCCAAAGAGCATATAATCTCGATCTTTTGGATGTAATCAAACCAAACAGCCCTAGGAAAAACCCAACAATCGGCAGATCGACGAGAAACATTTTCGGAAAATCATCAATTTCCATTAATAATGCAATATTGACCCCCGCCAGTGCGAGAAGAGCAATTAAGAAGGATAGGAATCCCGATATCGTCTGCAGTTTTTTTTGTTTTCCTTTGTTCTTATTTTTCATTTCCAGTTCCATAACTTCACTTCCCCCACTTTCATTACTCTGATCAGAGGATTATCTTTCAGTTTTCTTAATTCTGGAGTTGGTCCGGTGATAACTCCTCCATAGATATGAATCCCATTTTTCTCGATGTATGGTATTCTTTCTTTTAATGCTAAAGATTTTGCCCGCGATATTTTCTCGGCGGTTTTTTCATCCTTAGCCAGGAACTTTAAAATGTCTAAAAATACCTCCTCATTTGACTTCTCCCTGCCATTAAATGGTGACCAAGTAGTGGCATCGGCCTGCAACGGATAGCCGATTGGCGCAACAGAATGTCCCGCTTCATATAAGTTCTTATCCTCAAGCCCCGTGTCAACGGCAACCCATCTGACCTCGACATTATTCCCGAGCTGTTTTTTAAGCTCCTCCGGCTTCATTAATTGATTCAACGAAAGATAAATCTCCCCCACCGTTCCATCGGGAAGGTGATCGAGAATATCCCAGTCCGAATAGATGTTTTTGCCAGAGGGACCGTCCGGATGATAAAGCCTGTCTGTCTCCATGCTCCCCGAAATTGGAAGCGGCCTCTCAAGCTTCATATTACGCTTGGGGAAATTGGGATTATTCAGCGCAAACCGAACCGAGTATTCCCCCGCTTTATAATCCTCTTTCCCAATTCGCTTAAACACATCAAAGTAGATATTCATCGTAAAAAATCCGATATCCTCTTCTAACTCCATCTCCTCTAAACTCATGTTCGGTTCCGTTACATAAATGGTTTTGGTGGCGATATCAATTAGATGGTTCGCCCTTCCACCAATCGAGTAATACAAATAGCTGCTTAAGGTGAGGACCGGCACAAATAATAGTAAGATGGCCAGGCTAATCATAATGTTTGTCTGCATGGCATGGTTTCTCCCGGCTTTAATTAGCCGTTTTTGTTTCTCTTCCGGTACTTTATGGCTTTTTTCATAGTCCTGCACCGATTCATTTAAAAAAGATTGATAAAGTTCCTCATCGTTTTGATTTTGATTTTTATCCATCCTGCCTTCTCCTTTCCTTGACCCTTTCAACCACCATTTTTCTTCCCCTTGATAAATGGCTCTTCAGCGTATTCAAATTTAATTGAAGAATTTCAGCCGCTTCTTTTAAACTCAACTGATGCAGGTCACAAAGAACCAGTGCATGCATTTCGGTTTCCTTTAATGAATGAATATCGTTCATTAGTGCGGAAAATCCTTCCTTTTCTAAAAGATCAATTTCCGGTGTTTTCATGCTCATTCGATTAAGTACCTCATCGGTGATGACCAGCCGTTTATGCTTTCTAATAAAATCGATAAAGGCATGATAAGCCACTTTAAACAGCCAAGGTTTAATATGGTTAATGTCATCTTCCGACAGTTGAAGGTATGCCCGGTAAAACGTCTCTTGGACTAAATCCTCCGCCGTATGGTGATTTTTTGAAAGGGAATATAAGTATCGATAAAGATCATCTACATATGCTTCAAACACCTCATCTAAATCCACCACTTTCCCCCCTTCAACCTATCCACGAAACAACCTTATAAAAAGTTGCAAAATCGGTTAAATTATTTTCTATTTTTTTACAAGTTTAGAACTCAACCAATTCTTTCATTTTTTGTACAGTTATTTCCATATGAAAACAACTCATATCCTGCCTTCAGTTTCGGTTGTATACTAGACTTTTACCCAATTGTTATACACCAAGTTAATAATTCAATAATATCAACTAATTGAGAAGGGGCGACTTCAATTTAGCCCCAAAATCGAATTACATTTTTCACAAAAATAACTTTAAGATAGAAGAAGCAGCAAAAATCTAGTAAAATATCCACATGTGATATTAGATAAGGAGTTAAAAAAATGAGCGTATTAAACGTAAAAAATTTAAGTCACGGTTTCGGTGATCGTGCGATTTTTAATGATGTGTCTTTTCGACTTTTAAAAGGAGAGCACGTTGGACTAGTTGGGGCAAATGGTGAGGGTAAGTCTACTTTCATGAATATTGTTACTGGAAAGTTGAAACCCGACGAGGGGAAAGTTGAGTGGTCACGAAAAGTTCGTGTTGGTTATTTAGATCAGCATGCTGTACTTCAAAAAGGTACTACGATGCGTGACGCTTTGAGTACTGCTTTTCAATATCTATTTGATGCTGAATCAGAGATCAACGAACTTTATGCAAAAATGGGTGATGAAGGTGCTGATATCGATGCATTACTTGCAGAAGTTGGAGAGCTACAAGAAACTCTAGATAGTAATGATTTCTATCAAATTAATTCAAAAGTTGAGGAAGTTGCTCGTGGTCTAGGATTAGACGATGTTGGACTTGATCGAGATGTTGATGATCTTAGCGGTGGTCAACGTACGAAAGTTTTGCTAGCTAAGCTTTTGCTAGAAAAGCCTGAAATCCTATTACTAGACGAGCCTACGAACTATTTGGATGAACAGCATATCGAATGGTTGAAGCGCTATTTACAGGAATATGAGAATGCATTTATCTTGATTTCACATGATATTCCATTCTTGAACAATGTTGTTAACTTGATCTATCATATGGAAAACCAAGAGTTGAATCGCTATGTTGGTGACTATGATAACTTCTTAAATATATATGAAATGAAGAAGCAACAGTTAGAGTCTGCTTACAAGCGTCAACAACAAGAAATTGCTAATTTGAAGGATTTCGTTGCTCGTAACAAGGCAAGTGTTGCGACTCGTAATATGGCGATGTCTCGTCAGAAGAAGCTCGATAAAATGGAAATTATTGAATTGGGGAAAGAGAAGCCAAAACCAGAGTTTAACTTCAAGGAAGCTCGTACAGCTAGTCGATATATTTTCACGGCTGAAGATCTTGTTATTGGTTACAATGAACCACTTTCTCGCCCTTTGAATTTGAAAATGGAACGCGGGCAAAAAATTGCATTCGTGGGTGCAAACGGTATTGGTAAGTCTACTCTTTTAAAAAGTATTCTTGGGTTGATTGATCCAATTTCGGGTAAAGTGGAACGTGGTGAGTATCAACACATCGGCTACTTCGAGCAGGAAGTTAAACAGTCCAATTACAACACTTGTATTGAAGAGATTTGGAGCGAGTTCCCAAGTATGAATCAGGCTGAAGTCCGTGCTGCTCTTGCAAAATGTGGATTAACGACGAAACATATTGAAAGTAAAGTCGAAGTCCTTTCCGGTGGTGAAAAAGCCAAAGTTCGATTGTGTAAAATTATTAACACAGAAACGAATTTATTAATTCTAGACGAACCTACCAATCACTTGGATGTGGACGCAAAAGAAGAATTGAAGCGTGCTTTAAAGGCTTACCGCGGAAGTATCTTGATGGTATCCCACGAACCAGATTTCTATCGTGAAATTGCGACCGATATTTGGAATTGTGAGGATTGGACTACGAAAGTGTTTTAAATAAAGCTTAAGGGGTACCCAATGAATAAAAATTCACTTGGGTACCCCTTTTTATTAACCATCCAAAATTTTTATAAAAATATACTTTTAGATTTCTTAAAAAAGCTCAAATAAACTAATGTTAGAATGAGCTTCTATCTATTTCAATATTAATTTTGCAACAGCTTCCACGTGAGTGGACTGTAATCCTTTCTCGATAAAAATACCGTTCCATTCTGGTTAGCAATAAAATGAAAAACCGACTGTACTTATTTGAAATTGAAGTCTTGGAAGATGCGGATGTAGATAGTCCTTTTTACTAGAAAAACATCGTTTTTACCGGCAGACTGAATGGTTTTACCCGTAATTAAGCAGCTTTATTGGTTGCCAGCAATGGTGGCCATCCTCAAAATGGAATCAGTAAAGACACCAATTATATCATCCTCGGCAACTTAAAGGATGTAATTATTAAAGGCGGTAAATCCTCTAAATTGATAAAAGCTGAAAAACTGATTAACGAGGGAAAAGAACTAGAGATCATCAATGAAGAAGATTTTAAGAAGATGTTATAAAATGAGATTGAGGAAAACAAAAAGAGTGATTCAAAATCTAACGGGTTCCGTTTCCAATAACAAAACGTGAATTTACAGCTAAAAATGTACAATAAAATGTATATAAATTTGCACCGTATTTGTGGTGCTTTTTGTTTAATAAAATGAAATAGCCTAGTTCCGAATGAACTAAGCTACGAAGTGGACTGGTACTCTAGGAGGCAGACCACTTTAGAAGGAAAGGAGAAGGATATAAAAGCATTGCATATATAGAGAACTCAGAAAATAAGTCTCGCTACTATTTTTGTGAAGATATTTCGCAGGTGCATCTTTGTCGATTCATTTACCGATCGCCTCCAGGGCTTAATTGAATTATTTGCAATTTGCATATAGATTCAAGCGGGCTTACCAACAAATAACACTCGTCCAACATTTACTTCAATATGTGTTGTGAACGGTAGAGACCTGGGGTTGTTCCGATATTTTTCTTGAAGACTTGATTAAAGTATTTTTGATTTTCGTAACCTACCTGTTTACAAATTTCGGATACTTTTAAATTTGAGGTTCTTAGCAGTTTTTTGGCATTATTTAATCGAACCTTTGTAATATATTCAAATATAGTGTTGCCAACTGCCTTAGAAAACAAGCTGCATAGATAGGCAGGGTTCTTGTGGAACAGCTTGCCTAAATCATCTAGAACAATTGGTTCCTTATAATTAGCATTTATGAAGCTCTTTAAATCAATGATTAATTTTTCATTATAGGACACGTGGTTCTCATTTAAAAAAGCTGTTGATTGCTCAATAAATTGTTCAAGCCAAACTTTGATTTCTTCCAATGACTGTAATTGATTTAATTCTTGGTAAACTAAATATCTTTCGCCGCCAGTTTTATTTACTTCAAATTCACTTTCGATATATTCCAAAAAATGATTAACGATTTTAAAACATACGTATTTTGATTTTTCAGAAGGCAGACTGCTCTTTTGACAATCGAGAAAAACTTTGTCCATGAACTGATTCATGCTCCTAAGAAGATCCGGGCTTTTATCATTAAAAAATGTATCAATTTTTTCAATAATGCGGTTGCCAAATGAATGATTGAACTTTTCTAATTCTTTATAATAGGTTATTAATTGGTTTGAAAAAATACCATTTTTCAAAGCTTCTTTTGCTTCACTGTAGGCTTTCTTTATGTCAGAAATAGTTTCATAGACATTGCTGATGCCAACCATCGGTCTTATTTTCATATCATGATAGATCAACGACACAAAATCCTGAACCAAGTCATTCCCAAGATCTGAACCAGCGTTTGAAAACATAATAACGATTTCACTATCAATGGTATAGATAAAACTCTCTATTTTCCTGTTTTCCAATAGGTTTTTTACACGCTCTAAGGAAACTTGAATTTTTTCCGTGTCTTTTGAATCTTCCCAGGCAAACCCTTTCAAGCTAATGTTTAAAAAAGAAAAACTTTTTAGCTTTTGGTCATTTTCAGAGACAGCAAATCTTTGTCCTAAAATATAATCAAGAACGCGCTTTTCTTCTAAGGCCGTTTGATATTCATTAATCCGCTCGGTCGTTTGTTTTTCAGTTTTTATTTTTTCTATTTTTAAAATAGCATTTTTAATAGAACTAACGATT
>NZ_JBALSN010000370.1:0-5616 GCF_036966985.1 Neobacillus drentensis | reverse complement strand
CTATATATATTATAAAAATAAAATCTTCTGAAAAATACGGAAGGAACATTAGATATAAGATAATATTTATAGGAGTAACTAGAATTTATTTAGATAGTTTGTTTATGTAACCAATAAAATTTCTATAAATCTATAATATTTTTAGGTTCTTTTGTTTAAAAAAAGACCAAGTCATGTTGATGACCGGTCCACTTCTANNTTATCTTGCTTTACAAGAAAATGTACAATTTTTTAACTTCTGAGTGCGGCTTGGGCCCTATGTTCATCTTCTTCTTTAACAAAAATATCGTATTGAGTAAAATCTTTAAACCGAGCATCACTACGCAAATTCACCAGAGTGTTTGTTTTGAATTTTACTCCTGCAGCATTTAACTTAGCTACGACCATAAAATAGTTATCCGACCCAAACGCCGTATAAAACAATTTCCATTTCCGATTGAAATAAAATTTAAGGAATGAAAAAACAAGGAAAACAATAACCAAAGATGCGATAGCCGTCTTCATTTCCCCACTTCCCTCAAATTAATTTATAAATCAATCATCCTCATCCACTTTATTTAATCGAAATTCTCTAGGGGACTTACCTATTAATTCCTTAAACATCCGACTGAAATAATTGGCATTTTGATAGCCCACCAGGATCGAAATTTCTTTGATCGGTTTATTGGTTTCAATCAGCAACCTTTTCGCTTCCTTCATTCGAGACGCTGTTAATAATTCAGTAAAGCTGGAACCTGTTTTCGTGATCAACAAATGGCTGAAATAAGAGGGGTTTCGGTCCACATATGCTGCCACATCCTCTAGCCTGAGCATACTGTTTGAAAAATTAGCCTCCATAAAGGATATGCCGCGTTCTATCGGATCTTGTATATGATTTCTATCCCTGCTCTCAGTTCCCAAGAACAATTTTTGAATAAATAAAATGAGATTTTGAACTGTACGATAAAGGACACGATCATACAAAATCGAATTGAAAATATAACGGTATTCCTGTTCATAGCTTTGATTCTCGTCTAAGTGATACGTCTTCATATATCTTCTAACTTGTGCGAGGATACTCGTTAATCTAATTCGTACTAAACCTGGGTCAGGGTAAGGATCGTTCAATTGTAAAAATTCATCATACAGCCAAGTTTTTATTTTTTCTAAATCAACGTTAGTCAACATGTCGACCCAGGTTCGTTGTTCAGGCGGAGCTAAAAAAGGATCAATATGAACCCATTCGGTTGAGTGGCTAAATTCAACAACTTGGCGGTACCCTTTATAATAGGTCAACTCTAGCATTTTCCTCGTTTGCAGGTACTTTTGATTCAAAGTAATAGAAGATGAATTGCCTTTATGAACTACGACAGCTAGAGGCTCAGAAAATTCCTCCTCCCACTTTCTCATCGCTTTTTGGCACTGCTCGGTGATATTATGACCCGTCTCTGAAAACAAAACAACGACCATATCGTCTAATGCAAAAATACCGTGGACATCCTTGAAAGGATATTCTGCTAAGAATGAATGCAAAGTCTGGATGGCATTGATACTTTCCGTTTGGAAAGCAGCCACATGGTAAATTTCTGCACCCGGAGCTTGCGAGAGTAATAACGCTTCATATGATATATCTTTATAGGTACTAGCATGGTGNNGCCTGACTCTTTGTCCCAAGTTTACGTGAAGCTTTTTGAAAGGCGGTTTTCACCTTGGTTGTCGAAAAAGGTTTAATCATTAAATCTAATGCTTGCATATCGATTGCCAGCCGCGCTTTTTCGAAGGTTCCTTCTGCAGATGTTAATAATAATATGGGGTCATAAATCTGCATCAGGTCACGAAAGGTGGACCAATCTTCCTTTGTGATCATATCAAGTTCTATTTAAACAACATCAGGCTTCTCCTGCTCAAACCATACGACGAATTCCTGGTAATGAGAAGCTGACAATATAGTGGTAACGGGGATGGAGGAGGTCTTCAATAACCATTTTAATCCCTCACGTTCGTTCAAATCGCGATCGGCAATCAGCCACTTTCCTTCCATCCTAATGTCCCTCTTCCTTTTCTAAGCTCTTGATAAAAGTATACATGGTTCACCTAGACGCGAAAACAACAATTTACTTCGGAGTTAAGCATTTTAGGTGAATTTTAGGTTAAAAATGTTTACCGGTTGTGTTCCTTCCTAATATAGCGATTGGTATTAATAATCCCAAAAACTAAGCCAAGTAATATCGCCATTAAATGAGTAGCACCAGTTGATAAAGACAGAAAATTGATTGTCATACCATAGCTTTTACTTACTATACTTAATAGGATTCGTTCAAGAATTGGTTGATAAATCATCAGATACGGTAGAATGACCAAAGGAATAGCCAGCCATTTGTGACCAACCATGTATCTTGTCAGTAGTAAATAAATGATAGCAAAAAGTATTGCAAATCCATAAACAAACCAATTCAAATATTGAAGTATCGGACCTGGCTGATCCAAAATTGCCAATACGTTTAGATACACGATCCAAAAGAACGCAATAATAATTGAAAGAACTTGAGTTTTAAGAAAAAGTTTCATTTTAACCATCCTCAAATCAAATAATTTATTTTATTTCTACCATAACCTAAATACCTCCACTCAACAAATAATTACACTGTGTCTTTCAATGGTGCCTGACACCATCGATAACCACTTCCATGTCCAAATGACAATAAAAAAGGACAAAAACAGTGACTCGGCTGTTTTTGTCCTTTTATTTGCTATTTTTAGCCCACGTTTAGGCCGAAGTCTGTTGCAATACGAGCAAGGCCGCCTTGGTAGCCTGAACCAACCGCTGAGAATTTCCACTCGCCATTGTGCCGGTATAACTCACCTACAATGATTGCTGTTTCGATAGAAAAATCTTCTCCTAAATCATAGCGAATGATTTCTTGATTCGTTTCTTCATTAACGATACGGCAGAATGCATTGGAAACCTGCCCAAAATTTTGACCGCGGGATTCAGCATCATGAATAGTGATAACAAACGAAATTCTTTCAATTTGAGCAGGGACCGCGCTGAGATTCACTTTTACTTGCTCATCGTCTCCGTCCCCTTCGCCTGTACGGTTATCACCAGTATGTACGACCGAACCATTTCCACCTTCAAGTTGGTTGTAGAAAACAAAATCTTTTTCAGAAGTAACTTTTCCATTAGCTCCTAATAAGAAGATACTTGCATCTAAATCGAAATCGTTTCCGCCGTCATAACGATTTGTATCCCAACCAAGACCAACAACGACCTTTGTTAAACCAGGGTTTGTTTTTGTTAAATCAACCTTCTGCCCTTTAGACAATGAAATAGCCATAGAAACACCCTTTCAAATTTAATAAATTAATTAAATCACTGTACTTCCTTTAGTTTACAAAAATAAGGAATATTTTTCTACTTTTATTTAACCTCTCCTTATAAAATTAAGATCCACTGGTTTTGTGTCCCGAATTATGGTTAAAATAACTATTATTGAATTGTTGTGCTATAATGAACCGTTAGCAAAACGGATAACCCGTTTATTTTAAGTGAGTCAAGGAGCGATTTTCTACATGATAAAAATTGAAATACCTAATCCTGATATAGTGATTACGAAAAAAAATCAAGTTGGTGAAAAAGTTGAGGCACCGCTAAGCAGCGTTTATGGATTTACAGATTACAATAAAATCCCAAGAGACAAAGGCGGGATTATCCTTTTTTCAAACGCAAATGATGAATTACTGTTTGTCGGCAAAGCAAGGAAATTACGTCCTCGTGTAAAAAGACATTTCGAAGATACTGTCTCACCAATCAAATTACACCGTGATGAAGTCTATAAAATTGCGGTATGTGTTGTGGAAGACCCAATGGAGAGAGAAATCTACGAAACCTACCTCATCAATACCTTACATGCAAAATACAATATTGATAAAGTGTTCTATAAATAGCCAAAAGAGCGGGTTCGAAGACGAAACCTGCTCTTTCTTTATTAACTTATGTCACCATATTTGAGAATCATTTCTTTTTCAATATGACTTGCCCGAATTCCAAACCTTGGTTTCACCAATTGCACTTTTTCACCTAGTAAAATTTTCAGAGCAAGATACGGGATGTTGATCCCAGATAAGCAGCTAAAGTGCATGCCCCCGCTCATACGCGGATTGACTTCCAACAGCTTGGGTTCACCATTGTTGTTGTATTTTACCTGGATATTAAACACATATGGCAACCTAAATTCTTGATGAAAATCGTGAGCCAATTTTATGAGTTCAGCATGCTCCACAATCTCTCTCACTCTGCCATCCCCCTTCATTCGAGGTATGGCGGCATACAGTTTATCGTGGGATGATAAGCAATCGATACTATATTCTCTGCCTTCTAAAAATTCCAACACCATTAAGTCAGGGAATGTTTCTTGCTGACCTAAAATTTCGCAGGCATAGTTGTAAGGAATGCGATAACTCGTTCCATGATTGAATAGCTGGGCAATCGAATCAATTTGGTCCTTAATGACCCGAAATCCGTTGGCACCTTCACCAATCACTGGTTTAAAACACACGGTATGTCCTTTTTCCTTGAGTTTTTCATACGCAATTTTAAACGCTTCGAGATTATTGACGACATGGTAGTCAGGGATTAAAGAGATTGCCTTCCCGCGCGAAAACATTTGATAGGTCTCAGCTTTATTATCCATGGTCTCCATGAGGTTAGCATCTGGGCAAACCAGCACCTTAACTCCCAACTTTTCGAATTGACTCAGTCGTTTAGAGATGAGGACATTTTCTTTCCGCGGGATAAAAATATCAATCCCGTGTTTCTGACAAAACTCAAGACAAAAATCAATATAATCCTCACCAGATATATCCGGCTCGACGAAGGCAAAATCACAATTTTGTAAATACAGGGCATCCTTGTTCGGATTGGTGCCATAAATAATAAATTTTCGCTTTTCTTCGTTATCCCGAATCATGTCGATGAAATGGGAAACGGTTGTAAACCATCTGTTAAACCAAATCTTCATTTAAATCCTCTTCCTTGTTGTAATAAGACCTCACTCATTATTGTCCTTCGTGACATTTTTTATAAGCAAAATTTGACAAAATTTTCACTTTCTAATGCAACTCATCGAAAAATCCCCTTAAATTCAATATAAACACAAAAAAACGTTCTGCACCTGCAGAAACGTTCATTTAAACTGAATTTACACCGATTAATGTACTAGTGTTTGGATATTATTTAATTTTGAAGCAAATTCCTTAATCGCTTCATAATCTAAATTTAATTGGTCGACCGTTGCACCTCTCACCTTTTTTACGATTTGTTTTTCAATGAAGTTCATTTCCGACAAGAGAAATTCTCCGCCAAATAACCCCATTGCAGCAGAATTTTTTCGTAATTCTTGCGGGAAGGCATGGTTAAATTGTTCAATTGCCGTCTCTCCATCGAGCATACAGCAAAGAAAAAGTCCTACTTCTTTTTCTAATAGAGGATCAAAGTTGTGAGTAATAAATTGTTTTATTTTCATTTGAATGTTCCCAGCATGAATCGAACCGCCTATTATGATGGTATCGAAGCTGCGAAGATCAACCTTCACCTTTTCACGTTTCAAATCAACTGTCTGAACCTCTCCTTTAAGA
>NZ_JBALSN010000369.1:502-2897 GCF_036966985.1 Neobacillus drentensis | reverse complement strand
TTTCAGCAATAAATTTTGCACGTAAAGGATCCCCTGGTAACAGGATTGTTTCAGCAATTTCTACTCCATTTGGTTTAATATGTGGAGTTTCCTTTTGTTCGGTGTTATTACTCATGTTTTTCACTCCTTATATAAGTAAGTATCAAAGGTATTTTCCCATAAGTTTACATTTTCATTCATCAAAAAAAGCAACTACATCTGTTACTTGTAGTTGCTCGTGCTTTTAATCGTGGTGCCTGACACCCCATTTGGCTTTTGCTTCGATGCGGCGCTGATGTAAGATTGGCTCGGTGTAGCCGTTTGGCTGGTCGTAACCCTTAAATACTAAGTCGCAAGCTGCTTGAAAGGCGACAGATTGACCATAATCTAGAGCCATTGGATGATACGCCGGATCTCCCGCGTTTTGTTGGTCGACTACCCTGGCCATTCTCTTTAAGGTTCCGAGTACCTGTTCCTTCGAACAAATTCCATGATGGAGCCAGTTGGCGATATGCTGGCTCGAAATCCGGAGTGTCGCACGGTCTTCCATCAACCCAACATGATTAATATCCGGTACCTTCGAACAGCCAACCCCCATTTCTACCCAGCGAACAACATAACCCAGGATTCCTTGTGCATTATTATCAAGTTCTTGCTGAATTTCCTCGGCGGTCCAGTTGGTATTTTCAGCAACAGGAATGGCTAAAATCTGGTCTCTAAGATCCTGAATATTCGTTGCTAACTCAGCTTGCACCTTTGAAACATCTATTTGATGATAATGTAGCGCATGCAAGGTTGCTGCTGTTGGGGAAGGCACCCATGCTGTTGTTCCGCCTGCTTGCAGATGACCGATTTTTTGCTTGAGCATTTCAGCCATAAGGTCTAGCATCGCCCACATTCCCTTCCCAATCTGGGCCCGCCCTTTAAGTCCAGCTGCCAGCCCGACAAATACATTCGATTTTTCATAGCTTTGCAGCCATGTTGAAAATTTCATTTCGTTTTTCCGAATAACTGCCCCGATTTCCATCGATGTATGGATTTCATCTCCGGTCCGGTCCAAGAAACCCGTATTAATGAAGACTATTCGATCCCTTACTTCACCAATGCAATTTTTCAAGTTCAAAGACGTCCGGCGCTCTTCATCCATGACCCCAATCTTTAACGTATTTCGCTCCAGTCCAAGCATATCTTCCACGCGATTAAACGTCTCGTTGGCGAAAGCGACTTCTTTCGATCCATGCATTTTTGGTTTAACAATATAAATCGATCCCTTTGCAGAGTTCTGATGTGGACCGTTTGCCAAAAGAGAATGCTTGGCAATTAAACTAGTAACGACAGTATCCATTAACCCTTCTGGTACCTCGTTCCCATCCTTATCTAAGATCGCAGGACTCTTCATCAGATGTCCAACAATGCGGACAAACATGAGGGAACGCCCTTTTAAGGCAAATTCCTCACCAGTAGGAGTGAAATAATATCGATCAGGACTCAGCGATCGAGTAATCGTCTTTTTATTTTTAGAAAAAGCAGCAGTTAAGTCACCTTTCATCAATCCGAGCCAATTGGAATAAACGAGGACCTTATCTTCTGCATCCACTGCGGCAACAGAATCCTCACAATCCATAATCGTTGTAAGAGCAGACTCTATAAAAATATCTTTAACGCCAGCTCCATCGGTTTTACCTATTGGATGACCGTGGTCGATTTGAATTTCAAAATAGAGACCATTATTTTTCAGTAAAATGGCGGAAGGCTCTCCTGGATTCCCTTGGTAGCCACAGAGTTTGGATTCATCTTGAAGCCCAACCGTTGCACCGCTGCCAAGTAAAACCGCTAATCGTCCATCAACAATCGAATATTTGATAGCGTCCTTATGTGAAAACTGCTTTAGCGGAAGGGCTTGATCAAGGAACTCTCTTGCAAAAGCAATAACTTTTTCTCCGCGAATCGGGTTGTAAGCCCCTGCACGCTTAGCGCCCCCATCTTCACTAATCGCATCCGTACCATATAAGGCGTCATAAAGACTTCCCCAACGGGCATTTGCTGCATTTAACGCATATCGGGCATTATCGACTGGAACGACAAGCTGCGGACCAGCTTTTAAGGCTACTTCTTCATCCACATTTTCCGTGCCAATCTGAAAATTAGAAGTCTCCGGTTCTAAATAGCCAATTTCTTGCAAAAATAATTTATAATTTTCAGTATGGAAGGTTTTATTGATCCTGTGCCAAGTATTGATTTTATGCTGGAGGTCATCTCGTCGAGCAAGTAGTTGGTTATTAATCGGTGTCAAATCAGTAAAGAGTGCTTCAAAATCAGTCCAGAACTGCTCACGGTCCAAGCCCGTTCCTGGTAATGCGCTGTCGTTAATAAAATGATAAAGTACATCCGCTACTTGAAGATTACCTATTTTCAC
>NZ_JBALSN010000369.1:0-437 GCF_036966985.1 Neobacillus drentensis | reverse complement strand
CTTTTACATCTGTTGATAACTTATGAATCTGCGAATCTCTTTGCTGTTTTAACACCTGCCCTCCCTTCACTAGCTGACCAAGGACACAATTACATTTTATATAAAAATATGAAACGCTTCCTATATTATACAATACTTAAAAAGAGAAAAAACCTTGCAGTGAGCAAAGTTTATATAAAATCTTATAAATTAAGCATTATGGCAGCAAACGCTGCCATTTGAATATATCCTACCGAAAAAATTACTTCACTGAGAGAATTTTGATTTCATTTTCTGCCTCAACCAGCCGGCCGAATCGATAGCCTTCAATGAGAACACGCCTCTCATGATCACTTAGTCGACGCTTCCATTTCGTTTCTAAAAAATAGATGACTTCGTTATAGTACATTTCCGGGTATTCAAAAGGTTTATTCATACATATGTCTCCTTCCTTATCT
>NZ_JBALSN010000368.1:6458-13724 GCF_036966985.1 Neobacillus drentensis | reverse complement strand
CTAATATAACGAGACCTTTAGCAATACTTTGGTAGAATGGAGACACGTTCATCAAATTCAAAATATTATCAAGAACGCCCATAATCAAAGCACCAATCAGCGTTCCGGTAACTGCTCCTTTTCCTCCTGCCAAACTTGTCCCACCAATAATAACTGCTGCGATAGCATCTAACTCAATTCCATTTCCCGCAGTTGGCTGTGCTGACATTAATCTTGAGGTGTAAATAATAGCGGATATGGCTGAAAGCAAACCAGCAATTCCGAAGACAGCGATTTTAATAGCCTTAACGTTAATCCCTGCCAGAATCGCCGTTTCTTCATTACCACCGATGGCATAAATGTAACGGCCAAAGCTGGTGTATTTTAACATCCAATACATAATTCCAAAGATGACAAACATGAGAATGATTGGGACTGGGATACCAAAAATTCGTCCGCTTCCAATAAAACGGTAAGCTTCATTACTAACAACTAGCGGATATCCCTTTGTATAAACAAGGGTCATTCCGCGTGCGATAACCATAATTGCCAGTGTGACAATAAAAGAAGGAATTCCAAATCTTGCTACAAAAAAACCATTACAAAGACCAAATAATAGACCAACTCCAAGAGCGGCCAGTAATGCAAGTGGGAGCGGCCAGCCAGCGGTTAAAGCACCAGCTAAAATCGCACCCGAAAAAGCCATAACAGCACCAACGGAAAGGTCAATTCCAGCAAGTAAAATAACAAGAGTCATTCCACTAGCGATAATCGCAATAATAGAAACCTGTCGGAGCACATTCATGACGTTACTCATCGAAAAAAAGACATCGGACAGAAATCCTGCAATCACACATAACACGATAAAAATTAGTAATACACGGTATTTTTCAATGAGGGAAAGCCAATTGAACTCCGCCTTCTTCTCCATTTGCTTTTGAACTGATGTTGTACTAGGCATTCATTACACCCCCGGATGCGTAATAAAAGATTTTTTCCTGCGTCGCTTCATTTTGGCTTAGATCAGCGGTAATTCGACCTTTATTCATTACCATGATGCGGTTACTTAACCCAAGCAATTCCGGCATTTCGGATGATATCATAATAATCGAAATACCATCCTCTGTAAGCCTTTTCATAATTTGATAGATTTCTGCCTTTGCGCCCACATCAATACCCCTTGTGGGTTCATTCAAAATGAGCACCTTTGGATTCATTTGGAGCCATTTTCCAAGAACCACTTTCTGCTGGTTACCTCCGCTCAGGGTTCTTACCTCAACATTTGGATCATGGACCTTTATTTTTAAATCGTTTACCCATCGGTTGACAATCTCGTCCTTCTTGCGTTTTTGCTGAATACCAAATCTGAAAATTTTCCGATAAGTGGGTAACAGTAAGTTTTCATAGACTGATAAACCAAGAACAAGACCTTCCTGCTTTCGATCATCTGTAACTAAGGCAATTCCTGCATCAATCGCACCTCTAGGGCTGTTTACAAGTTTCGAATCAACCTTCACATACCCGGTCATATTCCTATACATCCCGAAAATCGCCTTCGAAAGCTCCGTTTTGCCGGACCCCATTAAACCTGCAATACCGAGGATTTCACCTTTTTTTACGGTAAAATTAATGCCTTCAAGGATACCTGGCACCGAAACATCTTTCACTTCCAGGCAAAGTTGCTTAGATGGTTTACTTTTTTCTGGAAATAGTTCCGTCAACTCACGTCCAACCATCATTGTCACCATATCATCCTTTGTAACATCCTTCACCAAAGCACTTCCAATATACTTTCCATCCCTTAAAACTGCAATTGAATCGGCAACTACTAGTACCTCTTCCAACCGGTGGGTAATAAAAATGACACCCATTCCCTGTTGCTTCAACTCTTTCATAATGGTTAAGAGCTTATTTGTTTCTTCATCATTTAAAGCTGCCGTCGGCTCATCCATAATGATAATTTTCGAATTAAACGACAGCGTTTTTGCAATTTCAACCAACTGTTGCTCGGCAACTGATAAATCTGCGATTAATGTGTCAGGAGAGATCTTAGTCAAACCAACTCGATCCAGCCATTTCCTTGTTTCCTGCTTAATTTGTTTGCGATCTAAGATACCTTTTGCTTTACGCGGCTCCCGCCCGATAAATATATTTTCAGCAACACTCATATGCGGGATAAGGTTAAATTCTTGATAAATGATACTAATTCCAAGGCTTTGTGAATGCTTAGGCCCTTCGATTGTTACTTGATTTCCATTTATGTAGATTTTCCCATTGTTTGGCTGATGAACACCCGCTAGCACCTTCATTAAAGTAGATTTCCCAGCACCATTTTCACCAAGCAAGGCAAGAACTTCGGACTGGTTTACGCGGATAGATACATTATCAAGTGCCTTCACTCCAGGAAATTCCTTCGATATATCTTTCATTTCCAGCAATGCTGTACTCACTTGCCACTCCCCCTTTGAATGAGGTCAAATTATTAATAAACGACACCAGCGACTAAGATGACATTCGCATATCCGGTAAACTCACCTGTACGAATTAATCCTCTTGCCTGTTTTGTTTGCTGCTTAAATTCCACATGCGGAACATATTCAATCGGAAGATTTGGGAATCTGCTAACGATTTGGTCATGCATCCCAGGACTAACCGTTTTAACTTCTTCTGCTAAAATGACTTTTTCCACCTCTAGCTCGGTTAATACCGTATCAAGAGTTTCTAAAAAACCTGGCAGGCCTTCTTTCAAAGCTAAATCAATCCGATGGGTCACATTTTCAGGAATCGGTAAACCAGCATCTGTCACCACGATGTAGTCAGTGTGACCAGTTTCAGAGATTAATTGATTAATTTTCGGATTTAAAATACCGCCTTTTTTCATACTTTCCTTCCTCCTAAAACTGATAAATGTAAACGTTTAGATTTTATGACATGACTCTCGAATTTTTAATTCTGGTTTTAATAAATACTCCCTTTTAGGAAGGTTTTCTTTAAAATGAATACGTTCGTACACCAATTGAAAGGCAATTTCACCAATTGTCGTCATCGGACGTGAAACAACAGATAGTTTTGGTTTGATGAAGGTGGCTATCTCAACATCATCAAAGCCGATAAAGGAGACTTCCTCCCCCAACTTCCAATCCAGTTCGGTTAGTGCTTTAACGCAGCCAATCGTCATCTGGTTATTCGATGAAAATATCGCAGTAGGTCTATTTTTTAAATAAAACAATTGCAACGCACCCTTATAGCCACTGTTTTCCATAAAATCACCCTGATAAACCAAACTGGGGTCAAAGGGAATATTGTATTCCTCGAGCGCTTTCTTATAACCAAGGTAGCGTTCCCGACCTGGCGTTGTGTTTTGTGGACCGCAAATAATCGCAATGTTTTCATGTCCCTGTAAAATTAATTGGCGAACAGCCTGATAGGCTCCATTGATGTTATCAACCAAAACCGTATCCACTTCAAAATTCTTAATTGCCCGATCAACCGCAACAATTGGGATTCCTTGATCCTGTAACAACTTGATATGGTCCCCTGTTTCATTTGCAGTTGTTATAATGACTCCATCTACCCCTCTTTCAATAAAGATTTTCACAATCTCTTCTTCAATAATTGGGGATTCGTTAGTACTGCTAAGAATTGTATAATATCCTTTTTCTCTCGCCTTCTGTTCGATTCCAGCAACTACGTGAGGAAAAAACGGGTTAGTAATATCAGGCACAATAATACCAATGGTGTTTGTTTCCTTTCTTTTCATGCTCCTCGCCACAGCACTACGGATATAACCAAGTTCGCTGATAGCGTTTACAATTCGGTCTTCAGTTACCTTCCGAACTCCACCTTGGTTGTTTATTACCCTGGATACCGTTGCTATTGAAACATTTGCAAGCTTAGCTACATCCTCAATCGTTGGTTTGTACTCCATAATATGTAAACTCCTAAAATATAAAATCCTAAATGTAAACGTTTAGATTTCTTGATACAATTCTCTGCTTTTAAAGAGTTTAGAGAGGTTTTCTATCTTTATTGAAAATGTAAACGTTTAGATTTTTATAAATTGATAATATCATCGCTTAGGAATGTAGGCAAGAACGTTTTTTATAATAAATTTATAATTAATATTGTACCTTTAAAATAGGATAATATTATGATAACCATTATTTACTTAAACTACGGTTCCATTTTCCCTGTAATTATGGCCACCTTTTCTCGAAGATTCTTTTACACTGAAGAAAGTAGAACTACTATGTAACAGAAGTTCTAGAAGGGATCACTTGAAAGTTGGGAGATCCATTTACTCATTAACGATATTTTAAAAAAGTAAATTCATTCTATAAATTTTTCGATCGGATTAAACTGTGGTGCCTGACACTAAAATTGTAATAGGGGGTGATACAGATGTTTTTGTTGTATTTTATATTATCCTACTTGATTGGAAGCGTAATGTTTGGATTTCTCATTTCGAAAGCATTATTTCATACGGATATCCGTCGGGAAGGGAGTGGAAATGTCGGGGCTAGGAATGCCGGCCGCCTACATGGGAAAAAGGCGTTTGTGTTGATATTTCTAGGGGATGCTCTAAAAGGGGTTCTCGTTATATTGATCGCTCGCTATTTTGGATTTTCTGCCCAGATTCAACTTGTTGGTTTAGGCTTGGCCATTTTAGGACATTTGAAACCAATTACGTTGAACTTTAAGGGTGGAAAAGGGATCTCAACCTTTATTGGCGGGATCATCATGTTTGAACCGCTTCTTGTTTTCGTGATAGCCGGAGTATTTCTTGTCCTTTATCCCTTTACTAAGAGTTTCACCTTTTCAGGCCTAGGGGCATTCCTTTTAATTCCACCTTTCCTATTAATCATGTATTATGATTGGATAAGCTTTGCTGCAGCATTAGGTATCTTATTCTTCATTTTTCTGGCCCATTGGGAAAATATTAAGGTGAGACTAAGAAGGTAGGAATTTATAAATCCCACCGGTGGCTTAGGTTGGCATATAACTGGTCCACAATGGCATTAAAGAATACAAAAGCTCCTATAACTCTGTTTTTAAAATTGAGCGTGCACCATACACTTCCTATGGTTACCGTTCACACTGTTTTTTTGACTGAATGGGCATCATACGCCTTCTATAGTTACCATTCACACTGCTTTTTTGACTGAAAGGGCACCATACGCCTCTTATGGTTACCGTTCACACTGTTTTTTTGCTTGAACGGGCATCATACGCCTCCTTTGGTTTATAGGGTAGAACTTTGCTTAAACCGATTGCAACCTGATATCCTAACCATAACTATCAACAAAGCTCTTCCAAAAGTAACTTAACTGTAAGGACTCTCAAAAAGATGTATAAAAAGACCTAGAATGTAATATTTATTTTGTATGGCTTTATTTTTCTTACTTTTTAATTGGGGGTGGATGTCTCTGAACGCGGTAAGAATAATTCAATGGCTGTTGGGTGGATTACTTCTTGTCTATGGGATTTATCTTATCTTCGGTGTGCAGGAGTTCTTTGGAACCTTAGCTATAATCGCTGCCTTTTTTATCTTTCCGAGTATTGGAAAAGGACCAAAAGGATCTGATAGCAATGATTATGTAAAGGATTATCAGAATGATACAGACAACTCTGATGGTAATGGCAATACCGATTCCGGCGGGAATTCTGGAGGAGATTCCGGTGGAGACAGCGGCGGGGATTAATGACCACTGATAAACACAAATAAAAACACCCTTGCCTTTAGAGACAAGGGTGAACTTTTGCCCGTTACCATCCAAGTTTACTTATTTTTAGAATAAAAGTATAAAAACCAGACTGCATGATTTTGCTCATCGGCGGCCGCTCTTCGAAATGCTTCTTTTATGGATGGATCTGTAGCACCATCAGCGACTTCCAGGTAAAAATCTACTGTTATTTGCTCATCTTGTAAGGAAAACTCTAATCCCTCTAGGTAAACATCAGGACATTCCTCGCTGAGCTTTGGTTGTTGTGGCTTTCGCCCAGTCAGCTGAGTATAAATCTGTTCGAATTGTTTATGGTGCTTTATTTCATCTTGGCGAATTTCAAGGATTTGACTTTTCTCCTTCTCATTGGAAGCTAATTTTGCTAATTTGCTATAACAATGGATGGCATTGTACTCACCAGTGATCGCTTTTTCAACTTCTCTAATCAATTTATTATTTTGTCTATATAAAGCATCGTAATAATTCGTGTACGGATACATAGTAAAACCTCCCCGTTTCTCTCAAAAATATCCTACGTGAGACGAGACTCTCGGGTGCTTACTATTAAGGACTTTTCCCTAAAAACATTATGAAAATATCAACAATGGTGCCTGACACCGTTTAGAATTTTATACTTTTAGAAAGAATGGTTTAGGGGATGCTTCAGGAAGCAAGTGGAATTTCTAACTAAACAAAGTTCCTACTATTTTTATTGATATTACCCTACAGAACTGCTTATGCATTAGCAACGAAACAAATTTTTATCCATATGATAATGATAGGATTTTTCATGGACGTAGATTCAATTAACATCACGTTCGGATCCTTAATCAGCATATTTTCCTTCACAAAGTCTAATAAAACGGAGGTTTCTACATGAAAAAGAAGGTATTAGTTTTAGCCGCGGCAATTGTATTTCTCCTGAGTGGTTGTTCCTTGCTAAATGATGCGAAAGATACTCTCTCGTATGTGAATGATGCAACGGACTATCTAAATAAAGCGACAGCTTTTGCAAATGATGCTCCATCTATTGCGCAACAAGCCGTAAGCGACCAGCAGGCCACAGCAGAACTAAAAAAGATGCTTCAGGAAATGAAACAAGAAATCAATACATTCAATAAACTCCAAGCACCAGAAATAGCAGCCGATTTACATCAGCAACTTGTTGACCAAAACAACAAATTAACAGCTGGCATAGATCTATATTTAAAAAATATCCAGAATGGATTACTCGACCCTTC
The DNA here is from genome assembly GCF_036966985.1 of Neobacillus drentensis. Lineage (GTDB taxonomy): Bacteria > Bacillota > Bacilli > Bacillales > Cytobacillaceae > Neobacillus > Neobacillus drentensis_E. The sequence goes on along the minus strand of NZ_JBALSN010000368.1, from coordinate 6,781 downwards.
TATCCTTAAAAACACAGAAATTTTTCAAAGCGTCCAAGAAATCAGCAACATCCTTGATCAAATAAAACAGCTTGGGCAGTAATAGTTAATTCAAAACCTCAGTTCAAATAATATCTTAAGTTGGTCACATTGAAAGGAACCTCTCGATGTGGCCCATTTCATTTTTTGTATTCTTGTCCCTTTCTTCATAAAATCCACACCTCTCCATTGCCGCTAGAATTAGCTAACCATATTTGCCTATACCAAAGAATTTGATGTTATGATAGTAGCAATATTAGAAATTAGCATTTAACATTTAACATTTTCGAGGTACTGTCTTCCTA
>NZ_JBALSN010000368.1:2445-6414 GCF_036966985.1 Neobacillus drentensis | reverse complement strand
TGGTGCCTGACACCAAACGTAACACCAAACTGACACCAAACACGAAAGGAGATTGGATGACGCAATGGCTTCATTTATACATGAACGAGATGGCGTTTTTCATGGGGTTTGCCCGCTGGATTGCCCGGATCAGTGTGGTTTACTGCTACATAAGGAAAATGGGAAGATTATTAAAGTGGAAGGAGACCCAGAGCATCCGGTCACCAAAGGGCATATTTGCAACAAAGTCCGAAATATGACAGAACGCATCTATGATGAAAACCGCTTAAAATACCCGCTAAAACGGACCGGCCCCAAAGGCGACGGCAAGTTCGAACGAATCAGCTGGAAGGAAGCGATCGAAACCATTACCTCCCGTTGGACCGATTTAATAGAATCTAACGGTCCGGAAAGCATCCTTCCGTACAGCTTTTACGGAAACATGGGCCGGCTTAATGCCGAGGGGATGGACCGCCGTTTCTTCCATCGCCTCGGGGCTTCCCGCTTGGATCAGACCATTTGCTCTGCAGCCGGTTCTGTTGGCTATAAATATACGATGGGCGGCAGCATCGGCATCGACCCTGAGGATACGATCCATTCCAAACTATTCCTATTTTGGGGGATTAATGCGGCGAGCACCAACATGCATCAAATTGCCCTCGCTCAAAAAGCCCGTAAACAAAACGGTGCCAAAATCATTGTTATTGATGTTCTCAAAAATCAAACTGGTAGATTAGCAGATTGGTTTATTCCGATTTTGCCTGGCACTGACAGTGCCCTCGCTTTGGGGATGATGCACATCCTATTTGCCGAAAACCTGGTCAACCAAGACTTTTTAGTAAAGTATACGATTGGTCACGAGGAACTGCGTGAGCATGTCATCCAATACGACCCAATCACCGTTTCAGCAATCACAGGTGTCCCCGTAGAAGATATTTACAAACTGGCCCGCATGTACGGTGAAACATCACCAGCCTTTATACGCATCGGAAATGGACCACAGCATCATGACAATGGCGGCATGTTTGTCCGGACAATCTCCTGCCTTCCCGCTCTTACCGGCCAATGGCTTGTCAAAGGAGGCGGCGCAATCAAAGGGAATTCGGCCTATCTGGCGCCGAATACCGCGCACTTGCAACGACCTGATTTATTGAAAAATAAACAAACGCGCGTGATCAACATGAACGTACTTGGCGACACGTTGCTCTCACTAGACCCACCCGTTAAATCACTCTATGTGTACGGGTCTAATCCTGCCGTAGTCGCACCTAATGCAAATAATGTCCGAAAAGGGCTTGAGCGCGAAGATTTATTTACGGTGGTTCATGATTTATTTTTAACAGAAACGGCTAAATATGCAGATATCGTTTTACCAGCGACATCCTCCTTTGAAAATACTGACATGTACACATCTTATTGGCATCATTATATTCAATTACAGCAGCCGGTCATTGAACCATATGCTGAGTCAAAATCCAATGTTGAGGTGTTCCGATTACTTGCCAAGGGGATGGGCTTCTCTGAAGCACTTTTTGAAGAGACAGAAGCGGAGATGATTAGACAAGCCTTAGATAACCCGCGCAATCCTTATTTAAACGGGATCAGTTATGAAGCTTTAGAAAGGCAGCAATTCATGAAAGCACAGGTAAAACCGATATTCCCTGGCAAACTGGAAACCCCTAGTGGAAAAATTGAGTTATTCTCTGGAAAGATGAAAGAAAATGGGTATCCCCCATTGCCAACCTACGTACCTTTAGAGGATGACGGGGACCACCGATACCAATTTGTTCCGGGCCCAAATCATAATTTTTTAAATTCTACCTTTTCAAACAATCAAAAGCATATAACGTTGGAAAAAGAGCCGAAAGTCTATATGAATCAACTTGATGCCTTAACGGAGGGAATTGAAGATGGCGATACCGTTCGAATCTGGAACCAGCGCGGTGAATGTGAACTGAAGGTTTCTGTTGGTGAGCAAGTCCTGCCAGGAGTTGTGGTGACGCAAGGTCTTTGGGCCGATACAGCCGACACAAAACAGCTAGTAAACGCACTCACTCCCGACCGAATCGCCGATATGGGCGGCGGCGCCACCTTCTTCTCAGGGCGTGTAAGTGTATCAAAAAGATAAAAAAGGTGCCTGCCACCATCTTGGGTGTCAGGCACCAACTTAACTTAAACTTAACTCGCCTTATAACCATGCCCGATTATCTCGTGGACATTGTGAACGGTGACGTAGGCGTGTTTATCTGTTTCTTTTATAATACTTTTCAGCTGAACGATTTCCTGCTTATTGATGACGATATGTAAAGAACTTCTCTGTTTTGTCCTGTGTAGCCGCCGCGGCCGTCGAGCACTGTCAGCCCGCGAGACATCCTACTNNACCTGCTCAGGGGAATTCGAAATGATCAGCACGGCAACTTTTTCATCCAATCCCTCGACAATGAAATCAATCGCCTTCGCCCCGATAAACACAATCAACAGCGTGTACATCCCTTTTTCTAAGCCAATGATGAAAATCGATCCAACTACGACTACAATATCAATAATCAGCATACCCTTGCCAATGCTCCAGCCTAACAATTGATTGGTCAGTCTTGCTAAAATCGTCGATCCTCCAGAGGTTCCTCCTGTCCGAAAAATCAATCCCAGCCCTACGCCTACCAACAAACCCGCAAAGATGGATGCCAAAAATGTATCCTCGGTGAGCCGATGTCCAGCATCCTCCGTTACATACAAACACAACGAGCAGGCGGCAATCGAAATCAATGTATAGACAAAGGTTCTTTTCTCAAAAAATTTGTACCCAACCGCTAACAGCGCCACATTCAAGACAAAATTCACGATACCGGGCGACCAATCAAACAAATAGTGGGCAATAATCGTTATCCCTAAAATACCGCCTTCTGAAAGATGGTTAGGAATCGTGAAATAATTGACCCCTAAGGCAAAAATGAGTGCTCCTAGTAAAATATAAAAAATATCCTTTAACGTCCTCTTCATAAAAAATCCATCCTTTATTTGTACCGCATATGACCTATCTTACCCTAAGAATTAATAGCCATCAATTGACATTTGCGCACCCACCCAAAAACAAAAAAAATACTGCAAGAATACAAACATTCCTACAGCATTTTTAACAACTAGATGGTGTCAGGCACCAAGTTCTTCGCTTTTAAAAGATCGGTCGAGCCAGTTCTTCCCTTCTACCAATCGGGTGACAAGCATCGCGCATACGGTGTTTCCGGTGGAGTTGAGCAAGGTTGCTGGGGCATCAATGATCGTGCTGATTACAGCAATAATAGGCAAGGTTTCTGGAGGGAAACCGTACACACTGATAATTAACATCTCACCGATCATCCCGCCGCCAGGAATCGCCCCCATCACGGCACCAACTAAGAAGGCAACCGCTAAAATGCTTATTATATTCGGGATACTCGTGACATCCTTTCCGAATAAGGCAAATAAGAAGACAATTTTCAGCACACCGCCAAACACCGATCCGTCTTTATGGGTATTCGCACCAAGCGGAATAATCGTTTCGGCGATATCCTTTGGCACTCCCATCTTTCGAACGGTGGCTAAGTTGACTGGAATACAAGCGGCACTTGAGCAAGTGGCAATGGCTGTAACAGATGGTGTAATCGCATGTTTCCAAAAAACCTTCACACCGTCCTTGCCCCCGGCAATAAAAGCATACAAGGTGAAGAACCCGAAATAATAAATCACAGCAAGAATCAGATATAACACAAATGAGCGGGCATACCCCTCTAGAATTTGCGGCCCCAATTCACCAATCACCGCTGCAAAATAACAGCCAAGTCCAATCGGTGCATAGTACATAATAATACTGACCATTTTCATCATTACCGCCGTTGCTGCCGACAAAAAGCTTGCCACGGGTTTCGCTTTTTCCCCCACCAACGCAGTTGAAATCCCAAAAAGCAGTGAAAATACGATTAATTGCAACATGTTACTTCTTGATAGCAGTAA
>NZ_JBALSN010000368.1:0-2419 GCF_036966985.1 Neobacillus drentensis | reverse complement strand
TAGCAGTAAATTAAAATCCCCAACCGTAAATGTAGCAACAAGATGGTCGAGAAATGATAATTTCTCAGGATCTGTCTCAACTGATGAGTTGTTCATCACTTCTTTAATTGAAGAGATATCTGTATTTTCAATCGGATGGATAATGGAGGCGCCGATTAAGCCCAGGATCGCGGCTATAGAGGCCGTCACCAAGAAAACAACCACAATGCTTCCCATAATTTTTCCAAGCCGTTTCATTCCATTCATATTAGCAATCGCAGACGCGATGCTGAAAAACACCAATGGGACGATCATCATGAACATTAAATTTAAAAATAAATCCCCAAATGGCTTAACAAGCACAGCCTTTGGTCCAAATATCAAACCTGCCGCCCCGCCTGCGATAATGGCAGTTAGCAGGATAAGTGTGAATCGATAATTTTTATAGAATAGTTTCAAACCTTCCACAGCCTTTCAATATGTACCTATGAAAAGCATACCCAAGTTCGATAGACAGGTAAATGAGCAAATAAGTCTAAACCTTGAATTTATTAATGAACATGATTCAACAAAAAAGCCGCATCCCCTATAATTCTACAAATTCTAAACGTGGACAAGCGCGGATATTGTCTATATTTTTGTATTTATATTCATTTATTAATAGATTCCCCTTCCATACAATTAAGATAGAAACGGAGGGATTATTTTGAAAATATTCACAAAATTACTGATCGCACTAACACTGTTCCTAACAATCCTCATGCCCTTTCAAACGGTTACCTACGCAGCCTCCACATCTTCTGCAACCGTAAATACGAAAGTACTAAATGTACGTGAAAAGCCTACAACTCACTCCAAGAAAAAAGGCGTCCTTAAAAAAGGCACCAAAGTAACGGTTTATTCGAAAACCAAAACAGGCTGGTCACAAATTAAATACAAATCCAAAAAAGCGTATGTTTCCACAAAGTATTTGAAGTTCATCTCCAAACGGGCTAGCTTCCTGCTCGATAAAACCCAGGTCTATACTTATAAAGGGACGGAAGGATCCTATCAATTAATCCCTACTAGGAAAAAATATGATTCATGGGACATTTGGTACTACGCCACTCCTTCTGATAAGCAAAAATTCATTGTCGGCGAAGATAGTAAAGGACTCTATACCGGGTATATTGACTCCGAATATTATATCGATATCAAATATCCTGCGAAGGTCGGCCAGAAATGGGATATCGGCTATGAAGGAGAAGGACAAGCACGGATTACTTCCGTAAAAAAGACCGTGAAAACACCAGCCGGTACGTTTAAAAACTGTATCGAGGTAAAGGAAGATTCGGGGTATATTTACTACTATGCGAAATATATCGGGCAAGTAAAAACGGTTCGAGACGGAATAACCGTCATGGAGTTAGTGAGTTTGAAGAAAAAATAAAATCCTTTACAAAATAAATGGTAACTTCCCAATAGGAGAGAGTTACCATTTATTTTATATTTGGTTCCTAGTAAGTTTGTCTCTAATTTTAATACTGCTGTTGTTGGTGCCATTTCCAGGCATCCGCAATGATTCGTTCTAAGTTCCGTTCAGCCTTCCAGCCAAGTTCGGAATGGATCTTTTGGGAGGAAGCGACAAGCATGGCTGGGTCGCCGGCACGGCGATCGGCCATTTCGACATTCGCCTCTTTACCGGTTACTTTTTCACATGTTTCAATAACTTCCTTTACCGAATAGCCAAGACCGTTGCCAAGATTATAAATCTCAGTTGACTTCTTCCCGGTTAATAATGCCTCTAGGGCAAGGATATGCGCACTCGCTAAATCAGTGACATGGATATAATCACGAATACATGTACCATCAGCCGTATCATAATCAGATCCGAAAACAGATATCTTTTCCCGCTGCCCTAACAGTTGTTGAAGGACAATTGGGATTAAATGAGTTTCTGGGTCATGACTCTCACCGATTACTGCTGATTCATGAGCTCCTGCTGCATTGAAGTAGCGTAGAATTACATAGTTTAGTCCATAGGATTTCGAGAAATCTGACAGGATTTGTTCAATCATCAGTTTGGAATGTCCATAAGGATTGATCGGTCTAGTTGGAGTTTTTTCATCAATCAACTCTACATCAGGAATTCCATAGGTAGCTGCTGTTGAAGAGAAAATAAAGTTTTTGACATTATGTTTAATCATAGCTTTTAACAAGGTAAGCGTAGCCGCAACGTTATTCTGATAGTATTTCAACGGGTCGACAACAGACTCCCCGACCAAGCTAAAGGCTGCAAAGTGCATTACGGCCTTGATTGGGTAACTTTTGAAGATCATTTGTAAATCCTCTTCATTACCTAAATCACCTTCAACAAAAACCGCACGGCTATCGACAGCTTCACGGTGACCGGTTGATAAATTATCGAGGACAACCACTTCTTCTTTTTCAACTAATTCCT
>NZ_JBALSN010000367.1:5586-6130 GCF_036966985.1 Neobacillus drentensis | reverse complement strand
CGCCTCTTCCAACCGCTACACGTTAGAACGAAATATCCCGAAGGATCAGTTTTTCTGGGGAAGCGAAGAAATGGCGTACCGCAATAAGGATATTCATCATCCAAAAGGAATTTTGCTGATGGAAGGCTATACTGGTGTTCCGAAGGATTTAGATGAGTACATTGCTTATTCGATGTTAACGCAGGCAGAAGGATTGAAATTTGGCATCGAACATTATCGCCGGAATAAACCACATACAAGCGGCGCTTTATTTTGGCAGCTAAATGACTGCTGGCCGGGTACTAGCTGGTCTGTTATCGATTATTATTTATTGCCGAAAGCTTCTTATCATTATGCCAGGAAGTTCTTTAGTCCTGTTCTTTTAACGATTGACCACGAACCAGGAAAAGAGCTGAAGGTTTGGGTGGTAAATGACCGATTAGAAGCTTATGAGGACGAGATGGAGCTGGCTGTTTATCAAATGAATGGCGAAAAGGTCTTTTCTAAGCAATGGACGGTATCGGTACCATCCAATGTTTCACAGCAGGCGGACATTGTTTTAGAG
>NZ_JBALSN010000367.1:4462-5573 GCF_036966985.1 Neobacillus drentensis | reverse complement strand
AAGCAGTCATGGTCCTCCGCTCAAAAAATAATAAAACTGAAGATAATTTCTATTATTTTCGCGATCAAAAGGATATGAGATTTGCAGAGTCGGAATTAACCGTTGTGGTTGACAAGGAGAAAAATGAGTTGACGGTTTCCACCGACGTGGCAGCGCGGATGGTAACTATTGAATTAGATATGGAGCAACTTGTGATGAAGGATAATTTCTTTGACTTACTCCCAAATCAGAAAAGAGTGATTGCCGTGCATCAGGTTGAGGGGAAAGAAATTCCTTGGGATACATTGAGTATTAAGGCTATGAATAGCAGGAAAATAAGGGGGGATTTATCATGAAAGCAGCCGTGTTGCAAGGAACAAAGCAACTAGAGGTAATGGATTGGACGTATCGATCCCCAGTAGCGGGAGAGGTCATTATCAAGGTGAAAAGCTGTGGCATTTGTGGTACGGATCAGCATATTTATCATGGTCACCCTGGATCGGCAGAAGTCCATCCTCCGATTGTGCTCGGTCATGAATTGGCTGGCGTAGTGGTAGAAGTTGGTGCAGAAGTATCGACGCTCCAAAAAGGCGACCGAGTGTCGATTGATCCGAACATTTATTGCGGTACATGTGAGTATTGCCGCAGCAACCGAGCTCATTTGTGTAACCATCTTCAGGCTGTCGGAGTAACAAGAGATGGCGGTATGGGGGAGTTTTGCGTGGTACCAGCTGCCAATTGTTATAAGATTCCAGATGCGATGACCTTTGAAGAGGCTGCGCTTGTCGAACCATTAGGATGTGTGCTTCATGGTTTTAAAAAGGTTCGATTCTCACCTTTAAGCCGTGTACTCATTATTGGAGGCGGTTTTATTGGGCAATTGTTTTTGCAATTGGTGAAAAATCAAAAAGTACAGTCGATTACTGTCATTGAGCCTGCCGAAAATAAACGGGAGCTTCTCTATCAGCTTGGTGCGGATGAAGTAGTTCATCCAGAGAATGCTTCTAATCTTGAAGTGGATGTCGTGATTGAATGTGTGGGCAGAGGAGAGAGTATGGAGTTAGCGGTTCAATCAGCGGCAAAAGGCGGCCAAGTGTTACTGTTTGGCGTGGCAGCTCCAGAAACGGTTATC
>NZ_JBALSN010000367.1:0-4432 GCF_036966985.1 Neobacillus drentensis | reverse complement strand
AACTTACCATCAAGGGGTCGTTTGTGAATCCATATACTCACGATGAAGCGATTGCCCTTATTTCAAAAAAAGTGGTGGATGTAGGGGCGCTCATTTCTCATCGTTTTGGGATTGAAGAGCTTCCAGAGGCAATGGCTAGCTTCCCGAAACTTAACGTTTCTAAAGCGGTCATTAACCACTAGTTTCAGAGATTGTCGGCTTTTTAGCCGACTCTCCTAGAAAAGGAGAACCATTTATGTTTCAAATATTTAAGTCTTTTTCTACAGAATTGAAGTTTTATTTGCTGATGAATGCTTTATTTTCCTTTGGACAGGTTTTGTCGGGTGTTTTTCAAAGTGTCTTCTTGTGGAAACTCGATAAAACCTATTCTCTGCTGGCCTATTATAGTTTGTATTGGTCCATTGCCATCATCATTTGTTTTGGGCTTTGCGGGTGGCTCGCCCGAAAAACGAGCCCGATGATTACGATGCGCTTAGGGTTTGTGTTTTATCTGATTACCTATTTGATTATGCTTATTTTTCATGACACCTTAAGTCATCATATGATGTTGTTAGGATTTTCTACTGGTTTGGCCATGAGTTTGTATTATGTCGGTATGCATTTGGCCGTATTAGATTTAACCACCAATGATAACCGGGATCAATTTTTATATGTACAAAGCACTTTATTTACCATTGGAGGGGTTATCGGCCCAGTTTTATCAGGCATTATCATCTCGCAATTCAAGGGGATGACAGGTTATTATGTTGTTTTTATTGGAACATGTATCTTTTTTGTTATTTCTTTTTTCACTTCTCTAAAAGTGAAAGGGAATCCGATTACGGCCAAAAGTTATTTTTGGGATGTCATTAAGAATCCATCAAGGGAATGGAAGAAGATGTACAAGGTCATGTTTGCAGATGGAATTGTATCGGGTGTGTACGGGACCTTTTTGATTACGATGATGACATTTAAGGTCGCAGGTGGAGAGTTGAGCCTAGGCGTTTATAATACAGCGGCTGAGCTTGTAGCCATTGCTACCTTCTATATTCTCGCGAAATTCTCTAATCCGAAATATCGTCTTGCGATTTATGCGATTGGATCTATTAGTATCTTTTTGAGCTCTGTATTGGTATCAATCCTGCCGATCCTCGTTTCATTGATTATTTTTGGAATTGTTTCACCTTTAGCGAACAATATGGTTATCACTTCGATGAGTGCGATGATCTATGAGGCCATTGAAAAGGACCCTATGTACAAGGAAAAGCGCCTGGATTATATTATTATTCGTGAAATTCCATTAGGAGTTGGGAGAATCATCGGTGTCCTTATATTTTTAGTGATGAGGAAAGACTTTGATATCGAACAGCTTTTACCGATTTCCTTCAGTCTTTTTCCGATTATATATGTCATAATTATTCCATCCTTATATTTTATTTGGAGAAAATCCAAAGAGAGTTCTAAGCTGTTCGAATGAAACCTAAGAATTGGGGGATTTTTATGTTAGGTGCAATTGAAGCCGGCGGGACAAAGTTTGTTTGCGCTGTTGGTGATGAAAAGGGAACGATTATCGATCGGATTCAGATTCCAACAACTGTTCCAGAGGATACGATACCGAAGGTGATTGAATTTTTCAAGCAATATCCGATTAAAGCCATAGGGGTAGGTTCATTCGGTCCTATCGATGTCATTAAGGAAAGTCCTACTTACGGTTTTATTACATCTACTCCCAAGCCAGGATGGCGCGATTTTCCGTTCGTACAAAAAATACAAGAGGTTTTTTCTGTTCCGGTTGGATTCAATACGGATGTAAATGCAGCGGCTTTGGGAGAAGCCAAATTCGGTGCAGCGAAAGGATTGGACAGCTGCCTGTACATCACGGTTGGCACTGGAATTGGCGCCGGAGCGATTGTACAAGGGAAACTCCTGCAAGGACTTTCACATCCTGAAATGGGGCATATCCTTGTAAGACGCCATCCAAATGACGAGTATCAAGGGAAGTGTCCTTATCATCACGACTGTTTAGAAGGTCTCGCTGCCGGCCCAGCCATTGAAGCCCGCTGGGGACCGAAAGGAGACCAGCTTGTTGAGCGGCCGGAAGTATGGGATATGGAGGGTTATTATCTTGCCCAAGCCTTGATGCAATTTATTTTGATTCTTTCGCCGAAAAAAATTATCCTTGGCGGAGGAGTAATGAAACAACAACAAGTGTTTACTTCACTTAATAGGTATCTGAGGGAATTTTTGAATGAGTATGTGTCTTTGCCGGAGCTTACTGATTATATTGTGAGTCCGGGTTTAGGTGATAATGCCGGAATTACTGGTGCATTAATGCTTGCTTATCAAGCGTTTCAAGGGGATATTTAAAGATTAAAATTATTTCTGGAGGCGATTTTTGTGCAACCATTATTTTTAAAACCTGTTTTTAAAGAAAGAATTTGGGGCGGAACTGCCCTACAAAAAGAATTTGGATATGAGATTCCATCAGACATTACAGGGGAATGCTGGGCGATTTCCGCACATCCGAATGGTCCTTCTGTCATTGAAAATGGTTCATATGCTGGCACTACTTTGGACAATTTATGGCGTGAGCATCCTGAACTTTTTGGGAATCCAAAGGAAGAGGTTTTTCCACTGTTGACCAAGATTTTGGATGCTAACATGGATTTGTCCGTTCAGGTTCATCCCGATGATGCATATGCGAAGGTGAATGAAAACGGAGAACTCGGGAAGACAGAGTGCTGGTATATTATTGACTGTAAAGAAGATGCGGAGATGATTTTCGGTCACAATGCCAAAACCAAGGAAGACTTAGTTCAGCAGATTAACGAAGGAAAATGGAATGAGCTGCTGCGTAGAGTGAAAATTAAGCCAGGGGATTTTTTCTATGTCCCAAGCGGGACTGTCCATGCTTTGTGTGAAGGAACGCTAGTATTGGAAACACAGCAAAGCTCTGACACGACTTACCGGGTGTATGATTATGACCGCAGGGATGCAGAAGGAAATTTACGGGATCTTCATTTAGACAAAGCGATTGAAGTAACGACTGTGCCTCATCAAGATGCAGTAAGTTCACCTCGTTTTGAGGAAAGACAAAATACTAAGATTACGACTTTTGTTGAATCGGATTTTTTCTCAGTGTATAAATGGGAGATTACCGGAAAAGCTTCTTTTTCCTTCCGTGATCAATATTTGCTTTTAAGTGTTATCAAGGGAAATGGTTCTCTTGTTTGCAATGAGGAGCGGTATCCATTGGAGCAGGGGATGCATTTCATCATTCCGGTGGGAATAAAGGAATTTATTATTGATGGTCAATGTGAATTGATTGTGTCACATACCTAGAGGAAAAAGGGAGAGGAAGCGCCTCTCCTTTTTATATTAATCAAAAAATTAGCTTATATCGTAATATAGCTGTCATCACCGCCCCATGTTTGAATTCCCCCTTTTTAATCGAGGAGTTTAATTCTTTCATAGAAAGAGACTGATCTTATCAATAATAACCCCAAAGCGATCGAACTTTTTCTTTAATGGAACTTTTAATTTTCCAATCCATTTCATTCATCTCTCTAATTAATAATTATTAAAACGATTTTTCATGGCTTGTAGTAGAAATGCATAAAATAAGGTGTCCGCTCCATGTGGACAAAAAGGGGGATTTGTCCACGGGTGGTGCCTGACACCGTATTTCTTTTTACTCTATTTGCCCTAACAACTCTAATGCATGTTCTTTTGTTTGGATGGCAAGGAGTTGTTCTCTATATTCTTCGTTCATGAGTTTGCGTGATAGCATTTGAAGAATTTTGAGATGTTCGTTACCGGCAGCTGATTCTGGGACGGCAATCATGAAGATTAGTTTAGCTGGTGTTCCGTCATAGGCCTGCCAATCTACGCCGTCTTTTTTGATGCCAAATACGACTGAAGGTTTTACAACCGCCTTTGATTTGCCGTGTGGAATGGCAATGTTGAAGCCGATTCCTGTTGTACTTTCTTTTTCGCGGCTGATAATGGCTTTTTGAATTTACGTTTAGAGGTGATGGCTCCAACTTGATCCAGTTTTTCGATCATTTCATCAATAACAGATTCTTTCGTGGTTCCTTGGATGTCTGTACCAATTAGCTCTAAACTAATTAGATCTGTTAGTTTCATTAATAATCACTCCACATTCTTTTTCAATCCATTGACCATAAAGGCAGTGACAAATACACCAACAATAATGGCAATTAAGAACATAACTACGTTATCGATTGCTCCGAGTGCTGCGACAATGAGTCCGCCGTGTGGTACATGGTCGCCAACATGGCTTAACATCGCGATGACGGCACCGACCATTGAACCGACCATAATACTTGGTATAACGCGTAGCGGATCTTTTGCAGCGAATGGAATTGCACCTTCTGTAATACCAAATAAGCCCATGAAGAAGGCTGCTTTTCCTAAGCCCCACTCACGAATG
>NZ_JBALSN010000366.1:7637-8946 GCF_036966985.1 Neobacillus drentensis | reverse complement strand
GTATGTGCACCGGGCGGGACGAACAGGAAGAATGGGTGCGAATGGGATTGTTATCTCGCTTGTTACTGAGAGAGAAGAAAGAGAATTGAAACAGTATTGCCGTGAGTTAAAGGTCCCAGTTAATAAGAGAGTATTTTACAAAGGAATTATCGCTGAAGAAGGACAAAGAGACCAAAAACTAAGAAAATAATGGACGGCAGTGACAGTGGAGGAAAATCCGCTGTCTTCTTTTGTTGTGCAAAGGAATTTCATTCCCATTTCTTGAATAGTTAAGGAGAAAGGGGAGGGGAACAAACATGGAAGACCCAAAATTAAAAGAAATGGATGTAGAGTGGCTTGAAGAAGCTACTATCACACAGATCCAAGAAAAGTTTGCACAAGGTGAGCTTACATCGAAAGAGCTTGTATTAATGTACTTACATAGAATCGCTAAGTATGATAAGCACCTGCATTCCATCCTTGAAGTAAATCCAGATGCATTACAGATAGCAGAAGCGCTTGAGGCCGAACGAAAAGAAAAAGGTCCGCGCAGTCGATTGCATGGAATTCCCATCTTACTAAAAGATAACATTGATACTCACGATAAAATGCATACAAGCGCTGGGTCTCTTGCCTTAAAAGATTCGATTGCCCTCCATGATTCAATTGTGGCAGAACAATTACGAAAAGCTGGAGTAGTCATTCTTGGTAAGACAAATATGACTGAATGGGCGAATTTCATGGCAATCGGGATGAAAAGCGGTTATAGTTCACGAGGTGGGCAGGTCTTAAATCCATATGGACCCAGCAAGTTTGATGTGGGTGGTTCTAGCTCAGGTTCAGGAGCAGCCGTTGCAGCAAACTTCGCCACAGTAGCAGTCGGAACGGAAACATCTGGATCCGTCTTAAATCCTGCTTGTCAAAATTCCTTGGTGGGAATCAAGCCGACAGTTGGTCTTATCAGCAGACGAGGGATTATCCCAATCGCCCATTCCCAGGACACAGCAGGTCCAATGGCTAGAACAGTGGAAGATGCTGCAATTCTTCTAACAGCACTATGTGGAAGCGATGAGAAAGATCCCATTACCAAAACAAATCCTTTTACTCAAAAAGACTTTTCCGATCATCTATTGCCGCATGGACTAAACGGGAAAAGAATTGGCTTAGCCCTAGAAGGTTTTATCGAGTTACTAAGTGAAGAGAAACAAAAGGTAATTCTTGCAGCGGTTGATAAATTAAAAACCTCTGGTGCTATCGTGATCGATACCATTGAGATTCCATCTGCCAAAGCAGATTGGAAGTATGATGTTTTGACCTATGAATTTAAACC
>NZ_JBALSN010000366.1:5231-7631 GCF_036966985.1 Neobacillus drentensis | reverse complement strand
AACCAGATCTTAATGCGTATTTAAACAGCCTCCATCCATCGATACCCATTAGAAATTTATCCGACCTCATTGATTTTAATAAGAACAATGAAGAGAAAATGCTCAAATACGGTCAGGCGGTCCTAATCAAGTCTGAGGAAACAAGTGGAGCGTTAACAGAAGCAGCTTATGTTAACGCATTGGAGTTCGACCATTATCATTCGAAAAAACAGGGAATTGATTTTGCTTTGGAAACATTTAGCCTGGATGTGATTGTTTTTCCAAGTGAAGAAGGTTCTCATATTAGTGCAAAAGCTGGTTATCCATCCATTGCTGTTCCAGCTGGTTATACGGCAGAAGGGGAGCCAGTCGGGATTACTTTTGCAGGAACGGCATATAGCGAGCCATCTTTAATCGAAGTGGCTTATGCATTTGAGCAAATGACTAAATTTAGAAAAGCGCCGGTCCTTGAAAAAGAATAAGACTAATTATTTTCACTCATACTATCAATGTATTTCTCAAAAAGGAGCTGGTAGGTATGGGAAGACAGAAGCTAGGAAATCAAAATGCTCAGCGAAATAATAATCGCAAAAAGCCAATGAGAGATAGTGAAGAACTGGTTGAATTTACAACTGGTGAAGGGATAAAACACAATCGACCAAATAGTAAATAATAAAGCGCGCCTCCTTCTGAGCAAGGAGGCGCTTTTTGTAACTTGTTAATAACCAAGTCTCACTCTTCAGCAAGTAATTTAAGTGCTTTTTTAGCGGGTCCTTCGATTACATCGCCTGAATATGCATACCGTGAGCCGTGACAAGGACAATCCCATGTTTTTTCTGCATGGTTCCATTCGCATTCACAGCCAAGATGGGTGCAAGTGGTATCAACGATATAGAGCTTACCGTTTTCGTCTTTATAGGCCCCCGCCCTTTTCCCGTTATACATCACAACAGATCCTTCGCCATCCGACAGATCGTCCGGGTCTCCTGGAACAATTTCAAGCTTGCCTTTGATGAGGTGCTTGGCAACATCCACATTGGTGCTGACAATGCTTTTTAAATCCGGATCGGAATGGAACCTGGACGGTGAATAAAGCTCTTTGTATGGATTCTCGTTGTTTAACACATAATCTGATAATAAACGGCCAGCCATGGTTCCTGTCGTCATCCCCCATTTTTTAAACCCCGTAGCCACTAAAATATGCTCCCGTTCAGAAGTGATTGGGCCAATATATGGGAGCTTGTCCAGTGTAACTAAATCCTGTGCAGACCAGCGGTAATCATATTCCTTAATCCCAAAAACTTCTTCCGCAAATGCTTCAAGATTTTCAAAATGGGCAATAGTATCAATGCCTTGACCTGTTTTATGGTTTTCCCCACCAATAATAATCAGGTTTTCCCCATTTAGCGGTGTATAACGAATGGAGCGGGTTGGACTGTCCGCACTAATATACATTCCACCAGGGTACTCTTTATCTGTTTTAATTCCGATTGCATATGAGCGATCCGCATACATACGCGCGAAATAAAGGCCTGGCAAATCGTAAAATGGGAAATGAGAGGCAATGATCACTTTAGTACAAGTGACGTTGAAACCGGATTTTGTTACAACTTTTGACTGCTGGTCATCATCTTCAATGTCGGTAGCAGTAGTATTTTCAAACACCATACATCCGGCTTGCACTGCTTCATCCAACAGAACTTTTAAATATTTAAGGGGATGAAACTGGGCCTGATTGCGCATCATTAAGGCAGCTTTCACTTCAATATCGAATGGGATGGTATCCTTTAATGCACCATCTATATCAAGTCGTTTATAGGCTTCCCACTCTGTTACTAGCTTTTTTTTATATTCATCAGTGACTGCATAAATATAAGCATCTTGTTTGCTAAAATCACAATCGATTCCTTTTTCGTTCACATTACTTTCCACAAATTGTATGGCATTCATATGTGATTCAAAATACAGTCTAGCCTTTTCCTCTCCAAAATGGTTAATAAATTCATCATAAATTAACCCGTGTTGTGCGGTTACCTTCGCCGTGGTATGTCCAGTGGTACCATTCAACACACTACCAGCCTCTAAAATGGCCACCTTTACCCCCTGCTTCGAAAGTAAATTAGCAGCTGTAATCCCTGTAATCCCCGCTCCAACAATGGCAACATCGACAGATATATCTTCAGTTAATTTCTTAAAAGATGGTAATTCTATTTCACGCCAATACGTTTTTGGGAATTGTGGAATTTTTTCAGATGAACGCATATATACTCCTCCAGCCTAAAAAAATGACATCATAATTAATTTTCCCAAAGAAGTTAAAATAAATGTAATCAAGGAAGGATTTTCTTAACGTAGGCTGTGTTTAAAGGTTAATGTTGATTTAGGCACTCTGTTGATTGGAGAGGAAGGCACGATGACTCC
>NZ_JBALSN010000366.1:0-5147 GCF_036966985.1 Neobacillus drentensis | reverse complement strand
GTGCCTGGAACGGAAATCACCAGCTAAGTTTATCACGGCCTAAACATAAAAAAGAACCCAGCGTTTGCAGGGTTCCTACTCCTCTTTGTCAATTTCCAATGGATCAATTCGGGTTGAGTCTTCGGTGT
Source organism: Neobacillus drentensis (assembly GCF_036966985.1). GTDB lineage: Bacteria > Bacillota > Bacilli > Bacillales > Cytobacillaceae > Neobacillus > Neobacillus drentensis_E. The sequence continues at coordinate 5,019 of NZ_JBALSN010000366.1, read as the reverse complement.
TTAAGGAACTTCTAAGGAAGTGGAAGAATGTGCCTCCAATACAACCAAGAAATATAACTAAACCAATCGTTGTGACCCACCAAATTGCAGCCATTGTATTCCCCCTTTGTAAAGCTTAAGAGATGAATGTCTTAAGCTTTTCTAAAAATATATGCAAAAGGGGGGAGGATTTTTCCAACGAATTTCTAATTGTCCTTTTTCTTAAGCGAGGCATAATAGTCCACTTTTTTGATATTAACACCGACAAAGGTTTCAATAATTGACTGTCCGCCGGCAATCGATAATATCAATATTACCACAAAGGTAACGCGTGGAAAGAGTAAATAGGCTCCCCCAAGTAAAATAGCGCTCCAAACACCTGCACACCAATAACATTTCAATAAATAACCGAACATCGATGTCGGAACTTCCTTTGTTTCTACCCCAGCGTCTGTTTCCACCTTAATTTTTTTAACAAAAGGTTTACGGATAAATTCAGTAATTTTATCAAAAACAATTAAATGGGTTAAACGATAACTCGCCAAAATTAACATAATATATGTCATCCATGAAATCTCATTCACTTTTCAATCCCCCATAATATTAACCAAATTTTAAACTAATCAAAGCTAATAAAATTTTTTAATCCATTGTATATTTTGAGCCTGAAATCAAGATTATATATTCGGAGGAGGCGAAAAAATGAAAAAATCTTTTTGGTTTAGTTTTCTGTTTTTATTATCACTATTTTGTATCCCAAGTGTGTCTTTTGCCCAGCAAATATACACCGTTCAGCCGGGAGACTCACTTTGGAAGATCGCTGTTAGGTATCAGGTTGGAATTTCCGAGATTATTTCAGCAAATCGGCAATTTACAAATCCAAATTTGATCTATCCAGGTCAAAAGGTGACCATTCCAAGTTTCGATGCAGTCAAGAGCATTGAAAGTCAGGTCATTCAGTTAACCAATCAGGAACGTGCGAAAAATGGATTGAAGGCATTAACACCGGATTGGGAACTGTCGAGGGTGGCTCGTTATAAAGCCAATGATATGAGAGATAACAACTATTTCAGTCATACAAGCCCAACGTATGGCAGTCCATTTAATATGATGAAAAACTTTGGGATTTCATATCGTTCAGCTGCTGAAAACATTGCAGCAGGGCAAACAACACCAGCATCAGTGGTCCAAGCATGGATGAATAGCTCTGGACATAGAGCCAATATTTTAAGCACGAAATCAACCTATATTGGGGTTGGCTACGCCCAAGGCGGCTCATCAAGACACTATTGGGTTCAAATGTTTATCTCAAAATAAGTCAAAAAGGTCAGTATCTTAAGCATTTCGCTTAGGGACTGACCTTTTCTACGTCTTAGGACTGATATAAAAATCAAGCTAAAGCGCAATTATGACAAACAAAGAAAAGAGGTAAGATGATATCAAGATAACGAAAGGAGAAAAACAAAATGAAAAAATTTGGTTTATTGTTAGCAGGTGGAATTGCAGCTGTGATCTTGCTTTCAACTATTGGTCCAATGGTGGGGTTGCTGGTTAGCTTAGTACTCCTATATTTCATATTCAAGCAGTTCTTAAAAGCTAAGACTACAGGAGGAAAAATCGGGCTTGGGATTATCGGCTTCATCGTCCTGATGGCCTCCATTCATAATGCCCCAGCTATCATTGGAGTGGCAGCAGCTTATGTATTATACCTCGTTTATAAAAAATGGAACCTGAATAAGGATACTGCAGTGAATGAAGAGTCTGACCCATTTGCTAATTTTGAAAAACAATGGAATGAAATGAAAAATTATTAAGATTAAAAGGAGAGAATACTGATGACAAATTTATTTACAAGAATTAAAAATACGATAACAGCAGATTTACACGAGGCGCTTGATCAAAAAGATAAAAAAAATCCGATTGCCTTATTGAATCAATACCTGCGTCAATGTGAACAAGAAACGGAGAAAGTTAGAAAGTTGTTAGAACGTCAATATACATTGAAGGATGAATTTACAAGAGAATACCAGCAGGCAGCTCAGTTAGCAGAAAAAAGAAAATACCAGGCTGATGTTGCTTCTAAGGCAGGCGAAACTGAACTTTATCAGTTTGCATCTTCAGAGTATGAACAATATACGGACCGTGCAACCCGCTTAAGTGCCTCACTTGAACAAGTAAAAGGTCAACTAGCAGACTTAGAAAGAAAATATGAAGAAATGAAGCACAAAATCAAGGATATGCACCTAAGAAGGATGGAATTAATGGGACGTGAAAACGTGACCCGTGCAAACCATCAAATCAACCAAGTGCTTGATGCAAATACTTATTCAGATAAATCCTACTCAAAGTTTAAAGAGATTGAAAACTATCTTGACCGTTTAGAGCATCAAGTGAATAGCTCGTTTTATCGCAATACAATCGATGCTCGGATCGCCCAGTTAGAAAAAGACATGAAAATAGAAGAAAGCAAGTCCATTTAATTACAAATATGGTATGCTAAAAGAAAAGCGAAGGCGCCTCGTACATGGCGCGCATGCATAAAAGGCGTAGGCTTTCTGCGCCTTTTGTCCATACATTAAAATAAATGATGAGCCAGACATTTGTAAGGGAGGGTGGGCCATGTTTAAAAATACCAAAAATGATTATTTAGGCTGGATGTTCATCATTGGTGCGATCATCCTAGTCATGGAAATATTATTTTTCAACAGTGGGCTTATTTTTTCCCTTATCATATCTGGCGGCATGATTTTTCTCGGCCGCAAGCGTGCTGGGAAAAAGAGAGGTAAGATACTTTTTATCGGCGGAATGATCTTCTTTGTAATTAGTATCTTCCACATGATGACGTTTAGGTTCTTTTTGCTCGCCATATTACTGCACTTTTTAATTCAGTTTATTCATTCAAAAAAGCATCCTAAGAAGATTTCACCGGACATCATCCAAGCGGAAGAAACCGCTGAAAAGGAAACTCTGGTTAGAACAGAACCATTATTTGAAAACATTGTTCTTGGTCAACAAAAGACCCCTGCGGGTGCTTATAAATGGAATGATGTTAACATCCAGGCAGGAATTGGTGATACCATCATTGATCTAAGTTTTACGATGCTGCCAAAAGGGGAAACCGTTATCTTTATAAGAAATCTTGTCGGGAATATTCAAATCCTTGTTCCTTATGATATTGAAGTAAGTATCCAGCATTCATGCATTGTTGGTTCAACAAGTGTTTTCGAGCATCATGAATCGAAACTTTTTAATCGGGTCTTACACCTAAAGACACCTGGATATGAGGCAGCCGAGCACAAAGTCAAAATATTTACTTCGCTTGTTGTCGGAAATTTAGAGGTGAGCCGGATATGAGTACAACCCAGCGCCAAATTTTCTGGAGTGTCGGCTTTTCCTTTTTTATTGCAATCATTATCGGTGCCATTTTTATCTTCGTTTTCCCATTGGGAAGTTGGGCCGAATTATGGAGTAAACAGTTCATGAATATTCCCTTTGTTATCTTTATCCCGGCCTTTAGTATTGCGGTCGGAATACTTTTAGGTGCGTTCTCTGGGATGTATTGGAGAAGACAGTTTCTTTCAGTTGAACATTCCTTGCATTTATTAGAGGAAGGTAAACAGATAGAAGTAAAGGAGAAACCAGTTATCTCGGAAATGCAACTAATCGCCAACCGAATTGACAAAATCGGTAAACAGATGTCAGAGCAGGCGAAACTTTCTCAGCGCTTAGCTACCGAGAAGGTAGAGGACATAGAAGGAAGAATTCAAGAAATAATTGAACAAGAACGGAACCGTCTGGCCCGTGAGCTTCACGACTCTGTCAGTCAGCAACTATTTGCTGCTTCGATGATGATGTCAGCCATTAACGAAACAAAGCAGCAATCACCAGTAGAAAATGACCGCGAAGCGAAGCAACTGAAAATTGTTGAAGAAATGATTCACCAATCACAGTTAGAAATGCGTGCCCTTCTTTTACATTTGCGGCCGGTTGCCTTGAAAAATAAAACACTCCAAGAAGGAATTGAAGAGCTGTTAATCGAATTATCTCAAAAGGTTGAAATGGATATTAAATGGAAAACGGAGGCCTTTCCCTTAGATAAAGGTGTGGAGGATCATCTTTTTCGAATTCTGCAAGAATCGATATCGAATACTTTAAGACATTCGAAAGCAGGCTCACTCGAAGTTCTGATGGTTAAACGGGACGACCTGGTCATTTTAAGGATTGTTGATGATGGAATTGGCTTTGATGTAAACGAAATGAAGGCAGGCTCCTATGGAATGCAAAATATGCATGAGCGTGCGGTTGAAGTAGGCGGAACGTTAAAAGTGGTAAGTGTAAAAAATCAAGGAACAAGGCTGGAAGTAAAGGTTCCGGTGATGATTAATGGAGATGGTGCCAATGATTAGAGTAGTATTTGTTGATGACCATGAAATGGTAAGAATCGGGGTTTCTTCTTATTTATCTGCTCAGCCAGATATTGAAGTAGTTGGGGAAGCAGACGATGGAAAAAAAGGGGTGGAACTTGCCCTCGAACTTCGCCCTGATATTATTTTAATGGATTTAGTTATGAAGGAAATGGACGGAATTGAGGCTACAAGACGAATCATTGAACAATGGCCTGAAGCAAAAATCATCATAGTAACCAGTTTCTTGGATGATGAAAAAGTATATCCTGCACTTGAGGCTGGTGCGACAAGCTATATGCTTAAGACATCTAAAGCTGGTGAAATAGCCAATGCGGTCCGCGCTACATACCATGGGCAATCGGTCCTTGAACCGGAAGTTACCGGTAAAATGATGGTAAAAATGCGTCAAAAAAATACACACTTGCCACACGAAGACCTCACATCTCGTGAAATCGAAATATTGTTATTGATGGCTGAAGGCAAAACCAATCAGGACATTGCGGATGAGTTGTTTATTGCCCTCAAAACCGTCAAAACCCATGTCAGCAATATTTTGAGCAAGCTCAACGTACAAGACCGAACGCAAGCAGTTATCTATGCATTTAAGCATTCATTAATTAAATAAATCGCGAAG
>NZ_JBALSN010000365.1:0-14786 GCF_036966985.1 Neobacillus drentensis | reverse complement strand
CTCCTCAACGGAATGGGCCCATTTTTTTCTTAGTCCCCTAGGACTAAAAAATATTGAATATGATGGGCTGAGATGGGAGTAATCGCCATAATTCGATATCCGATACTTAATAATTGTGACAACGTTTCTGCACAATTTTGACGTGGTGGCTCAATTGGAGCATGGTAACTTTTATAAAGATTTATGAATTGATTATTGTTTGTACAGTGAAGCAAGATCACATGTCTGCCGGTCCATGCTTGACCAATCATTGTCTGTGGTTGACCTTGAATTTCCCTTTTACTTCTCATAATGAACACCCTCATGTATTGATACAATAGATTATGGAAAAAACCTTGTACAATGTTCTTGAAAAATAAGGAAGATGTAATTAATTAACATTCCTAACACAATACGATAATTCTATAAGGTGTGGTTTGGGCGGGGATACTTTTTGTGGCTGGTCCATAAATGACAATAAGATCTCTATTCGCAGGGTTTCTTGTAAAGGGCTGCCCATTTGTTAAAAGTATTTGGGTATATGGAGATAAATTTAATCGTAATCGTCCATCACTACTCTCCAATTCATTATTAAAATAATCTACTTTTACATTCTGATATGGGCTTTTCTTTACCATGACAAGTGCTGGATATTGTGGAGGGTAAATGAGAATAGCAGGTGCATTTCCGTCATAATAACCAGTCACGCGATCTCCTACTGCCACCATTACATGGTCAACAAAGTAAGTCGTTGGTGACACAACGAAATTCACTATTGCTCCCGTGCCGTTTTCTACAGAAATTAATTTATTACAGCCTTCTCCTGTACCATTTTGTCCTACAAGGTCAGTAATCATGGTGACAGTTCCATGAAACGAAAAAAATTTTGTCATCCATTTACCTCCTATTCTTATATTATTTGTAGCCGACACTAGTTGGTACTGCTTAACTTTGTTCCAAAAATCTCTAGTGCCAATGATGTGGATATAAATTGAGTTCCATTCCATGTTAAAAGGTTCTCGGCATAACCTAATGTATCCGCATTAGACGTACCAATAATCCGTTGAAGAACAAGTAAATCATAACTAAGGCTTTTTCCATTTGTAACAATGGGATATACTGCTGCTGCAGCAAGAACTTCGCCTTTAACTGGCTGTTTTAATTTGCCATTTTCATCATATAGCTCAGATAGATAATCATACCCCTTGTAACTAATATCTAGTGTGAAAAGCAAATCTAATGAAGGGCTTCCTACAGTTACTTTATAAAAGTCCTCATAATTGACTTTGAAGGTATAACTTTTATTATATTTTTCAACATCAAACAATAGGCGTGGGATATTATTTCTGAGGGAGTAAATATAGAAAATACCGTATCCTCCGCTTCCACCCGTTTCAATACTTACCAAAATATCCAATATATTATCATTAGAAAAATCCCCCAGAAAGAGCTGAGCATTGTATCCAGCATTATTTTGAAGAATTATGGTTGAAATCTGTTTCGAACGCCCATCTTGAATGACGAGTGTAATTTGATCAGCGAAGATTTCAGTTTCACCGTTTTTTCTTCCATATAGATAGACGTAATCCACTATACCGTCACCTGTAACATCACCTTGCCTCATGTCAAGCAACACAATGTTTCCAGAATACGTATCATTACCATAGGTTTGTTGTTGAAATTGCCTGTACAAATAGATCCCCCTTCAAACATTTGCCTTTACTTGATTTACCATATGCAGGTAAATGCCTAGATGACACCAAAAGGTTAAGAAAATGATCTTTTTTATCGAAAAATAAATACACTTTTACCAAAGTACAAGTTGATAGGTAAATGACTTATGAATATGATGGTGTGAGTTTAATTGTAAAGGAGTGCAATTTATGTATCCTAATTACCTACCTCAGTATTATAACTATCCAACTAGTCAAGAAGATTATTTATATTCAACTCCGTACCAAGTGGAGAATTATTACCATTCCATTCCTGGTGACAGACAATTTGGTGGATTTCAACCTCCGTTTGCACCGCCAGGTCAAGGTCCAATGGGAGGACCGCCAACTTCACCACCACCGTTTGCACCACCAGGTCAAGGCTCAGAGGCAGGACCACCAACTTCACCACCGCCATCTTTTGTTCCTCAACAACAAGCATCAGCATATGCAGTTGACCCAGGCGGTATTAGAGGATGCTTATTTAGATACACGTATGTATGGCTGAGAGGTTTTGAACAATTCTGGTTTTATCCAACACATGTTGGTCGAAACTCTGTCTCAGGGTATCGTTGGACTGGATTTAGATGGGTTTATTTTGGAATAGACTTACGACAAATCCAATCGTTTACTTGCTTTTAATAAGACAACGGAAACTCCAAAAGAGAGCGGATTACGTTCCCTCTCTCTTTTATCGATGCTTAGTTTTCATTCTTTTAGTCTAGGTTTAGCAGGATCACAGTTTGGTGGATTAAGTTTTGTCGATTCTGCTAACTTCATTAGATAATAACATTCTTCACGGTACATATGATCCGCCATTAAGGGGGCAAAGGTTCCTAATGCTTGCTTACTTAGTCTAAGTTCTTCGATTTCCTGTAGAAAGTTTTGAAATAACTTAATTTCTAATTGGCTGTCTAAATTCATTTTATCCAAAGCAGGAAAAGCAGCTAGATTGGTTCTTAAATACCCTGCAAGTTCTACGGCTTTTAAGTAGAAATTTTCAAAATTCTTCATAAATGAATTACTTTTTTCTTTTAGTTTCTTTTCAACACCATCTAAATTGGTGGAAATTGCCTCTGCATGCCCTGCTGCATCTAATAACCACAAAAGGTGATGGTGGAGCTCGTGGTATACAGGTGGGACTTGCCCAGCCTTTAAGTGTTCTAAAATTCTTAAATACTCCTCTAACTCATTTACCATATGATTTATGAAGGTAGGTGAAAGGTGAATTTTTATTTTTCCAATCAGATGTTTTCTTAGCAAATCCAATTTAAATTCTCGTAAATTTATAACTTCGGATTGAGCTTCGCTGATTAATGGCACTAGATCTGCGGATTTCGCACGCTCCAGTAGTTTGTCAAATACTCGAATAAAAGTTAAGGCCTTTTCAATTTCCTCTTTTTGAACGGGGGCTAACGATTCGTATATAAACCTTGAATGATCACCTAATATTTGAAGCCAAAAACGGTGTTCAAATCTAGCAGTTTTCTCAAAGATATCATTCATGTTTATTCCTCCCACTTAGTAAACTACACACTATTTTGATGTTATTCTACTAACCTGCTTCTTATGAAAAAAAGCTGGAAAAAATAATCAGGTACCCAAGCTCGCTGCGAAAAGCTATTAACATCTTCTTGCAGGACAAGCATATGATGATGTAACCACCTTTTTACTGAAGGGGATGCTCTATTTTGACTTATTATAAATCGAAGTTAACTGCCTCGTTATATGCAACCATGTCGATTAGTTTTTGGGGAGTTTCCTTTGTATCGACGAAGGCTGTGTTAGGAAAATTGGATCCATATTCGTTACTCGTTGTGCGGTTTGGTATAGGATCCTTATTTTTGCTGTTGCTAATACTAATGCAGCGTAAGCGGTTACTCGTCTCCTTTACATATGTCCCACATTTGATGATCCTCGGCATCCTTGGGGTATTTGTTCATCAGATACTTCAAGCAACAGCTTTGTTGACGATTAACGCTTCATCTGCTGGTTGGCTTATTTCATTTTCCCCGATCTTTACAGTCATCCTTTCCATTCTCTTTTTACATGAAAAGTTGAGTATATCCAAGGCAGTAGGAATGGTGCTCGCGATAACTGGTGTCCTAATCGTCACTACAACAAGAAGTGGTCAATCCTTTCAGTTTTCTATTAATATTGGCTTCCTTCTTATGATGTTAAGCACATTAAATTGGGCGGTTTATTCAGTGCTTTTAAAAAGCTTAAAAATTCCATATTCTCCTCTCTTAATCACGTTTTATATGAGTTTAATAGGTTTGATTCTAACCACACCATTACTTATTAGAAATAAAGGCTGGGAATCACTCTCTCATCTGAACTATTCGGAGTGGGCCCATTTGTTGTTTCTTGGGGTTTTTGTTTCGGGAATTGCTTATTGGTACTGGGGTAGAGCACTTGAGGTGTTAGAGGCTTCAAAGGTTTCAATGTTTCTATATATGGAGCCGATCGCAACGTTAGTTGCTGCGGTTTTGCTTCTGGATGAAAAAGTTTTTCTCATAAGTGTTGCTGGGGGAATCATAATTATTATTGGAGTGAATATTGTTAACGGTCAGCTTATGCCTATGTTGGTCAACCTCTTTAAGAAAAAACGACGGTAGGAGGACAGCTTTATGACTTTGACAATGAAGCTACAGACTATTTTGGGTACTTTAAAAAGTCCATCTAAAGCAGATTTGAAAGCGGCTCTTTTAAAAATCGATCTGACTCTAGATGAACTTGCACAATTACCAGAACCATCCCCTGGAAAACCATACAATCGGAAGCTTCTTTTTAAAAACGAAGAAGTTGAACTGCTCGCCATGAATTGGTCAGAGTTGGAGTGTGCCCCCCATGATCATGGAAATTCCCACGGCTGGATACAAGTCCTTGCCGGCACTTCCATTAATTCAGTTTTTGAGGTAAAAGGAGAAGGCCTGCCTAACGAATTGTTTCATGAAATCCATCATAAAGGAAAATATTTTTATGCCCCGAAAAAGGGCATCCATAAAATGAAAGCTTCCACTAATACCGATTTGGTTACTCTCCATCTGTATTCCCCTCCTATCACCGGAATGATGGTCTACGACCTGCAAAAATGTGCGGCATGTGTGGTATCAGACGATTGTGGTGCATGGTGGCCGGATGAGCAATATCAGAAAGTGAAGGAAATACAACTTAGGAAGGTTAGTCCATAGCTATTGAGCAAAAAAGGGAGACCAATGTTCATTTACATTAGTCTCCCTTTCGTTTCATATTATTTTGAGTCTGCTAGTAAATCCTCATAAATTTCGTTATATTCCTTAGCGGATTGTAACCAACTGTAATCTTGACTCATCGCTTTTTGTACCAAGTTAGTCCAGTTCTCTTTTTGATGATAAAAATAAATGGCTCTTTTAATGGTATGGAGCATATCATGGGCGTTGAAATTTTTAAATGTGAAGCCGTTCCCATTACCTGTAAATTCATTATAAGAATGAACTGTATCATTTAAGCCGCCCGTTTCTCTAACAATAGGGATTGTTCCGTACTGCAAGGCAATAAGCTGCCCTAATCCACAAGGTTCAAACTGAGAAGGCATTAAGAATAAATCGGCTCCCGCATAAATTTGGTGTGCCAGTGATTCATTAAAGCCTATGTATACTCTAACTTTATCCGGATATTCATGTACCATTTGCTTTAAGAAGTTTTCATATGTAGGATCTCCAGAACCAAGAACAATGAATTGAATATCTTCCTGAATCATACTTTGAAATACATGGAGCAATAAGTCTAAGCCTTTTTGACTTGTTAAGCGTGTGACCATGGCAATGATCGGCGTATTTTCTTTTTCAGGCAGTCCAAAATATTGCTGCAATTCTTGTTTATTTTCCACTTTCCCTTCTAAGGAATCGAGATCAAAAGGAACTGCAATATCACTGTCTGTTTTAGGATTATAGGCCGTATCATCAATACCATTTACAATTCCGATTAACTTATGACGATATTTCCGTAAAAGTCCATCAAGTCTTTCGCCAAAATAGGGATTTTGTATTTCCTCTTTATATGTTGGGCTGACAGTGGTTACAATATCAGATGCAATGATACCGCCCTTCATAAAGCTAATATTCCCATAAAATTCAAGTTGTTCACTGTTAAAATATTGATGCCCTAAACCTAACTGCTCACTCATTACCTCATATGGAAAAATCCCTTGAAATTGTAAATTGTGAATCGTAAATACTGTTTTAATATCCTTATATATTGGAATATGTCGATAATGGGCATCTAATACAAAATTCACCATTCCTGTGTGCCAGTCATGACAATGGATTACATCAGGAATAAAATCCAGATGTGGAATACACTCTAGAACTGCCTTTGAGAAAAAAGAGAATCGCTCCCCATCATCATAATGACCATATAAGGAATCACGATAAAAATAATATTCGTTATCAATTAGATGATAGGTAATTCCTTCATGTTCTGCAGTAAGGATACCGCAGTATTGACTGCGAAATCCTACCTGTACATTTATCGCTTGTTGAAATTGAAATAAACTTTTAAGTTTTTCAGGAATTAAACTATAATTTGGTAAAATGACACGTACTTCAGTCCCTAACTTTTTTAACGCCTTAGGAAGTGCACCCGCTACATCCGCAAGGCCTCCTGTTTTGACAAACGGGACACACTCAGATACTGCAAATAAGACTTTCACTTTTTCTCAACGCCCCTTTTGAACTGTTCCTTTTTCTACTAGATAAGGTGTCTCTCTAGTTCCAGCTAGTTGTACTCCATTATCTATCTTGACATCCTTATCCAATATTACACCATCTAGGATACAATTCTCACCTATTTGACACTTCTGCATAATAATAGAATTACGAATCACAGCTCCTTTTCCAACTTTAACCGAACGGAAAAGAATACTATTTTCTACTTCTCCTTGAATAATACATCCATTTGCGATCATTGAGTTCGTAACCTTTGCAGCATTTTTGTATTGTGTTGGCGGCTCATCTTTTACCTTTGTAAAGATTGGCTCATTCTTCGTAAAAACCTGCTTCCATACGGTTGGCTGCAGCAAATCCAAACTATTTTGATAATAGCTTTGGAGGGAGTCAATTATGGTAATATAGCCAGCCCATTCATACATATTAATTTTAAATTTATGGCGTTTATCATGCACAACATCAAAAATCGTGTAATAACCTTGATTTTTGTATTGTTCAAACAGAGAGAGTAATAAATTTTTGTCCAAAATGTATGTTTGCAGCGATTGCCCATTATGAAACACCTCGGTAATATCCGCTTCTGTTTCAATATGGTGATCTAATATTTTACAAAAATCAATGGTTCCGATTGTATTGCAATTTGTAATCACTACGTATTTTTGCTTACTGCGTAAGAAATAGGTAATATTGTTTGCAAAATGGGCAAAAGAACCAAATCGCTCGATTCTTGAAGTGCCCTCAGGGGAAAAGACAAACAGACCATCACGCTTTCTGTCCAGGTCCCATTGTTTGCCTGACCCTAAATGATCGATCAGTGACCGAACTTCTTTTCCAGTGAAAATAGCCACATTGGTAATTCCCGAATTCACCATATTTGATAACATAAAATCGACTAATCGATATCGACCGGCAAACGGTAGAGATGCTAAAGAACGATGAGCAGTTAAGTTTTTAAACGAGTCAAACTCATTCGTTGCATTTATAATTCCAAGCATTGAACACGGCATAGGATCGACCTTCCTTTCTGTGGTTGTTAACTAATCTTCATCCGCATACAATATGACGGCATCATTGTTCTTTGATGGACGAATAACGGCATTGTCCTCCACTGTCATTCCTGGAGCGATAATGGCGCGTTCAATCACTGCATTTTTTCCAACATGGGCATTTGGCATGATCACTGAGTCTTGAATCACACTACCTTCCTCAACTGTAACGCCCTGGAACAAAACAGAATGCTTTATGGTCCCTTCTACAATACAGCCCTCATTAATTAATGACTCTTCAATGTGAGCGGTCGAGGCAATATATTGAGGCGGTTGATTTGGATTTACAGAGTAAATTCTCCAATTACGGTCATAAAGATCCAAGTCGGTTTCCTCTTTTAATAAATCCATATTGGCTTCCCACAAGCTGCCTACAGTCCCAACATCCTTCCAGTAACCCTTGAATGGATAAGCCACTACCTTTTTCTTTTCTTCCAGTAATAGAGGAATAATATCCTTGCCAAAATCATTGGAAGATTCAGGGTTTTTATCATCCATTTCTAAAAAGGTTCTTAAAACCGGCCATTTAAAAATGTAAATGCCCATTGATGCTAAGTTACTTTTTGGATCTTTCGGTTTTTCCTCAAATTCAATAATGTCTAAATCCACATTTGTATTCATAATCCCAAAACGGCTTGCTTCCTCCCAAGGTACTTCAATGACGGAGATGGAAACATCTGCCTCTTTATCAATATGATACGCTAGCATTTTGGAATAATCCATTTTATAAATGTGGTCACCTGAAAGAATGAGGACATATTCCGGATTGTATTGTTTTAAATAGTTTATATTTTGATAAATTGCGTTTGCAGTACCTTTATACCACCTAAGACCTGCTGTTTCCGAATAGGGAGGCAAGACGGTAACGCCGCCATTAATTCGATCTAAATCCCATGCATTTCCAATTCCGATATAGGTATGTAATACAAGGGGCAGATACTGAGTTAATACCCCAACTGTATCAATTCCTGAGTTTGTGCAATTACTTAATGGAAAATCAATAATTCGATATTTCCCTCCGAATGAAACAGCTGGTTTTGCTTTATGTCTTGTTAATGCACTTAATCGGCTACCTTGACCGCCTGCTAACAGCATGGCTACGCACTGTTTTTTCTTTCCCATTGCTTATACTCCCCTTTCTTGTTTTCACTGGCTGTAAGATGGATATTCCAAAAGGCGGGATGGTCATTTCTAAATGACTTGGCTGGTTGTGAAACGGTTTTTCAAGGGATTTGATTTTCTTTTTATTTATTTGCCCTGAACCACCAAAGGAAACCGCATCACTATTAAAAATTTCATTATAATATGCGTAGGATGGAACCCCGACTTTGAAGTTTTCATATACGACCTCTGTAAAATTACAAACTATAATTAGAAGATCGCTTTCTTTTTTTCCTTTTCTTATATAAGAGAAAATACTTTGATCTTTGTTATTAGCATCAATCCACTCAAATCCTTCATTTGAATGATCAAGCTCCCACAATGCTTTCGTACGTTTGTATAACTGCATTAATTCTTTAAAGTAATCATTCAAAACGCGGTGCATCTCAAAATCGTGTAACACCCAATCTAAATCCTCTAAATCCTTCCATTCATCAAACTGTCCAAATTCTCCGCCCATAAATAGGAGCTTTTTACCAGGGTGTGTCATTAGATACCCAAATAATAAGCGAAGTTGGGCGAATTTACGCCAATAATCACCTGGCATTTTATTTAACAGTGATTTTTTACCGTGTACAACTTCATCATGTGAGAATGGTAAGATGAAGTTTTCGGAATAAGCATACATTAAGGAAAAGGTTACTTTATCATGCAAAGACTTTCTGTTCTGAGGTTCTTCTTCCATGTATTTCAAAATATCATTCATCCAACCCATATTCCACTTATAGTTAAAGCCTAAACCACCTTCATAGGCAGGCCCTGTCACAAGCGGCCAATCTGTCGAATCTTCTGCAATCATTAGGACTGTAGGGTCGGTCTCAAAAACCACTTCATTCAAATTTCGTAAGAAGGATACCGCGTATTCATTTTTTTGAGAAATACCCCCGGCATTCCAGTACAGCATATTGGCAACTGCATCCACTCTAAATCCATCGACGTGATAGTATTTCATCCAGAATAGGGCATTTGAAATTAAGAAGCTTTTTACTTCACCTTTCCCCAAATCAAAATTGGCTGTTCCCCATACCTCGTTTTCCCGTACAAATATATCTTTATATTCATAAGTTGGCCTTCCATCAAACATATACAAACCGTGGGCATCTTTGCAAAAATGTCCAGGAACCCAATCAAGAATAACACCGATACCGCTTTGATGACATTGATCGATAAAATACATTAAATCGTGCGGACTCCCATAGCGACTTGTTGTAGAATAGTATCCTGTTCCTTGATATCCCCATGAACGATCATAGGGATGTTCAACAAGTGGCATTATTTCAATATGTGTAAAATGATGCTCAAGTACGTATGGAATTAGTTCAGCAGCTAACTCTCTATATGTATAAAATGTTTCTTCATCCTTTTTTCTCCACGAACCTAAATGAATCTCGTAAATGGCAAGCGGTTCTTCATAAATCCTTTTCTTTTTTTTATTTTTGAACCACTGTTGATCCTGCCAATCATATCCTTCAATATTATAAATTACAGACGCTGTGTGAGGCCTGACCTCTGAATAAAAGGCATATGGGTCTGCTTTTAAGAACTTATTTCCAGCTGCTGTTTCAATTTGATATTTATAGATTTCATTTTCTAGTAGGCCAGGTATAAATATTGACCATATTCCTTCATTATTTACCTTAGTCATTCCATGATTGCTGCCATCCCATTTATTGAAGTTTCCGACAACTTTCACTTCAATAGCATGAGGAGCCCAAACAGAGAAGCGAGTACCCTTTACTCCTTTTTGCGTTTCAGGATGAGCACCAAATACATTGTAGCTCTCGTATAAATTTCCTTCATGAAAAAGGTGTACTTCATAATCTGTAGGATGTGTTAAAATCACATTTTCACCTCTTTCTTTCATAGTGCCGGTTGGCTCTCTTGTAGTTTTTCATAAATCAATTGTTTAATTCATAACAATAAGAGTTACTAAAAAGTTGAAAACGACTCAGAAAAATCAGAGTCGCCTATGTTAATTATTGATATTTTTCAAATAATTATTTAATACTTTTCTATACCGCCAAATATCTTTAGTATCAACTGGGAATTCCTTTATGTCCCAATACGTTTGGTATTTCCGATGAGCAGTCAATGTGCCATCAGGATATTGCATAAACGTAAGGACTCCGTTGTTTTCTTCATCTTCTATGGCGATGTAGTGTTTCGAACCATCCCAGCTCCCCCAATCACCAAACCTCTCACAAAACTGCTCCACATTCGCTTTGCTTCGAATAATCATACCATTCACTCCCGCCTCTTTTTAATTTGATAGTATTATAACATACTAGATTGGTCTTTCATTAGAACTAGAGGTGTAAATGTCATAAAAATTCGCAATAATCAATGGATTCAAACATAGAAATAGTACAGAAATATTAATTCGGACCGTTCAAGCTTCAGGAGGCCCTTCCGATCCCTCAAATAATTAATCACGGAAAACTGCCTACTAAAAAATCCCCTACTAGATAGACTATTAATATCTAACTAGTAGGGGATTTTAATTTTATCAAAATCGTCTTTTTCGATTACGCAAGAACGATGGAATATCCAGAGATTCTTCTGTCTGTTCTGAGTGTCTGTCATAATCATGCACTTGTTCGTTACGGTTTATTGGGTTACGTTGTACTCGTTGCTCCCTTTGATATGTATTCGGTATCTCTTCCACTATTGGCTTTGTAGACATTTGTATTGTTGGCTCCTCTTTCTCAGTGAAGCCTGTGGCAATAACAGTCACAATAATTTCTTCCACTAAGTTTTCGTTTATGACTGAACCAAAAATCATATTTAATTCCTCATGAGAAGCAGAAGCAACGATATCAGCTGCCTCCTGTACTTCAAAAAGACTTAAATTATTTCCCCCAGTTATGTTCATGATCACACCATGAGCCCCATTAATGGAAGTTTCAAGTAATGGACTATTTAAGGCTTTCTCTGCAGCCTCAACAGCACGATTATTACCTTTGGCAATACCAATTCCCATTAACGCCGTTCCCTTATGGGACATAACGGTTTTCACGTCAGCAAAGTCCAGATTAATTAAACCTGGTACAGCAATTAAATCAGAAATTCCTTGAACCCCTTGGCGGAGTACATTATCCGCTTCACGGAAAGCTTCAATCATAGGAGTTTTTTTATCTACAATCTCTAATAAGCGATCGTTGGGGATAATAATCAAAGTGTCTACTGCTTCCCTCATCTCGCTAATTCCATTTTCTGCGTTAGCCGCACGCCTCTTGCCTTCAAATTTAAACGGACGTGTTACAACCCCAATTGTCAAGGCACCAAGATTACGGGCAATTTCTGCAATGGCTGGCGCTGCGCCAGTCCCCGTACCACCGCCCATTCCTGCTGTAACAAAAACCATGTCTGCGCCTTCTAACACTTCCTTTATTTGCTGTTTACTTTCTTCCACAGCTCTTCTACCTATTTCCGGATTCGCTCCTGCTCCCAAACCTCTTGTCAATGCTGTACCGATTTGCATCGTAACCGCTGCTTTTGATTGATTAAGGGCTTGTGCATCTGTATTTACGGCAATAAATTCTACACCCTCAACGCCTTCGTCGATCATACGATTCACGGCGTTGTTTCCCCCGCCGCCTACACCGATGACTTTAATCGTGGCGAGTTGGTCCATAGATGTATCAAATTCTAACATGTTCATTCTCCTCTATAGTAGTTTAGGTGGCAGGATATTTTCCTGATACATTACAATAATCGCAGACCAAAATTTTATCTTGATAAGAAATAAAGGCGGTTATTATGATTTAGTTGTAGTCTACTTAACTATAAATTTATTGTCCAGTTAAGATACACCTATTTATTTGATTTAAAAATAGTAAAAAAAACACACCTTCAAATATTGAGAAGTGCCAGATCTAAAAAGTAAAAAAAGGGAAACCATTGTGGTTTATTCACATTGGTTTCCCTTTTCATTCATGCCTTTAAGCGATTATTATAATGAGCAAGTCGGTCTAAATCCGCTGTCATTCTGCGACACCTAATATAGTCCTTTTTACGGCGTTTTTCGACTCTCATTCTCACTGTATGATGTCTACTGTAGTCTTCATAACCTACACCATGGGCACTACGCATCGCTTTTTCCATTTCGCTCGTATAACTTAATTGTAAATGATTGATAACAAATCATTCCTTTCAGTTTTTTTCACATGGCGAATTGTTCTATAACGTAGTTTTCATCTTAACATTTATATCCTAGGTCACACAAAGTCGAAATATCTGTGTATTTTGCTGTATAAAAGAATGTCATCCAAACTCGTGAATATACCTCTGACATCCTAACCTTTTTAGCCATATCCTTCCATATAATGCTTAAACCTATAATTCTCAATGCTGATTATCAGCGACTGAATTGACTTGCAAATAGATAAAAACATCTAACTAGTACAGAAGATTGATTTTCTAATTAATGAAAGGAAATTCTCAGCGATTTATAGAAGTGTTAAATTGGAGGTGCAGTGTTATGACGACCAAATATTCACCTAGTGATTTACAGGAATTGCTTGGAATTGACGCGAGTACATTACGGAAGTATGCCTCTCTCTTGGAAGGACATGGGTATCCAGTTCAGCGCAATAATAGAGGTCATAGAACATATTTTGAAAAAGATGTTATTACACTCCGCAAGTTAATCGAATTCTGTAACCAAGAGGGTATGACGATGGATCGTTCTGCCGAAGCAGTGATGACATGGGTTTCTGAAGAATATAAACTGGTAACCCTTTCGGAAGAGGTACCGTTACAGACTAGTAATGATGGGGATCTTGAGCAGAATACTGACACTAATGAGTTATTGGATCGTATAGAACATTTGGAGCAAATAAACGTAGAATTAATCAAACTTTTGAAGGAGAAGGCAGTTCGGGAAGCTAAGCAAGAAGAGAAAATCAATCTAATTTTCAAGTATGTAGAACGGATGGAGCAACTCGAGAAAGAACGAAGTAAAATGTTTAATGAAGAAACCAGAAAGCAAATCGCAGCTGCAGAGCAAAGGAAATGGTGGCAATGGTGGCGATGAGAAAAGCCGTGCTTGCGATAAGCATGGCTTCTTTTACAAATATAAATTTTTGCTACTTAGTCTTTGATCTTTGCATTCTTTTACTCTTATATTGTTCAAAATCCCATTTCGATAAAAATTCTTTTGTAGAAGCATAACCTGACATATAGAGAAAATCGATTTCATCCTTATCCAGTTCAAAATCAGTAGCATTGATATCACCTGTTGGAATTTGAATAGTCCGTTCAATTGCATCTTTGTTCAGATATCGTAAATCATGGGCTTGAATCATCGTTTTAATAATATTTTTAAAAAGGTGGAGGGGGGTTGGTATAACAGCATCTATGTTAACTTTATCTTTCACAAAACGGAAGCCAAACGTTGGAAACCGAGGATTGTCCGTATCAAATATCCATATTGGGAAGTTACTTAGTAAACCACCATCTAAAATGTAAGATTTTATACTGTCTTTTGATTTCCAAATAACTGGACGGTAGAAAAACGGCAGAGAGGCACTCATCATAACGGCGGTTGAAATTTTTAATTCAGCAGGAGTCATCCCATAGCGTTCCAAATCATCCGGCAAAATAAGCATCTGCCCATTCGATACATCAGAAGCAATTATCTTCAATTTATCTTTTGGAAGATCGGCAAACGTCTTAATCCCTTTTTCTGTAAGAAGCGAATCCAGCCATGTTTCCAAATAATCATTTTTATACATACCAAGATGAAACAGTAGTTCTAATAAGGAGCCGAAAATAGGAATTCTATTCAAGTACGTCCTGCCCCGAAGTTTAGAAAAATCCAGTTTACTTAGGTGACCTCTAATTTCATAGCTTTTATAACCGCTTGCCAAAAGAGCAGCGATGATAGCTCCCGCTGATGTTCCAGCCAATCTTTGCCACTCTACTTTTTCCTCTTCCATTGCATGAATCGCTCCAATAAAAGCAATTCCCCTAGCCCCACCACCTTCAAAAACAGCATCTGCCTTCAATTTTTTCCACCTCACGATTTATAATTTCATAGTATATCCTGCCTTTTTCATTTATTAGTAGAATTCAAATGGGCATTAATACTCTGTAATAGTATCTTTATAGTATACTGACTGTGAATATGCGTCGAAAGCCATATTTACCATTTCTTTCTACCTCAGCCACTATTATAT
>NZ_JBALSN010000364.1:5893-6240 GCF_036966985.1 Neobacillus drentensis | reverse complement strand
ATGTACATGTAAATCAACAAATCCAGGTAAGAAATATTGACCTTCAGCTAGGCGATGAAAGTTTTCCTCTTCTTGATAAGCATCTAATAAAGGCTGGTAGTCAGCCTCTTCTGAAGATACGACTTTTACAATCATACCGTTCTCATTAATACAGAAAAGATGATCTTTTAATAGGTGGATTTCTTTTGGTGACTTGCTGGTAAAAGCAGTCCCCTGGAATACTTGTGTATATGTTTTCATGGATGGCACCCTTATGTTCATATTTTTAAAATAAATTTAGGTTCTCCTATTATTGTAAGGATTTAACTTTCTATTATCATATCAAAGCACACCATTAAATTAAAATT
>NZ_JBALSN010000364.1:0-5882 GCF_036966985.1 Neobacillus drentensis | reverse complement strand
CAATTTTTGCATAGTCCATCAGCTTTTGGAAATACTTACAAAGGTGAAAAAAGGAGGGTTATAAATGGAAAACCAAGTAAATGGAGAGAATGATCATTCTAAAGATATACTAACCAACCGACAGGGACACCCTGTAACGGATAACCAAAATGTTCGAACTGTTGGAAACCGCGGACCTATGACGTTAGAGAATTATGATTTTTTAGAAAAAATCAGCCATTTTGACCGAGAAAAAATTCCAGAGCGCATCGTTCATGCGCGTGGTGCCGGTGCTCATGGATATTTTGAGTCCTACGGAACGATTAATGGAGAACCGATTTCGAAATATACGAGGGCAAAGGTGTTTACGAATACTGAAAAACAAACACCTGTATTTGTACGTTTTTCGTCCGTCGTTCATGGCGGGCATTCACCAGAAACATTACGCGACCCAAGAGGATTTGCGATTAAATTTTATACAGAGGATGGAAACTGGGATTTAGTAGGGAATAACTTAAAGATATTTTTTATCAGAGATCCATTAAAATTCCCCGATATGGTCCATTCCTTTAAGCCTAGTCCGGTCACGAACCTGTCAGATCCGGAGAGAATGTTTGATTTTTTATGTCAAACACCAGAATCCATGCATATGGTCACCTTTGTATTTTCTCCATGGGGGATTCCGGCAAACTACCGGCAAATGCAAGGCTCAGGTGTGCATGCGTATAAGTGGGTGAATGAAGAAGGAAAAGCGGTTCTCGTTAAATATCATTGGGAGCCAAAACAGGGAATAAAAAATCTAAGTCAACAAGAAGCAGATGAAATTCAAAGCAAGAATTATAGTCATGCGACTCAAGACTTATACGAAGCAATTGAAAAAGGTGATTATCCAGAATGGGAACTTTATGTTCAAGTCATGGAAGATGGAGAGCATCCGGAACTGGATTTTGATCCACTCGATCCAACCAAGCTTTGGTATAAAGAAGATTTTCCATGGCATAAGGTTGGAAGAATGGTCTTAAATAAAAATCCGGAAAATTACTTTGCCGAAGTAGAACAAGTAGCTTTTGGCACTGGTGTGCTCGTAGATGGCCTTGATTTCTCCGATGATAAATTATTACAGGGGCGGACCTACTCTTATTCTGATACCCAGCGGTATCGGGTGGGCACCAACTACTTACAGCTGCCTATCAATCGACCAAAAACTCATGTTGCGACAAACCAAGATGGAGGTCAAATGGATTATAGACAGGATTTCGGGAAGTTAAAAAATCCTCATGTTAATTATGAACCATCCCTTATTGGTGGACTAAAAGAAGCGAACAACCCTGGTAAAGAACATCAGCCACATGTGGAAGGAAACCTAGTGAGAGAACGAATCTCGCGTGAGAATAATTTTGGTCAAGCGGGAGAAACCTACCGGCGGTTTAACGACTGGGAGAAGAATGAATTAATTTCAAATTTATCGGGAGCACTTGCGGCTTGTCGAAAAGAAATTCAAGACCGAATGGTGGATATGCTGACACAATGTGTTCCTGATTATGGAAAGAGGATTGCAGAAGGAATAAAAATGGTTGGAAAAACTGTAGAATCAAAAATGGAAGATGCTGTAAAACAAGCTCAGGAAATGGGGGAACCTTCTGATCCGTATTAATAGTGGTCGAAATAACAAAGGGGGAACTCCCCCTTTTTGTTAATTTCAACCCATATCGTGGTCTTAACGCTCCATTAAACTATAACTCTTAAATTCAAGTTTCTTTGTCGTTTCCAGCTGGATTAATTCTCCTTGTTCCAATTGAATTCTTCTTAAAAATAGAGGTCCATCATAGACAAAAGTATGGTATTCACCCGCTTCCCCCATGGGACAAATAGTAGTTTGTTGTACATCTCGCAGGAAGGACTCATCTACAATTCTACCAAGCCAGGTGTCATTTAGAACATCTTCGCGTACACGAATTACAATTGCTTCATAACCCGATTGGACAAACTTACCTAGAGATGGTAAGGCTTCTTCCTTTTTCATCCACAATGGATACAGGGCCTCGACATCTGCAGCGGCTGCTACTTTTTCTCCCCATTCCCGATGTTCGTCTAAATAAAGATCTCCGTAGGCGATTCCCGTGACATTCAATTGATTTTTCAAGTATTCCACTGCGTTGACAAATTGACTTGTATAGTTTTCGTATGTACATTCGATAAAATGAACCGGTATGTTTAGAGCTTCACCTTGTAGTTTAATCATTTCTGTACGTTCACCATGTCCAAATGTTCGTCCAAGTTCTGTGGGAACAGTTGTAACCAAGCAGACCACTTCAAAACCCTGGGATATTAGAGTATCCAAGGCCATACAACAATCTTTTCCGCCACTCCAAGATAATGCAATTCTATTATTCAAGATTCATTCTCCCTCATTTAAGATATTTTCATCGTTTGTCATATTGCTATTTTATCATAAAAAAAGGCAACTGAGCCTAACCGGTCTCATCCAAAAAAGCAAAGAGAGGGTATGCTGCCCGTTACACCGAATTTTCGGCCTTAGTGGTAATCATAGAGAGGGTATGCTGCCCACTGCACCGAATTTTTGGTCTTGGCGGTAAACGTAGAGCTCGTATGATGCCCGTTATATTAATTTATTGGTTTTAGCGGTAATCATAGCGTAATAGTATGTCTCTTATGAAGTTATCACTACGAATGTGAATCCACTACATCCCTTTAATTCAGTACTTATTGCCTCTTGAATTTCAGATGAAAGATTTTAATTATACAAAATCGAATAATTTATTCAAAAAAGTATAAATTTTATCAATTATCTGATATAACTGTACTATCAAGAAGTTTACCTCGTTTTCTATTCAAAAATGAATAAAATATTGCTTGGTAAAGTTAAAGAAGGGAGGGGAATTTGTGAGTGATGAAAAAAAAGTTTGGAATGAAAGTGAAGCCATTCTTCATTCATTACAGGATGATATTTTAGTGACCGACACAGATGGGATTATTTTGAAGGTTAGTGAAGCAACCGAAGGAATCTATAATATGAAGTCCAAGGAAATGGTCGGTCGGTCCGTTTATGAACTCGAAAAAGAAGGGGTTTTTACACCGATTTTGACGCCGTTGGTTATTAAAGAAAAAAAGAAAATAACCCTGGTTCAAACGACTAATAAGGGGGAAAAGTTACTTGTAACGGGGATTCCCGTCTTCGATCAAAATGATAATTTAGTACGGATCGTCAGTTATTCACATGATGTTACCGAGTTACTTAACATGAAAAAATACTTAACGGACATCGAAGACGAAATGGAACGAGTGAAAAGTGAACTGGAAATGCTAAGAAATCTTCAATTTGATTCAGACGGAATGATTGCAACGAGTACGGAAATGAAAAAAGTACTTCAACTCGCCCTGCAAGTGGCTGAAATTGATGTTAATGTGTTGCTGCTGGGCGAAACCGGTGTAGGGAAATCACACATTGCTAAATTCATTCATAAAAAAAGTTCTCGGAAAGACGGCCCTTTTATCGAGGTAAACTGCGGTGCGATCCCCGAAGCGCTGTTTGAGGCAGAGTTTTTCGGATATGAGTCAGGGGCATTTACTGGTGCTCATTCAAAAGGCAAGATCGGGCTAGCTGAGCTTGCAGAAGGAGGAACCTTATTTTTAGATGAAATTGGTGAGTTATCGTTAGCCAATCAAGTGAAAATCCTCAAATTCATTCAGGAAAAGCAATTTTACCGTGTTGGTGGAACGAAGCTGCGAACGGTTGACTTTCGTATTCTTGCCGCAACAAATAGAGACCTAGAGAAAGCAGTGGAAGAAAAAATCTTTAGACATGACCTCTACTTCCGTTTAAATGTTGTACCCATTACCATCCCGCCATTAAGAAAGCGCTCAACCGATATAATCCCGTTAATTGAACACTTTTTAACGTATTTTTCTAAAAAGTATCACCGTGAACGAAGCCTTGATGAAGGTGTTTTGCATCTGTTATTTACACAAGAGTGGAGGGGAAATGTCCGAGAATTAATCAATTTAATTGAAAGACTTGTAGTTACTTCTTCGAAACAACTGATTGAAATCGAAAACCTGCCGCCTCATTTTCAAAGATCTTATCCTACCGAGCAGTCTGTTGATGACAATAATCGTTCATTGAATGAGATTCTGGATAGTGTGGAAAAGCAAGTGTTACTTAAGGCTAGGAAACAATACAAAACAACGATAGACATGGCAAAAGCATTAGGGATAAGTCAACCTTCTGTGTTTAGAAAGCTCAGAAAGTACGAAATAGATTGAAACTGGCATAAAACTTGCATAATTTTTAGGTGTGAGACACAAACGAAGCGACCACAAAAGCATCGAAAATCCTTATCAAAAGGGGGAAATTTCAAGGCGAAAAGAAAGGTGGTTGATTATATTTATACAACAATAATAAACGGTAATATTTCTAAATAGTATATTTTATGTATTTTTATAGTGATATTTGTATTTTTACTTGATGATAGAATATTGAGAAAATATATTGACATAAAGTAGGCAAGTATTTATATTTAAAGAATATTATTCATTTTTAAATAATTTATAAGGGATTCGGGGTGTAATATGAAAGTAACGGTGGGACCAGCTCAATATATTAGAAATAGTGGTTTACTAGAAGATGCGGGTAGGTACATAAAAAAATTTGGAAAAACAGCCGCTCTTATTGGAGGCCAGATTAGTAGAGGACTAGTAGAAGATTCATTAAGAAAGAGCTTGTCAGAACACGAGATTTTATTAAAACATTCGCTTTGGTATGGTGGTGAATCATCTCAGGCGAATATTGATCGATTAGTAGCCGACTTAAAGGATGAACAGATTGATGTTCTTATTACGACGGGTGGAGGCAAAGCCATTGATACAGTTAAAGCTGTTGCTTATCAACTTAACAAACCGTTAGTAGCCATCCCAACCATCGCAGCAACCTGTGCAGCAGCTACGCCTATTACCATCCTTTATAGCAATGATGGTGAATTTATTGGGATTGAACGTAAGTCGAAGGCACCTGAATTAGTCTTAGTGGATTCGGAAATCATCATGAACGCACCGGTACGCTTTTTAATCGCAGGTATTGGAGATACATTGGCAAAATGGTTTGAGACCAAATCCTCTGTGAAAAAAGCGACGCCTACCATATTAAATCAGACGGCTGTTGCGATAGCGGGACAGGTTTATCAGACGCTGCTTCAAATTGGGAAAAAAGCTGTCACATCTGTTCGAACCCAAACAGTGACAAAAGAGTTAGAAGATGTCATTGATACCATTATTTTAGTCAGTGGCAGTGTCAGTGGGTATGGCGGGGATGACTGCCGAACAGCAGGAGCCCATGCGATTTATTCTGGGTTAACGATTTTTCCTGAAGTCCATCATACCTATCACGGGGAAATTGTTGCCTTTGGGATTCTTGCACAGTTGTGTATGGAGAATACCTGTGAGGACGAACTGAAAGAGTTAATAAGTTATTACCAGGAAGTAGGACTTCCTTTTACTTTAAAGCAAATGGGAATAACGAACTTAACAGAAAGTCAGTGGCAGAAGCTTGGGGAAATTACCGTTACCATCGAGGATATGGCAAATATGCCATTTGAAGTCTCACCTGAAATGGTTATTGACGCTGTTCGCCAAGCTGACGAAATAGGAAATGGAATGTTATCAGGTGTCCTTCATTCTTGATTCTGTTTAATAGAGCAACGGATAAAAATCGGTATATTTTTAAAAAACAAGGGGGATTTTGAAGTGAAAAAGTGGTTATTGGTTATTTGTTCACTGATGTTGCTATTCGCACTAGCGGCATGTGGTAAAAAGGATGCGGCAAGTAGTACAAAGGATGGGAAGTCGACTGAGCCATTGAAAGTGACGCTGCCAACATGGACAGGGTA
>NZ_JBALSN010000363.1:11429-27785 GCF_036966985.1 Neobacillus drentensis | reverse complement strand
TCGTACTGACCAGGTCCTTGACTAGAGAAGAGTGCGTATGTTGTGGCAACGATTGAAAAAATGGTAATAAAGAAGACAAGTGCACTTATGAACTTTTGATTTTTCATGGTTGATATTCCTCCCTTCTATTTAAAAAATAATCCTACTATTATCCTAAACCATTCCGTTTTATAACCCAATCTACATTCTTTCTGTTCACAAAATATTCAGAAACTCTCTGCCCGCTTATGGACACAAAAAGGACCAAATACCTTGGCCCTCATTCTATCCACTAATCAACGCTTCCGTTTTCGTTTATAATTTTACCTTAAACAAAAATTGATTTAATTAATTCTAAAAGTAAACACTATTTATTNNATTAAAGGAGGATAATGAATGAAATACAAAGCAGAGAAAACTATCGAAATTTCATCCTGGATAATTGTGTCATTATTATTAATAAAATTTACACCAAAAAATAAAATTCGTGAATCACTAGTTGTATTTTTATTTAAACAAGCACTAACATGGATTTTTGGATTACTAGTGGTAGAAAAAAACTTAATTTCCTACCCATATCGCTTATTTTTCAAAAAAGCAAATAAAGCTACTTTTTCATTTGAATACTTTATATATCCTGGACTGTGCGCTTTATTTAGTTTGTACTATCCAAAAAATAAATCTAACCTTTTAAAAACCCTGCATTGCTTTATTAGTACTTCTGTAATAGTCATCTTTGAAATAATTGCAGTGAAATATACAAAATTAATTAAATATAAAAAATGGACTTGGTATTGGAGTTTTATAACAATTTGGATAACCGATTACTTAACACAAGCTTTTCACAACTGGTTTTTTAAAACTAAATTTCATGAATAAAAAGGGGCAGTTAGGGTACTGTACCCCAAAAGTTAGAGTAAAATCTGACTTTTGGGGTGTTTATTTATAGCTAAATATAGCGAAGAATTTAAGCTCATGGTAGTAAGTGAATATAAAGAAGGAAAAATGGGGGTTAAGTCTTGAGCTAAGAAACATGGTATCAAAACACATTCACAGCTTGGACGATGGATAAATTTATATGAAGAATTTGGTGTGGTGGGATTATGCCCTGATTTGGCTGTTAGTCTACTTTAAGTGTAGCCGATTCAAGGCAATAATAATGCTATTAAAAGTGCAAAGAACCGTACAGCTCTTAATGTAACCCCTAACCAAAACCTCTCATAATAATCCTCAGATGCTTGCAAGAACATTTTCAACGTAGATAGCAAAATTAAAGCGTGAGGGCTCCCGTCAAGGAGTATTGCGATTCTCCCCTCTGATATCATATGTAAGCTTATCAGGCCTTGCGGTTGAGATTATTTGTGGGAACAGAGAAAGTGGATCATTTTCTAATAAACGTTAAATCGTACCTGAGTCATGTTGGTACTGGGTAGTCTACTGCGAATCATGGCAACATTCGTTCTTATAACTTCAACGAATCCCTCTCTTGGCCCCCTTATAACCACTTCAGATTGTGGTTCTCCCACTTGCCTAAAAGTCTTTTTAGAGTAATAGATTATTCCTGCCTTATTCTTTTTAGGTAATAAGATGATAAAAAAACCATATAAGTACGACAATATATCTTCAATTTTAACTAAAAAAACTGATGCTGTGGGAAACACATTTTCTAATACTGCGATATCGACATCATCTTTTCGTGAGGATAATTTTTGACAACTTTTTCAAGCAAGGATTAGTATAATAATGTTTCGTCAACAATATTTTCATAATACATAAAAATAATTTGCTTCCCTTTAATATTTCAAGGATTTAAAATTCTAAATTCTATATCCTCATAATGTGTAAGTTTATCTTGGAAGAATTTAAAATTTTGCTCTATAGAATCGGTTGATTTTTCCATAAACTCCTCCTTCTTTATTATTTACACTATTGGATTCAGTTTATAATTATTTAATTGACCTACTAGTTACTGGTGGTTCATTAAACCAACCTTTTTTAACCAATAGTTTAAACCCCTTTTCTGAAAAACTTTGGACCTGTTCTATTAATTCACTTAGTATTTTGACATGATTCTTCTTATAACTAGATACAGCAGCGTTTTGTAAATTTATTATTCCAACAGGATTTAAAAACATTATTAGGTTCGTCATTAACTTATCTGAAAATGGAGATTCATGGACCCTATGAACGAAGCTCTCTAGTCCAGTTGTAGTACTAACTCCGTTTTCCCTGAAAATATCCGATAAAGTAGCAGCTTGATGAAATGCTAATTTCTTGCCATCATTAAATAATTGCTTTGACTCTTCATCTTTTACAACATCAGCAAAAGCAGTGCATAGAGCAACACCAACATTATTGCATTGAAGTGAACTGGACATATGTCCCAATTCTACCGCATTAAGTGGTCTCAATTGTGTAGATACAACCTTAAACAGTTTACTCTCTCTTTCATGTGCTTTCATGTATAAAAATGGACTGTTTTGTAACAAGTTCTTTTCTTTTAATAAACCTAAAAGAGATTCATCAATTTGAATAATCTTATTGAGGACTTCACTAAAGAATTTCTTTACATTGATATCCGCTAGTTCTGAATATTGAGAAGCGAGGACCCGCATCCCATTTCCGGTAATATGCTTTAGAATTTCAATGATTAATTGATCGGTAAAAAGCTTTACTGAGGAGTTATATAAATCAACTTCACTGAAAAATGGCGTTTCATTATAACCGCTGTCATTTAATATCTTTGTAGCCTCTTTTTCTTGAAATGTAGATAATGAATTGATTTCATCTAGAACACTTCTTAAATCTTTATCCTCAGCAGTGTCAATAAGATTTTTTAAAAAAATATTAACCATATTCGAACTTGATTGTAGATACCAAAGAAAGCCGAACTCATTTACGTTCATACAAAAGACTCCTTCATTATTTATTTTCTCTTATTAGAATGACAAAAATATTGGTAATTATTCAGGGGATATTTCTAATTAATTCATTTAGTCTAAATCTCAAACTTTATTAATTATTGTAATTAATATAATTTAATTAGAGTTTCTGTTAAAAGAATACTAATTAAATTCACTGGCTCTCAGGTTTCTCAATAGCTTTTTTAATGATTTTCATTAGTAAAAGGCCTATCCAAATTCCTGGTATCACGCACAAAATTGGTAACCATATTGGGCCAAATAAAAATCCGAATATCTTGAAAGTTGATGAATATATACACCCCACTGTTACAAAGAAAGCACAAAAAACGAATGGTAAATAAGAATATTTTCTATTTCCTCCACCAGCATCTTTAAAAGCATCCCACATAGCAAAAAAGTATAAACAAGGGTAAAACATTAGCCATAAGTAATCAGTTTGAGCAATGGCTTTTTCGATTTCTCCATGAAAACTAGAAATTATAACAACATTAAAATTTGCATTTACATTTATAAGGAATTCTAAAAATACAAAAACAATACCTTTTATTAGTTTGCCATTTAAAAATTGACCAAAGCCAGGAAGAGCAATACTCCACAGTAGTACTTCTTTTGAGTTAGCCACCTAATTCAAGCTCCTTACCAAGTTTCGTATAGTGTGATTATGTTAATTGTAAAAAAGGCAATCACACTAATCATTATTCATTAAAAACTTAATTAGTTTTTTATTGTGGAAATAAAATTTAACATTACACCAACGTAACCTTAGAATGTCCTGCTTAACATAAAAAATGTGATGAAAAGTACTGTGATGGCATTTCATTTCTAAATATTAATAAACAGAGATATCCAATAAAAACCTATGAACATAGTCTCTAAGTTCCCTTGTTAATTCTTCTAAACTAGTAAATTGTTTTCCTCTTACAAACTCAGTTTTAATGATCTCAAATGTTGCCTCTGCCACCGCATTGTCATATGGGCAGCCTTTCAGGTTCAACGATCGCTTGATTTCGAAAGTTTCTAGAGCCTCATCAATAATCTTGTTTTTGAACTCACTTCCTCGATCTGTATGGAAATACTCAATTTTACGCAAATCCTTTTTAATAGAGGAAAAATTCTCATAAATCTGCTCTATGTTCGGATTTTTAGGCACTTTAGAAAAGCCACCAAATTTAGCAGCCTGATTTTCGATAATTTTCAGCTATGAACTTTGCAGCATTGACAAAATGGTCAACACTTCAGTCTGAAATGCGGCCTATTATTCATTTATATCTAATCCAGATAAATTTAAAGAAAGTTCATCTAATACTAAAAATACACAACCAAAAACGGTTCTGTAATCAATATAGTCCCCTTTAACTTCAACATTTATCTCAATAATATTCCTTTTATTATGTATGTATTTTTCTTCAAATTGATTAAAATTAATACTTGTAACAGATACACTAATTTCCTCTAAGGATTTTTTTAGCTCTCTTTCAAATATTGAATTATTAAAGTTTTCCCTGAAGAAAATACGAATAGTAAATTTCATTTCAAATCCTCCTTCTACTTATGATTTGCCAAATCTTCCTTACTTAACCTTTTTTCGAATAACTTGTGTATCTTTTATCCCATTTAATTTATTGAACTGTACCGTAGCGAATAAAAAAAAGCGATCCTCTAAGTATCGCTCATTTTACATTATTGCACCCGTTTGTGAACAAAATGAGTTGTTTCTTTCAATTTCTGTCCACTGTTGACTTTGAATTAACAATTAGTCTTTACTAACAATATAAAGAGATCCTCAATGAGAAAAATACTACGGTTTTTCTTTCTGTTTTCGTTTTTGTCGTTCTTCCATTAACCTGCACCGTTACAAAAAAATGGCCTTGCCTTTTTATTGGAGGCAAAGTATCAAAAGTTTAAGTACTTCTTACCCTCCTTTTTGTTTCATTGCCTTTGTTAACGGTACCGCTCCTCTTTAAATGGATTTGCTGTCATCGAATAGCCAAGCTCTTCCCAAAAACCAGCCTCGTCTTCTTTCATAAACTCAATCCCTGAAACCCACTTTGAGCCTTTCCATAGATAAAATACTTCTGGTGGAATAAACCTTAGTGGATAACCATGTTTTTGATCAATATCTTGCCAATCATGATTTATATCCTTCCAACGGTATACAAATAAAGAATCGTCCCCTAATAAAGGCTCTAGCGGCAGGTTTGCAGAATAACCAAATCTGTCCCCATTGTAGTAACCGTAAATTTTAATGTATTTTACACCTTCATTAATTTCAACAAATTTCAATAACTCTCTAAGTGCAATTCCTTCAAAAGTTGTATCAAATTTAGACCAGGTGGTAACACAATGCATGTTAACGCTTGATATGGTCTTTGGAAGCTCCATGATTTCCTTATAGTTTAAGGACTTTTCTTCCTTCACTTCACCAAAAAGTCTGAAATTCCATGTGATTTCATTAAACTCGGGAACATCCCCTTTGTGCAGTATTGGCCATTTTTCTGTTTCGAATTGGCCAGGTGGAAGCTGCTTTGTCATCTTACACCATCCCTTTTTCATCTTAAACATTAATTAAATCACAGTGTTTTGTATAGTTTGCTTCAAAATAATGAAAGCATACTGTAGTAGATAATGAAAATGGATGTTTAAAATTAGGGTGTAGATGAAATTTTTGGGTTCTGTATGTAATTATAATTTAAAGGGGGATATTATCTTTGATGTCGTGGGCTATTTTTTTATGCCTTATTGAAGTAGTCTGCATTGTTAGTATAAGTACTAATATTTACAATCTATATAATATACCGTAGATTACTAAATACAGACTTCGAAGTTTGGTGTCCCAATTTCGTCCTGATTTCTCAAAAGTCTTGCAAGGACCATTTGCTTTTCAGCAAGATTTGCTTCTGCGCTAACAATATAACGACTTGTCCAAATCGCATGCTCCATCCAAAGTCTTCTTAAGTTAAACTTTAACTGGTGGGCAGATTCGCTCATGGTTTGTAAAAATGAAAATTTTATTAATCTCCGCATAATGTAATAATAATTTTAATAGATATGTCCTTTTGGGGTGTGAAATGATTGCTTTATTTAGAGAAAAACCATGATCCAAGAAGGAACTCCGCAATCCTTGCCGAAATTACCAACCAATTTGATTTAACAAAGGCTATCCAAGAAACCGAACAACTTTTTAATAAAATCCTAGTGAGTAAAACCTCTCATCGTGGAAAGGATGGAAATCATTCTACAGGAACTCTTTCGCAAAAAATGGCAGCATTCTTTTTTCGCCTTTTATCCACCTATACAACTACCGATTCTCGTGGAAGGGTTAAAATAGATAAGGCTGGAGACGTTGTACCAGATTGGAAAGATCTGTTGGACAATGAGTTCACTAATTTAAAAAATAATGTGATTCAAGAGGTCAATGTTGTTGATTTTGGGGCAATCGGGGATGGTAAAACGGATAACACCCTTGCATTTAAAAAAGCGATTGGTAACGGAAAAGTAAAGGTAATGGTACCGGCTGGCGTCTTTATCACAAAGGGAATCCAACTTCCCTCCTATACTATGCTTGTCGGGGCAGGAAAAGGCGTGACGACCATTAAGCTTCATGATTCAGCAAAAAAAGGCACTCGGCTAATCACAAACGCAAATCATTGGAAGGGTAACAACCATCTTTTCGTCGGGGCACTAAGTTTGGACTGGAATGTGGAAAGGCTTGGCGATGTGGCTAAAACAAGTACTTGGGGGAACCACTCAAGCTGTTTAACGTATGCAAATGTTACCTATGGTTGGGTTAAGGACGTTGAAGCGATGAATCCAGGCCTGCATTGCTTTGATATTTCATCGACTTTGTACAGTTATGCTGGCGACGGTTTTCGCGCCCGCGGCGGAAGCAAGTATGTCTGGCTCGATAACTTAAACGGCTATGGCTTTGGCGACGATGGTATAACCACTCATCACAGTGATTATATCTTCATCTCACGCTGCCACATGTGTGATCCGAGTGGCCGGGCCCACAAAAAGGGATTTTCTAATTCTAATGGGTTTGAGGTCGATGATGGTTCGAGGAATGTGGTGCTAGTTAATAATTCTTCGTCTAGTTGCTTTGGCGGGGTAGAAATTAAAGCGCACGAAAATTCCTCAGCGGCTT
The DNA here is from genome assembly GCF_036966985.1 of Neobacillus drentensis. Lineage (GTDB taxonomy): Bacteria > Bacillota > Bacilli > Bacillales > Cytobacillaceae > Neobacillus > Neobacillus drentensis_E. The sequence continues at coordinate 20,738 of NZ_JBALSN010000363.1, read as the reverse complement.
CAAATGTCCATATTATTGGGCATATTTCCGTCAATGATAACCGCTCATTTAATTTCCGCCATATTGGACACCACAAAAGTACCGATGCTGAATCAAAAACGGCCTACAATATTTGCGCGACCAACCTTGTAGCGATTACGCCCACTTTTACTGAGTTATATAAAGACTCAACGCCACGCGGAATGGTGGTCTCAGCTTATAAAAATATCGTAATCAACCATTTTACTTTGATTGGTGATCCCAATTATGACTACAAAGGCCATCCAGCTATTGCTGTTCAGTATCGGGCCAGAAACGTAATATTAAAGAATATATCGGTCAAGGATTTTAAAAAAGCGGGAAGCGATATTAAAGTATTCGGCGGAAAAAATCGCGCCGATTCTATACAAATATGTAATGTGACGAGCCGAAATTCTGCACCTAAAGTGATCAATGTCGGATCAGGAATCGAAGATGTAACAATTGAAAATACAAAAAGCGTCCACAACTATTTGTGACGCTTTTCTCCTTTTTCAATAGTCATTTCATCGACCAGTTTTTCGGCTACCTTGCGATATAAATTACTCATATGAACGAGTGAAGAGATCATTAATACCTGCTCAAGATCCTGCGAATTTCCTTGATCAACCTCGATTATTTCTTTTTTAACCTCCATTACCCTTTCCTCAATGTCTCCTTTAAAATCTTCAACATTTTGGCGGGTTAAATTCAGATAACTGGTATAAAAAGATTCAAGTTCAATTTCTTCATTGATAATTTTTTGATTGATCCCAGCAAGGGTAGCTTTAATATCATTGATCGAAAGTGCCCCTTTTAGTTGGTATATCAGACTCATCAGGATGAGATGCTCCTTTGAATATCTCTTATTATGGATTGGAAAAATGAGTTTTCCTTTCGCGTAATTGTTGATCATCGTTTTGGTAAGGACCTTGTCGTCCTCGTTCCGCTTCGTTTCAGTGAATTTATTTTCAAATAATTGGATCACCTGGTCCATATATAAATCGATCTGTGGTATTTCCTCTAAGGTTAAACTTGCTTCTAGGCCAAGCTGTTCAATAATTTGATTGATATTTTTCAATTTAAAAACCCCGTTCATTTGCTTTATATTTTTTATTATACCTAAACAAATTTACATTGACTAGATGTGAGTATGTAAGTATTATTATAAGTAGTTATTAAAACTACATGTTGTAATAGGAGGCATTACAAATGAACAATTACATTCGCGAACCTATTAATGGACTGACTCATTTAGCGGGTGCAATATTAGCCTTTGCCGGGCTCCTTGCGATGGTTATTAAAGCTGCTGCGACAACCAGTTCACCGACTGCCATTACTGCGGTCATTATTTTCGGCGTTAGTATGATTCTGCTTTACTCAGCATCAGCCACTTATCACATGGTAATTGCCCGCGATAAAGTCATTGCCTTTTTACGCCGGCTCGATCATTCGATGATTTTCATTTTAATTGCTGGTACGTATACTCCTTTTTGTTTTATTAGCTTGAACGGAAAAATAGGGGCGATTCTATTTTCCATTATTGCGGGTATTGCAATAAGCGGGGTTGTTTTTAAAATGGTCTGGTTTAATTGCCCGCGCTGGATTTCTACCGCTTTGTATTTAGCGATGGGCTGGATGATTGTGTTTGTATTCTCACCGCTTACTGGAAGCTTAAACCCTAATGGATTATTTTTGCTTATCCTCGGGGGAATTTTTTATACCATTGGCGGGGTTATCTACGGTGCTAAACCTAAATTCTTGCAATCAAAATACATGGGCTTCCATGAAATTTTTCATATTTTCATTTTGCTAGGAAGTCTGGCACACTTTTTAACCGTGTTCCTATACGTTATTTAATTTAATGTTGAAGACTTTTAAAACGCCCTCGATGGATGGCGTTTTTGTTTTTGAAATAAACTTTAATGGTTAGGACAATATAAAACCAATAATGCACCATACTAAGATAGAGGTGTTCTAAGTTGGTACGATTAATTTTTCAATTGATTGTCATTGGACTTTGCTCGATTCTTTTTGGATTTGCCTTTAACACGTTTCTTATTCCTCATCAACTGACCTCAGGTGGTGTGACAGGCATCGCTTTTTTTATTCACCATTTTTTAAAAATAAATACTGGATGGATTATATTGCTGATCAATATTCCGCTATTTTTCTTAGGATTAAAATATTTAGGAAAAAAATTTATTTTGCTGACAGGGTTTGCTGTCTTTGTGTTATCAATGAGTATGAAATTTATTCCGATTCATCCTATTAGCGATGATATTCTTCTTTCTTGCATCATTGGGGGGGCACTTTATGGAATAGCCGTTGGACTGATCATTCGGATTGGAGGTTCTACGGGGGGAACGGATATTGTTAGTCTTACTCTTGCGAAAAAAAAGAACTTGCAGGTGGGCTTTTTAAATATTTGCATGAACCTTTTGGTCGTGGGGATTTCCGGATTGATTTTTGGATGGGGTATCACACTGTATACGATTATCGCCATTTATGTGTCGGGCCGGGCCGTTGATATGGTTTACACCAATCAAAACAAATTAACGTTAACGATTGTTACGGATAAATATGAAGAGCTGACGGATGCACTAATTCATTTGCATGCTCGCGGCGTGACAGTAACAGATGCAGAAGGGGCTTACACTCATAAGCCCAAAAAGGTGTTAACCACGGTGATTACCAAATACGAATTAAATGAGACTAAACATACGATCAGACAGGTGGATGCGAAGGCGTTTGTCAATATCATGCAAACAATGGAAGTAATGGGGCATTTTCGGAGGGATTGATGGTGTGGGATGATGCCCATTAAGGTTAATTTGGGTTGAAGGATAATCTCCAGGCTATGGTTACCGTTGGGATGTTTTTTAAGCCTTCTTGGGCATCATACGAGTCCTAAGGTTACCGTTCAATCAATTTTTTGGCCTTCTCGGGCATCATTCTGTCATATGGTTACCGTTGACCCGTTTTTTTAACCTTCACGGGCATCATACCAGGTCTATGGGTTACCGTTGATCCAATTTTCCAGCTTCAACAGGCATCATACCAGTCCTATGGTTACCTTTGAACCAATTTTCCAGCTTCAACGGGCATCATAGGCTCGATGGCTTTCCTTATTTCAACTATCTACCTCAAATAATCTTCCAAGTTCCTCCTTCAATACCCGAGCGTGATTATGGACCGGGTCCTTTGCTCCATATAGGAGCGTGACAGGGCCCGATGCTGCCATTTCAAAGATTTGCCGGATATATTCCCGCTTTTGTTCATCTGAACGAAGTTCCTCAAGGTATCTGCTCCGGAATTCTTCAAAAAGCTCAGGCTTATGACAAAACCATTTCCGTAACTCATTGCTCGGAGCTAAATCTTTAAACCAATACGACAGCTTAGCCGCATCCTTAGAAATCCCCCTCGGCCAGAGTCGGTCAATCAAAATCCTAAATCCATCCACTTCCTCAAAAGGCTCATAGACCCTTTTCATAAAAATATTATCCATACTTCACCTCCAATTAGTATCAGGCACCATATGATCCAAGCGTCCACCCCATATAGACAAGTTCATAGTTTTGTCCACGAATGGTGTCAGGCACTAGTCTTCGTCCTTCACGTCGATGCTTTCTGGGATGGGTTCGTTTAGGATTTCTTCGATTAGTTGTTTGTATTTTTCCATTTGTTTTAGGTGGGTGTTGAATTGTTCTTTGTAGATCAGGTATGCTTCCCCATCAAATAGGGCGCGGATTTTCTTTTGCTGAATAAGGCTTTTAACGGTTGCCTCAGGCACTGATAAATATTCTGCCGTCTCTTTTATAGTAAGATACAATTTGATTACTCCTCTTTATGAAATTCAATTTGATGGACAACCCTTCCGGATCTTCCCTTTGTTGTTTTCGCTTGTGATAATGAATTAAGGATGGCTTCTTCTGCTGCTTCTGCCGCGGCCGTAAAAAGCTGATTCATGATTGGATGGTCCTCGCGAAACTGGCTGCGAGTTTCAATCTTCGCATCCGAAAAGTGAGCTATTTTGTGCGCAGTGGAAAAAGCAATAACAATATCACCACTGCCATGACTAAAATGACTGCCGGTTCGGCCCAGTCCAATCCCGCACCGTTTCGCTAAACGCTGCAATTGACGGTCACTTAAAGGAGCATCTGTTGCCAAAACAATGATAATCGAACCATCGGATGTCTCAGACAAGCCTCTCGCCTGTGAATAACGAAACGCTCGTAATTCTTCCTTTTTTCCAAAATTGCTAAGAACTAAACATCCGACCGTATACTCTTCAACGATACGGGAGGATGAACCAATTCCGCCTTTATAACCAAAGCAAACCATGCCTTTTCCTGCTCCAACCGCCCCTTCGATTGCCTGTTCTTCCGATGCATTCTTGATGGCTTCAATGGCATGCTCTGGTTTAACAGGAAATAGACGGATTGAATTCAGATAGCTATCATTGCATTCCCCAACGACTATATTAATCGTTCCAGTCGTTTCGCCAATTTCATGATTCTCTTCGAGCATGAATTGCAGCACTCCCTGTGTGACTGGTGGGACCGCGAAAGTATTTGTTAACAGAATGGGAGATTCAAGCACACCTAATTCATTTAACTGCACAAGACCAGTTGTTTTTCCAAATCCGTTAATAACATAACTGGCCGCGGTTACTTTTTCTTTAAATAAATTGCCTTTATGAGGCAGGATTGATGTTACTCCAGTACAAGCATACGTCTCTCTTGACTCATCCAGCGGGTAGTCCAGTGTGACATGTCCCACCATCACATCCGCTACATCCGTTATACAGTTTTTTCTTCCAGTGGGCAGGTTACCGACGATGATCCCTTTTTCTCTAACCTTCATCGAAAAATCCCTGGCCGATGGTCAAGAAAGTTTTGATAGGCAAAACCTCGGACAACTTCTTCACTGTAATATTTTAAAAGTTCATTAATAAGATTTTGGCTCTTAGAGGCATCCTCTAAATTAGTAATAAAAGTTGTGATCCCATCAAAATCCGAGCCGAATCCGATTTGTTTGACGCCGCCCAATGAGCAAAAGTGATCAATATGTTTCACAAGGTCTGAAATAGTTACCTCGCCCGATTCTTTTACAAAAGGTGGATGGTAGACCACATGAATGAGGCCACCTTTTGCAAACATCGCCTGCGCCTGTTCATCTGTTAAATTGCGCAAATGGTTGCAAAGTGCTCGTGCATTCGAGTGGCTTGCAATCGGATATTTGGCTAATTCAATGACCTCCCAAATCCCCTTGTCACTCAAATGGGAAACATCGGTCAGGATTTGATGCTCATTATTAAACTCGACAATCTCTTTTCCGAACAATGTCAGCCCCGCACCGCGCGGTTCCCCAGCACCATCTGCAGCGAGATTTGCTTGATTCCATGTTAAACCAACAGATCGAACCCCAAGTTGGTAAAGAATATGTAGTTTCGCTAAATCATTGCCAATTGGATCCACACCTTCAAGTGTTAACATCGCGCCAATTTGGCCAATTTTTAAGCGGTCAAAATCAGACCATTCTTTGATATGGACCATGTCCGGATTTTTCCCAAGTACTTCCTTATAAAAGTAATCGATTTGCTCGAGGACAACCTGAAACTTCTGATCTCCCTTAATATCCGGTTCAATAAAAATGGCAAAGCACTGCACCTTAATTTGACCTTGCTGTAATCGTATTTTATTAGTTTGTAATTCCGGTGCGTCAGCAAATCGTAACGTACCATTCGCTTCTTGGAGTTTCATAAGAGCATCACAATGTAAGTCAATAATATTCATTCAGCATAATCTCCTTTTTAATAAAAATTTTATCACAATAAAATAAGCCAGGTTTAAAATTACCTAGCCTGAAAAAAATTTTAATTTAATAGTTAGTTTGATTCCGCCATCTTTTTGATACTTGGCAACACTTTGTCCCAAATATCCGCACTTAAATCACGGTATTTTTTTCCTTCCGGCATCACTGAAAAATCTCCTTGTAAAATATGTAAGTTGGTCTTTCCATTTTCCTCAGATAAATGGAAGGTGATCCCGTCTTCATCGGTAACAAGTGCCTTTTCCTCACTGCGCACATCAAATACGGTAAAGCGGAGGAGTTTATTTTGCTCAAGAGCCGTCACATTACCTTCGACGATAACGGTCCCATCTTCCCCTTTCCAAAGGACAGGACTACCTAATTCCCATGTAGAGTCGAGATGAAACTGTGGTCCGCCGCTTGAGAATTCCGTCGCCCAATGGTTATTGTATTCCTCAACCGTAATCACATCCCAGACGTTTGACGCTGGAGCATTGATTTCAATCGTTTTATCGACAAAAAGTTTTTCCATATGTACCTCCTCCGAAGAGCTTAGTATTAAAGATATATCTAGTATAATTCATGTTAACGTCCACTAACAATTATTGACCATAATGATAAAAAAAACTCACCGACTGGCGAGCCCGAAACAAATTTTAATATTTTCTTAGAAACACGGCATCTTTTTTCATCAAATTATTACGAATGCATTCATGACAAAAAGAGAGGATTTTTTCTATCTCCTGCGTTGTATTTGCAAGAACCCTGAGGGCAAACCCTGGCACTGCGATCATCGTGAGACCAATTCGTGCTTCAGAAACCGATTCGAAATAGTTATGGAGTTTTTCTAAAAAAAGCTGGTTTACCCGATCATCAATAACAATCAAGGTCCCCAAATGGGTAAACCCCTCCATAAAACCAATCCCCTTGATATCCCCATCAGGTTGAAGTTTTACATGATCAAATAATATTAATCTTTCATCTCGGTATACTTCCATTTTGGATTGCAATAAGCCATATTGAAATAATGTGCCATCAGGCGCCCAGCCTGGAGTAAATATTTCTGAACAAATAAGGGAGGACCCGCTCTCCATTCGAACTACAGTACGTTGTTTATAGCAACTATACTGGTAAGCGATAACTGGGTCAGGCAGATATTCTAAACCACTGCCGCTTTTTAAATGGATCGTCTGCTCTTGAATAGCCGGCTTGATTGTCGTCTTATATATTTTAGTAGATGATTGCGTCGTGATAATGGCATGGGCGTCTTCTTCCAAACAAATATCAATTTTATATGAATCCCCGTCCACATAACCGCCGCCAGGATTCATTATATAAAAACAGGCTTCTCCGCTTGTTGTCAGGTAAACTGGTCTAGTAATTTTAAAAGCACCCTCAGAATAGGAATCTTTTAGAATGGTTTTCTTCCCTTTCTTGGAACCTGTTAGTCTCAAGTATCCTGTCCAGTTTACCACCTACCCTAACCCAACCAGCAGTGCATTTGACTTGAGCCAATCAATAACTTCGTTTACACCGACATCCTCTTTTAAGTTCGTAAAAATATAAGGCTTCTTGCCTCGAGCTGCCTGTGTATCTGCCTCCATGACCTCTAGACTTGCGCCAACATACGGTGCTAAATCAATCTTATTTATGATAAATAGATCAGATTTAATCATTCCTTGTCCGCCTTTACGGGGAATTTTTTCCCCCTGGGCTACATCAATAATATAAATGGAAAAGTCAACAAGTTCAGGACTAAAGGTGGCTGCTAGGTTATCACCGCCGCTTTCAACAAAAATAAGCGCGAGGTCCGGATGTTTCTCCTTTAGCTCATCAATTGCAGCAAAATTCATCGACGCATCTTCCCGGATTGCTGTATGCGGGCAACCGCCGGTCTCTACACCAATAATCCGATCCCCCGGGAGCACACTGTTTTTTATTAAAAACTGTGCATCTTCCTTTGTGTAGATGTCATTGGTTACAACCGCCATTTTATATTCCTCATGGAGGTACCTGGTTAATCGCTCAACAAGCAGCGTCTTCCCTGCTCCAACTGGTCCGCCAACTCCTATACGTACTGGTTCCATAGTTTCCCCTTCTTTCATGGTTATTTAGGACATAAACAATCGGGTATGTAGTCTTTCGTGGCGCATTTGTGCAATCTCAAGGCCAGGAGCGACAACTCCAAAATCATCAATATCCATACATTCAATTTCTTCTGTTATCTTCAGTAAAAAAGGCTGCAGTTCTAATAGGATACGCTGACCAGCCGTCTGCCCAAGTGGTATTCCTCGCACACCATTCTGAATAAGAGTCACCATACTTGAATAAAGGAAAGTCAAGATCCCCTGTCTTTTCTCAATACCTAAGTAGTGACAGATGATTGAAAAAGCAATTCCAGGGTGGCCAAACGCCTCCTTGGCACGAATTTTACTAAGGTACACTTTTAATAATGGAATGGAATATAAATCATGCCCCATTCGAATCAATCGTTCCCCAATACGTCGATTTGCTTCCCGTGTTTCTTTGGGGATATTCTGTATGAACAGTTTTCGATCGATTATCCAGAGCTCTTCCGTATCATTATTTAGTAAGGTTTCATAGGTTATGCGGCAGGCAAGTCCATCCGTATAGGCCAATTGTTTTTCCAAGTAAATGCGGAGCCATTCAAAAAAGGTTTCCTTACTATAGACGGTTTCTTCCTGAATGTAAGTTTCCAATCCAAATGAATGGGAAAAAGCACCTGAAGGAAAATTCGAATCGCCAATTTGCAGTAAAGCCAAAAGTTGATTATCCATGCGAGTGTCCGATATGGCGGAAAGCCCTTTTTACCTTTCTCTCTTCTCTTGAGTATGGAACACCTAATTGGTCGAGCAGTTCCTGAACGAGATAATCATATTGGACGAGCATAACCTCACCTTCAAATTGCGCTGGTAAGTGGCGATTGCCCAACTGATGAGCAATTTCCCCCATTTGCTTTAAACTTGTCGGCTGAATCACGATCAAGTCGTCGCTGGTGACACTGATGACAATCATATTTCTGTCATCCATGAATAAAATATCGCCATCAATCAAGTCTTTTGGTTCCTTTAAGCGGATCCCAACCTCGTTTCCGTGGTCTGTTGTCACTCGTTGAATTCGCTTCACTAAGTCATCACTAGCTAGATATACTCTTTCTATGTGACGTCCAGTAGTTGAGATTTCTTCCACATTGCCAATGACTTTTTCAATAATCATTCTCTCACTCCTAAAATAAGAAATAGCGCTGTGCCATCGGCAATACCTCTGCTGGTTCACAGGTCATTAGTTTGCCATCCACGATAACCTCATAAGTTTGTGGATCAACTTCAATGGACGGCATCTCAGCATTGAGCTTCATATCCTTTTTTGATAGCTGGCGGATTCCCTGTACAGGTTTGATTTGTTTTTTTAGTCCTAGCTTTTCGGGAACCCCAAGTTCAATCGCTGCTTTTGACATGAAAGTAACCGATGTGGTGT
>NZ_JBALSN010000363.1:219-11401 GCF_036966985.1 Neobacillus drentensis | reverse complement strand
ATCAAACTATGCGCAATCATTCCACCTTTGATGACGATCTCAGGTTTAACGCCAAAAAATGCCGGATCCCAAATGACGAGATCTGCCAATTTCCCCACCTCCACCGACCCAACTTCCTCCGCAATCCCATGCGTTATCGCTGGATTAATTGTATATTTAGCAATGTATCGCTTAGCACGGAAGTTGTCGCAGGTCCCCTTGTCTTCCGGCAGCTTGCCGCGCTGCTTCCGCATTTTATCAGCTGTTTGCCAGGTGCGAGTGATCACTTCGCCTACTCGGCCCATCGCCTGGGAATCGGAACTAATCATGCTGAATACGCCCAAATCGTGGAGAATGTCTTCCGCTGCAATCGTTTCTTTTCTGATACGCGAGTCAGCAAAGGCAATGTCCTCAGGCACGTCGGGGTCCAAGTGATGACAAACCATCAGCATATCTAAATGCTCACTCAAGGTATTTTTGGTGTAGGGTCGTGTTGGATTGGTGGATGACGGGAGGATATATGGGAAACTTGCGACCTTAATAATATCAGGAGCATGACCTCCGCCTGCACCTTCCGTATGGTACGTATGGATGACCCGGCCATTAATCGCTGCCAATGTATCCTCGACAAACCCACCTTCATTTAAGGTATCGGTATGAATGGCAACTTGTATATCATACTTGTCCGCAACCTTGAGGCATTGGTCAATGGCAGAGGCAGTCGTCCCCCAATCTTCATGCAATTTAAGACCAATCACACCGGCCTTGATCTGTTCAATTAACGGTTCCTCAGCAGACGAATTACCCTTCCCTAAGAATCCTAGATTCATAGGGAATTCTTCAGCTGCTTCCAACATGCGGTAAATATTCCATTCCCCCGGCGTACAAGTGGTTGCATTTGTTCCGGTTGCCGGACCAGTGCCACCGCCAATCATGGTTGTAATCCCTGATGACAGGGCTGTTTCGATTTGCTGTGGACTAATAAAATGGATATGGGCATCAATCCCGCCAGCGGTTACAATCATCCCTTCACCGGCAATAACTTCCGTTGAAGCCCCGATGATGAGATCTACGCCTTCCATTAAGAGAGGGTTGCCACTTTTTCCAATTCCAGTGATTCTGCCTTCACGAATCCCAATATCAGCTTTATAGATTCCGCTATAATCCAAAATAATGGCGTTGGTAATGACAGTATCCAATGCTCCCTGTGCTCGTGTCACAAGCGGGTGCTGCCCCATCCCGTCACGGATTACTTTTCCACCTCCAAATTTCACTTCATCCCCATAAACGGTAAAATCCTTTTCTATTTCGATAAATAAATCAGTGTCCGCAAGCCGGATGGCATCGCCTGTTGTAGGACCAAACATGTCTGCATATTGTTTTCTCGACATTCGAAAGCTCATAACGGGTTCTTCCCTCCTTGATCCAATGGGCCATCCGTTTTATTATTAAGCCCATAGACTTCACGCTGACCGGCGAAGGGAACAAGTTCAATTTCCTTCGCATCGCCTGGCTCAAACCGAACAGCAGTGCCAGCAGGGATATTTAGATGCTTGCCAAAAGCTTGGTCCCGGTCAAATTTTAACGAGCTATTGACTTCATAAAAATGAAAATGGGAGCCGACTTGAATCGGCCTGTCGCCTTGATTGAGCACTATGACCGTTACAGCCGTCCTTCCCTCGTTGCAGACAATCGGCTCTTGTTTTAATCGATATTCTCCTGGTATCAATTCTTTTTCTCTCCCTCCCCAAATTGGAAGTTATTTTACATTTACTGTAAAATTAACTCTCTATTTCGTAAAATAACTTCATTTTTTGTAAAATCGAACTTCTCATTCGTAAAATAAATATGTTTTTTGTAAAATTAACTTCCTAATTTGTAAAATCCCCCTATCTTTCTTCTAAAATCAGCTTAAATACCCAACCAAACCGCGCTAAATCTATCGAATCGGTTCATGTACAGTGACAAGCTTGGTTCCGTCTGGAAAGGTTGCCTCTACCTGAATATCATGAATCATCTCCGCGATCCCTTCCATTACATCCTCACTTGATAATATTTTTGCCCCCTCACTCATCAGTTCTGCCACCGATTTTCCATCTCTTGCACCTTCGATAATTTCGTAGGTGATCAAGGCAATCGCCTCAGGGTAGTTTAATTTTAGGCCTCTGTCTTTGCGGCGCCTGGCCAGGTCTGCTGCAACAACAATCATTAATTTTTCCTGTTCCCGCTGAGTTAATTTCATCTCCTGCCTCCCCCCAGTAAATCATAAAGTGTGCATGCAATAATTTTCGTAGCATCAATCAAATCTTCGATGCGGATATGTTCATCGGCCCGGTGCCCGTTGGCCTCTTCTAACACTTTAGGTCCAACACCAAACATGATCGTTGGGATACCTTTTTCATAAAAATGACGAGCATCTGCATAAATGGGTACGCCGTTAATGGCTAATTCACCCTTGCCCTTCATAATGGACTGCCAATTCGAAGACAGAGCTGAAATCAACGGGGAATCTTCCGGAACAGGTCCGAAACTTTCCGCATGGAGAATTTTGCGAATCTCTATTTTTATTCCCGCGACCGTCTTTACGGCTTCTTCCACTACACTTCTAAATTCCTCCTCAGCTTGTGCCCCATCTTCACCAGGAATTAATCTCCGATCCACTCTGATCGAGCATTCGTCAGGCACAACATTCGTGTTAATTCCTCCAGAAATGAGACCGACAACTAAGGTTGGATGATCAATTCCAGGCACAGTAGATTTTTTCGCAGCTAGAGTCTTTCGGTATTCATATAAACGATTTAGAATCTCAGTCGTCGTCTCAAGCGCATCGATTCCTGTATGAGGCAAAGCCGCATGGGCAGACTTTCCCACGATTTTTACTTCAAAATGTAAACAGCCATTGTGGGCATTCACCGCAGAATAGGTAAAGCCCGCGGCAATCGCTTGTTCTGGTTTAATATCCCCTTGGTCAAGCAGCCTTTTCGGTCCTAATTCGCCGCCCGTCTCTTCATCAAAAGTAAAGGCAAGGTCGACTTCCCCTTGCAGCTGCTGACTGATTTTTGCCTGTTTCAAGGCTAAAACCGCGTATGAGTAAGCAGCAATATCCGATTTGGAGACAGCCACTCCCCGGCCATACATCCTTCCGTTAATGATCTCCCCTCCGTAGGGGTCAACACTCCAGCCTAACCCTGGCGGTACAACATCACCATGTGCATTTAAGGCAATAATTGTTCCCTCTCCGTTTCCAAACTTCGTGCGGCTTAGGACATTGGCCAGACTTATCATTCCAGCCGCTTTCACCGCCTCTTCCTCCACATCTAAAAGGGAAACATCCTCAAATCCGATTTCTTGAAGCTGATGATATAAGAAGGCCGCAATAGGATAACAGTCCCCTGCAGGATTATCCGAAGGAACTTGCACGATCTTTTTTAAAAAATCAATCATTTCTACTTGGTGTTCCTCAACCCATTGGACTAACCGCTCCTTATCCTGATTCATCAAATTCCTCCTCTTCTCTAAAGACAAACACCAAACTTTCCTTTACTCACCCCTAATTGGTCATCATAAATGACTTTTCCTCGTAAAATTGTTTTCTTCACTTTGAGTAAAAACTCCTTATCTTCAAAGGGTGAATAAGCATTTCTAAAGGCCAATGACTGTTTATCAACGATCGTTGATTCATCTAAACGGATCAACACTAGGTCCGCATCAAGGCCAGGCCGAATCCTTCCTTTTCGTTCAGCGATTCCAAACCTCTCTGCCACATTCGACGTCCCTAATGGTAAAATTTGTTTAAGGCTGATTCTCCGTTTAAGGGCTTCATCAAGCAGTGAGAGCCATGTAAATTGAACCCCCTGGATTCCTCCCCATGCTTCCCAGATCGAATCTGTTGTTTTCATCGAATATAGGCATGGAGAATGATCGGATCCAATGGTATCAATCCACCCTCTCTGAAGGCATTCCCAAAGCCCCTCTACTTCTTCACGCGGTCTTAATGGCGGCGCACATTTGAGGATGGCACCACCTTTCAAAAAATCCTCTTCATCAAAAATTAAATAATGCGGGCAGGTTTCAACAGTAACATCTACCCCGCTTTTTTTTGCTTGCTCGATCAGTCCAATTACTTTCGCAGAACTAATATGCACAAAATGAAGGGCAGTTCCATATTTTGCAGCAAGTTCTAACGCATAATTAACAGCTTTCTCTTCTGCGGAAACAGGTCTGCTTGCGAGAAAAGCCTTTCGTTCATCAATCCCAGCTCTATGTTTATAAAAAGCGGTCGATTTATTAATCTCATCATTCCATTCTGCATGCAGGGCGAGAATCTTCTTATGTTCCGCCGCTGCTTGCATGGCTTGTTTCAATCCATCCGGAGATACGAATGGGAAATCTTCAATTCCACTCTCACTCATAAATGCCTTCCAAGCAATAATCCCCACACTCATTTGAGAGAGCTCTTTCCGGTCAGTGATGTTCGTTTCTGTTATTCCCCCCCACAGAGCATAATCAACATATGACCTAGTCGTTAAGTAGTCCATTTTATCTAGTAAATTCTTAAAATTAGTGATGGAGGGGGCACAATTCAGCGGCATATCAAAAATCGTAGTGGTGCCGCCGATAGCTGCAGCACGGCTGCCTGTCTCAATACCTTCCCAATCCGTTCTTCCTGGGTCATTGAAATGGACATGGGCATCAATAAAGCCAGGAACAACGAGACAACCGCTTGCATCGATCACTGTATCTGTTTCCTCTTTCAATGGTTCTGCCTCACTTATTACAAAGGAGTCAATTTGCTCACCAACCACTCGAATGTTTACCTCTCGAAAGCCTTCCTCTGTAAAAACAAGCCCATTCTTCACCCATAGTTCTTTCATGTTAGGATCCTCCTTAACTCCCGCGATACGTACTGTACCCACCAGGTGAAATCAGCAATGGAACATGATAGTGGGATTCGGGTTCAGAGATGCCAAAGCGAATAGGAACACAATCTAGGAATGAGGGTTCTTCGGGAAAGGTACCACGATTACGGAAATAATCTCCTACATGAAAACGAAGTTCATAGATTCCTATTTTCATACTTGTTTCTTCTAGAAGTGATTGATTAACTCGCCCATCCTCATTTGTGCGGCATGTCAAAATGAATTGAAACCTGTTTTCTGAATCCACTTGCCATAACTCCACTACCACTCCACTTGCTGGCTTACCAATACTTAAATCTAGAACGTGAGTAGTTAACTTTCCTGTCATTTCGGTAATTCCCCTGGATTTTCTAAATCATCACGTGTCATTGAGAAACATTGAAACCCGTATGGAGGACGCGGTTCGGTAAATACCTTTCCATCTTGTGAGGCTGGAATATCATTTAAAACGGTTTCCCACGTCCGGTTGTTGGATTCAAAGCGAACTTCAACTAACTGTGGAAAACGCTCTAATATGCGAAGGCCAATGCGGTAGATTAGATTTTGGATGGAGGGAGAGTTTTCTTCATGAAAAACCGTATATGCAATATCCCTTACTTGCTCAGCTGCGACATACCCATTCGCTGTACTGCCCTTCGCATCCTCAAAATCGTTATAGCGCCACCCAATATTCAAGAAGATAAACAGCGGTCGATCAAAGGATTCAGGAAGTGTTGTATATTCGTCTTGCACAAAACCATAAAAGGAACTGCCTCGTACCTTTAAAAGCTTTAGTCCCTTTAAACTGCTGAGATGATCAGTCGTGATAATGTCTTCTCCAGAGCGCTTTACTTCCACTTGAGCCAAAGACTGCTCATTTAATGAATAGCGAAATACTAATGGACTCGCTTCAAAACCATCCTTCGTCGGTACTGGAAGTTCATCAAATGGGATTTGTTCACTTGTAATATCGACTGCACTCATATGTGAATACGTTTCAAGGAAACGACGGGCGACAAATTCTAGGAATCCTTCTTGGGTGGAACCTTTATAATCGCCAGCATGTTTTAGAATAAAATTTTTCATTGAATCAGTTGCGACAACTAATGAATTATCGCCATCTTTAAAAGACGATAAGAAAGCATCACCCTCGACCGCCACCTTCACGTTCATTCCAAACAGAATATTGCTTCGGCCCGTAAAGGCTGATTCAGGAATCGGACGGACAGCTGTGAGCGGGGCTGCATAAGTACGATAAACCCAAACATCTGCTTTTCCATAACGCATTGTTCTTTGCATAGCATCATCCCCTTTATTCAATAAGATCAGTTAAGCGGAACCCAACAATTTTATAGACCTCGTTTAAGGCTGTCAGGAATTCTTGTTCATAGGCATTAGCAACACGCACTTTCATTGCTGCAAGGATGGTATCCTTGTTTTGGCCCTTCACCGCCATGATAAACGGAAAACCAAATTGTTCAACATACCTTTGATTTAGTGATGTAAACTCCATATGTTCATCCTTAGTTAATAGATCAAGCCCAACACCTGCTTGCTCCTTTTGTGAAACCTCTGAAATGATTAATCTTGTCCCGAGATCTGGATGGGCCCGAAGCAGTACCAATTGCAATACTTCCTCTGCATTTTTTACAACCGTAACCATTGTTTGTAAGAGTTCCTCACGAGAATGGACGGGCAGACTTTCCCATGCTGCCCTTGCCACCCATGGAGAGTGCTCAAACACCCATCCTACTGTACTCACAAACTCTTCTTTGTTCATTTGATTTATGTCCTCGATTGAAAGCCGCGGCTGATTAATCACCACTTGTGCCCACCCCCTTCAGAATTTCATAGTCCTCTTTTGTGTCCACATCAAAAAAGTCCCACCTATTTTCATAGTTAACAAGTTTTCCAGTTAATTGAGCCTTTTTAAAAAGCTGCCTAGCCCCTTCATCCCCTTCAAGTTTTAGTAAATCAGGAACTACTTTAGGTGAGAAAATAATTGGCGGTCTCGGAGTGCCCTGAAAACTTGCCGCAAGAAACGAGATATCAATATTTTGGTGGAGACCCTCCACGTAACGAAAAACCAAATCATTGATGATTTTTACTGGCAGAAGTGGTTGATCAGCAAGAAGGATCATGATTCCTTTTGGCTCCATTTCCATCGCTTCCCGTAATCCTGTTTGCAAGGAATGGGCCTGCCCTTGATTAGCGTCTTGGCATATCACAGCTTTCCACTTTTCTCGGAGAGGAGTTTGAAAAAGGGTGCGATCAATCCAGTGGAGACGATCCGCTTCCCTTGTCACCACAATGGTAAAACTTAATTCAGATATTACTGCTTTTTCTAAGACTGAATGACCAATTGATCTTTTCCCCCATGGGAGGGCCAGCTTGTTAATCCCCATCCGCCGACTCTTACCCGCCGCAAGACAGACTGCGATGACCCCAGCGTTATCTTTCAAGGGTAATCACCTTTTGCTGCCTTTTACTCCGCTGCTCTTGTATTAGTTCTGCAACAATACTGATGGCAATCTCCTCTGGCCCCTCCGCTCCTATCGATAGGCCTGCAGGACTGCTAATTTCCTGAGGGATCGCCACCCCCTCGAGAAGACGTTGTGTCCGTATTCTTGGACCAAGTACGCCTAAATACATTAAGTCTTTCCCCTTTAAATGATTCAATATCTCCTGATCCTTTTGAAATTGGTGCGTAAGGATCAGGACTGAATCAGAACGAGTCAAATGAAGCAGTGGAATCGTCTCGCGGGGATTTCCAACTAGCCATCCGTCAGCATCTGGAAAGTGGTCTACATTACACAAGGCAGAACGCCAATCTGAAACAGTCACTGAAAATCCTGCCTGCGAGGCGATTTTTACCAATGGCATGGCATCAGCGCCAGCACCAAAAACAACTAAGCGAGGTTTCGGTTCAAATGAATGAATATAAACATTTGATGATAGTTCCGTAAAATATTTGATCCCGCTTTTCGGAAAGTTTTGATGAATTTCGTTTAATAGACTCTTAAACTCATTTAATATCCTTCCATGCCATTTTCCAAAATAATGTTGATCATCCGACAAAAATAAATAGTCAGAGACCGAATACTCCTCGGTCATTTTTTTCATCATCGTGACTCGATGGCCATTATCCAAGTGGAACTTTAGCTTTTGAAGGTGGTCACGTAGAAAGGCATCAACAGGTTCAAGCAGCACACGGATGACTCCATTACAGCCTGCACCCTGTCCCCACGATAAATCGTCCTCCTCCCGCATATCATAAATTACAGTTTTTACTTTCCCTTCATCCCTTACTTCTTGAGCTCGATAGGATAAGTCTGTTTCTAAACAGCCTGCACTTAACATACCAACCTTTGTTCCGTCACTTCGTAACAACATGGATGTACCTTCTTTACGATAGGCGGATCCTTCTACATGAATGATGGTAGCTAAACAATCTCCTTCATGATAAGAATCAGAAAATAAGGCGTTTAAGATTTCATGAATCCCTTCCATCTTGGCCCCCTATTCTTTCCTAGTTTCTAACACTATATATATTGATAGACCTCCCAAAATACACCCATGTTCTTTTTCAATTTTCTACTGACCAGGTAGTTTTATGTAGATAGATGAACATAATGAACAAAGTCCATGTCATCTTTTTTCACCATACTATCCAAAAGAGGAAATAGTATCTACATTAATGTCATAAAATCTTACATAGAAAATTGCAGGTTTGATTGTTTTCTTTTTATTTAAAAATCATGTCAGAAATCCTTTCAACAATAGAGCATTTGTGAGCATCTTACTGAATAATGTATGGTAAGTTCATTCACTGTCCTCAACTCCTGGCAACAAAGCTTACCCCCAACCTGCCAGTTATTCAACAAGAAAGAATCAATTTAAATAGACCAATTGAAAAATAGAATGGAGTGCTGGTATGACGGATACTCTCTTTATGGAAAAAGCGATTGAGCTAGCATTAAATAATGTATTGACGAATCAAGGGGGACCATTCGGGGCGGTCGTCGTCAAGGATGGAAAGATTGTTGGTGTGGGCCGAAATCAAGTGACAGGGACAAACGACCCTACTGCCCATGCGGAGGTACAAGCGATTAGAGATGCCTGCCGAAATTTAAACGACTTTCAGTTAAACGACTGTGAAATTTATACCAGCTGTGAGCCTTGTCCGATGTGTATCGGCGCCATTTACTGGGCTCGCCCTAAGGCTGTTTATTATGCCTGCACCAAACAAGAAGCAGCGAAGATCGGCTTTGACGATCAATTTATTTATGACCAGCTATCACTTCCTATCGAAAATCGAAAAATACCGATGAAAAAAATCTTTCCAACAAACGGAGACTTACCTTTTAAAACATGGGAGAATGCAAAAGATAAAGTGGAATATTAATTTGACAAAAAGGATGTTGTCCTATGGAAAGCAAACATATAATCAAACGAATCTCTGTATCCACCAAAAGAGAGCTAGCAGATACAGTCATTAAAAATGGCAAAATAATTGATGTCTTTACTGGTGAATTGATGGAAGGTGACATCGCAATTGTGGATGGATACTTTGCAGGGGTCGGTGAATATGAGGGGAAAAATGTCATTGATGCGAAGGGGCTATATATTTCCCCTGCTTTTATCGATGGTCATGTACACATTGAATCCTCGATGGTCACACCTAAGGAGTTTGCGAAGGTTCTTCTGCCGCACGGGGTGACCACGGTTATTGCCGACCCTCATGAAATTGCCAACGTATTAGGAACGGATGGAATACAATACATGCTCGATTCCTCGGAACATCTACCGTTTGACTTTTTCTTTATGCTTCCATCCTGTGTTCCTGCGACTGAATTTGAAAATTCCGGTGCTACTCTATATGCCGAAGACCTCAAACCGTTTTATCTCGAGCCACGTGTATTAGGACTAGCTGAAGTCATGAATTTTCCGGCAGTCTTTCATGCTGAACAGGACATGATTGAAAAGATTATAACATCTAAACAATCTGGTAAAAAAATTGATGGCCATGCCGCTGGCTTGTCAGCCAATGATATTAATGTTTATATGTCAGCTGGGATTCGAACTGATCATGAAAGCACAACAGCCCTGGAAGCAAAAGAACGTCTCCAAAGAGGAATGTATTTAATGATTCGCGAAGGGACAGTGGCAAAGGACTTGCAACAATTGATAACAATCGTCAATGAACGCAATGCCAGAAGATGCTTATTTGTCACTGATGATAAACATTTAGACGATCTTGTTCATGACGGCAGCATCGATCACAACGTGAGACTTGCTATCGCCTCAGGCCTCTCAACGATTACCGCCATTCAAATGGCAACCATCAATGCAGCCGAATGCTTTGGACTCGAAAATAAGGGAGCGATTGCTCCCGGATACAAAGCTGATTTCTTCCTGTTTGATGACATGAATAAAATTAATATTAGAACCGTTTTTAAAGACGGGAGGGCCGTTGTCGACAATGGCCAGCTTACTATGGATTTAAACAACCAAACTTTCGTTGAAACAGAGCGATTAAGAAATTCAGTTCGTTACCATGAGCTAACAGAAGAACATTTCCATATTCCTTTAAAAACGAACAAAGCAAATATCATTGAAATCATCCCCAATAGTCTTGTAACCCGTCATATAATTGAAAAAGTTGAAAAGAATAATGGCGGGTTCTTTCAAACTTCCATCACGAATGACCAACTAAAGCTGGCCGTAATTGAACGCCATCACTTAAAAAATCAAATTGGTTTAGGAATTGTCAAAGGTTTGGGGCTAAAATCAGGGGCCATCGCCACAACTATTGCCCATGATTCTCATAATCTAATTATTGCTGGAACGAAAGATGATGATATGGTAATTGCCGCAAAAGCGATCAAAGAGATGCAAGGGGGGCTGGTCGTTGTCAACCATGGAGAAATCATTGCTTCCTTGGAACTATCCATTGCAGGCTTAATGTCCGATCGGCCATATCAAGAGGTGTATTCCGGTCTTAAAGAAATCAATCTAGCTCTTCAAAAACTAGGAGCAAATGACCACTTTAACCCGTTTCTAACCTTATCTTTTTTAGCACTTCCGGTCATACCAGAATTAAAACTTACAGATAAGGGGTTATTCAAGGTTAGTAACTTTAAACATATCGGTCTTGATACAAAAGAAGAGTAAGAAAAGCGCAAGCGCCCTGGTCAGCGGCGTATGGCCTCCTCGAAAGAGCTAACGCTCTTTCTTCGTGCGATGCTTATGCTGCCGAAGCTTTCCTTGTGGAGCGCTCCAACTGAGATAAAGGAAACACGAAG
>NZ_JBALSN010000363.1:0-189 GCF_036966985.1 Neobacillus drentensis | reverse complement strand
TTATTATTTTAAAAAAACATCCTCCCGCCATTTCGGTCGTGAGGATGTTTTCGTGTACTTACTCTTATAAAGCAACTGAATCCTGTTTTTCAACTTTTCTATTATAATACCTATTGAGAAAATGCCCATTTAAGGAAGCAAGGACCTGCTGAAATAGCATACCGACAACCACTGGAACCGCTACTGCAG
>NZ_JBALSN010000362.1:6363-11631 GCF_036966985.1 Neobacillus drentensis | reverse complement strand
GGTTTGTATTTTTTATCGTATTTATTTGTGACTCACAGTTCAATTAGTTTTTGCTTTGGCACGAGAAGCATCGAGTTGCTTATTGATATCTTCGACGTCTTTATCTGATAGCGGGTAAAGAGCCATAACAATCATTGAAACGATAGCAAGCACTGCTGGAATCCAGATAGCTGTGATATTGATACCAGAAAGAGCACTAGCTGTTTGTTTCACTGCATTTCCATCGAAGCCGTAGGCAGCAAGGAACCAGAGTGGAACGGCACCGCCAAGAGTGAAGCCTATCTTGAAGAAGAGACCCATGATCGCGTTGATGATAGCAGCGTTCCGTTTGCCAGACTTCATTTCACCATAAGAGACAACTTCGGGAACGAGTGCCCACATGAAACCTGTTGCTGATGTAAGACCCCATTGTTTGATGAAGGTTGAAACATAGGCAAGGAAGAGTGAATCATGCATGCCATCTAACGACCATACCCAAGTAAGGATTTCACCAAGAACAAACATACCAAGGAAGAAATGGAAGAATCCCTTTTTACCGAAGATTTTCCTTAATTTTGGCCAGAAGACTGGGAAAGCAATACCAGGGATGGAGGCGATGAGACCTACTGCACCCATCCAGTCTGAGTGGTTGACCGTGTATTGGTTAAAGAAGCCATTCACTGTGTTCATGAAGAACATGAAGGTGAAAGCAAGCATAAAGAAGAAACCAAGAATAACGAGTGGTTTGTTATTCTTCAATTCAACGAACAGGTCGGTAACTTTCACTTCTGCAGATTGTTTCGCAGTTGCGACAACGCGTTCTTTTGTAAGACGATAGCAGAAGAACAGCGCTACAGCGCCAAGTATCATGTACACCATGTAAACCCCAAACCAAGCGTGACTTGCAGATGCATCCGTATAAGTACCCATGTTGAGCTTGAGGCCAAAGAAACCTGTGTCTTTGGGTGAACGGTCTAATGGGGCTGACATTTGGACAAACATTGGAAACAGCGTGTAAACCAAGAGGTTAGCAATGTTAGCCAGCATCATACGAGTAGTTGTGATTTTATCTACGGATTCTGGGTCACGTGTGAGTGAAGCATTCAGCGAACCGTAAGGAATGTTAACGACAGAATAAACCAAGTCAAGCAGGAAGTAAGTGATAAAGGCGATTGGCACTGAACCACGAATGGCTGGAATTGGAACAAAGAGCATCGCTGATAAGATAATAAGTGGAATCCCTGCAATCAGAAGCCAAGGACGATATTTTCCGTGCTTAAATGTATGTTTATCGACGTAGGTACCAACCATTGGATCCCAGAATACGTTGACGATACGGACAAACAAGAAGATGAACCCAGCTGCTGCCGTACCAATGGCATTAACGGTCGTCAGATAGAGAGCTAGGAATCCTCCAACTGTACCAAATACGAGGTTTTGGGCAAAGTCCCCAAGACCGTAGCCAATCCGTTCAGAAAGGCTGAGCTTATGGTACTCGTTATGTTGAATGTTTTGAGTGTTTTTGTTCATTTGTTTAACAGTTGATTCCATTAAAGCCATGTCAAATCTCCTTTTCAGCCAAATTTTAAATCACTTATCCGCTTACATTAATAGATATTGGTAGTATAGTCTTTTGGAAAAATTGAATCCCTCAAATCTTTTTAAGCGGTTAATCGCTTTCAGAGATGGGTAGAAAATTGGTAACCCTTTTTAAAGTGAATTGCTGCATCCACTACCTATCTAGAAATATTTTTTTAAAAAATAAACTAATTTATAAACTTAGTTTGTTTATCGGATAAACTAAGATTTAAGTTAATACTAACACATGTCTTTTAAATGAACAATATACAAGTTGATAAATTTTTTCGAAATAATAAAATTAATTAACAAGAACCCAGTTGCTGAAGTGAGACTCCATTCTGTGGCTGATCTACGAAAATTAAAAAAGCCGATTCAAATTTGAAATCGGCGCAATCACTAAAATTAACTTTTATTTTTGTAGGTTTTTCTTCATAAGTTGATACCGCCAATTACAAAGGCATAATGAAGGAGGAGCACATTAATGAAAATGGGCCTTATTGTTTCTCCGGTTTTTTTATTTATTGCTAGGGAATGCAAAGGATAGATCACTATTATCGCTTGCTGATAACCAGCGTTCTGAAACTGTTTTGGTCTTTGTATAGAACCGTGCTTGATCTGGGCCAAACATTTGCCCGTCGCCAAATCTCGAGCCCTTAAAACCAGCAAAGTTATGAAAGCCTACTGGGATCGGAATTGGTACATTCACACCGACCATTCCCACATCAATTTCAGTCGTGAATTTTCTGGCTGCCAGCCCATTATTGGTATAGATCGTTACACCATTTGCTAATTCTTGCTGATTAATTAATTTGATTGCTTCCTCTAAACTATCAACACGTACAATATTACGAACAGGACCGAAAACTTCTTCTTCATAAATTTTCATACCTGGTTTCACATGGTCAAGTAATGTTGGTGCCAGGAAGAATCCTCCGTCATTTTTGGTAATGTCTTGATTACGACCATCACAAACGAGTGTTGCACCTTCTTCTTCACTGAGATCAATTGCTTTTAGGATGCTTTCTTTTGCTTGCAAGGAAATAACTGGGCCGTAATCTGCACCGTCTGTGAAAGCACCTACTTTTAAGCGATCAACCTTTTCTTTTAAAATTTCTACCAAGCGATCAGCCGTTTCTTGTCCGACCGGCATTAATGTAGAGATGGCCATACACCGTTGTGAGGCAGCGCCATACCCTGCACTGATGAAAGCATTTGCTACTTGTTCTAAATCAGCATCAGGCATAACGACCATATTATTTTTTCCGCCTCCTAAGGCAACCACACGTTTGCCGTATTTAGCGCTCGTTTCATAAATATAGTGTGCTACTGGTGTAGATCCAACGAAGGAAATGGCCTGTACGGCTGGATTTTCAAGTAGTTCATTTACCGCCTCTTTATCACCATTGATGACTGTCCAAATACCATCTGGCAGGCCTGCTTCTTTCCATAATTCACAAATATATAAAGCGGTCATAGGTACACGTTCAGAAGCTTTTAAAATAACTGCATTTCCAACGGCTACCGCCATGCTTGTTTGCGCTAATGGCACCATGATTGGAAAATTAAAAGGAGAGATGGCTGCCACGACACCAAGTGGATATTTAGCTGAATAGGCATTAATTTGTCCGCCTACATTTACTGAATATTCACCTTTCATGAAATGAGGCGCATTAATCGCTAAATCTACTGATTCTAATCCACGAGTAATTTCACCATTTGCGTCTTCTTCTGTTTTCCCGCTTTCGATGCAGATTAATTCGATGATTTTATCTTTATTTTGCTTTAGCAAGTTGCGGAAATTCAGAATAACTTCTGCCCGCTTCGCTACGGAGAGGTCACGCCATGCCGGAAAGGCGGCTTCTGCTTTTTTTATGGCACCCTTCACTTCATTGGAGGAAGCTAACGGTACTTTCGCAATGACTTCGCCTGTTGCCGGATTGAACACTTCTGAAAAACGGCCGCTTTCACCCTTGATCATTTTTCCATCAATAAAATGTGTAAGTTCTTTCACGTCAGTTATGTTTGTCATCATCCGTTCTCCTTTCGATTTAAAAAGCTATTCTTTGGATTCGTTTGGTTATAATGACTCAATTGCTTGAACTAATTTTGCTAGAATAAAATCCTTTTCCTCCAACGTAATATTTAATGGTGGAGATAATGTTAATACGTTGTTATATCCTGCAACAGTTACACCATTTTTTCCAATTATTAATCCTTGCTCTTTGCACTTAGCAATCACTTGGTTGACCTTTTCTACAGGCAAAGGATTTTTTGTATTGCGGTCTTCGACTAGCTCGATTCCAACAAGCAATCCTTTTCCGCGAATATCACCAACGTGAGGATGATGTGAAATTCTCGCTTTTAACTCTTCTATTAAAATCGCACCCATTTCGGTAGATTGTTCAAATAAATTTTCTCGTTCCATAATTTCTAGATTTTTTAATGCCACGGCACATGCCGCTGGAGAGCCTCCAAATGTATTGATATGGCGGAAGAAGTCATAATTGCCGTTTTTCATAAACTCCTCATAAACTTCTCTCTTTACTGCCGTTGCTGAAAGTGGCATATACGCGCTGGTAAGTCCCTTTGCCATGGTAATAATGTCAGGCTGAACCCCATAATGTTGATGGCCAAAGGCTTTTCCTGTCCGTCCGAAGCCGCAAATGACTTCATCGACAATTAATAAGGCACCATGCTTCTCGCAAACTTCTTTTACACCCTTTAAGTAATCATCCGGAGGCATAATAACCCCGCCGCCTGTAATAATCGGCTCCAATATCATCGCAGCAATGGTTTCTGAATGTTCCCATGTCATGATTTCGTCGACTGCTTTAACGGAAGGTAAGTCGCTTGGATTCTTAAATCCATCCTCATTGGAGCGATATTGATCCGGCGCTTTGACATGAATAAATCCAGGTGCTAATGGTTCGTATTTATATTTCCGTTCTGCTTGCCCTGTTGCAGCAAGTGCTCCCATGGAGTTCCCGTGATAGGCACGATATCGAGATACGATTTTATAACGGCTGCCTTGCCCTTTTTGCTGGTAATACTGCCTGACAATTTTAAATGCTGTTTCATTTGCCTCAGAGCCGCTATTGGAGAAAAATACTACATAATCCCCACCTAATAATTCGCTGATTTTTTCAGCAAGTAAAATCGCCGTAGGATGCCCATTTGTTAATGGTGTATAGTTGTTCTCTAGAAGTTGGTCATATGCCGCTTTTGCTATTTCTTCTCTTCCATAACCAACATTTACACACCATAATCCCGACATGGCATCTAAATAACGATTACCCTCAATATCTGTCAGCCAAGCACCTTCCGCTTTTTGAATGATGGAAGTAGCTTGCGGGTTATACGGCTTCATTGAATGCCAAAGATATTTCTCATCTTTCGTAACTAAATCTTCACCTGTTTGAACATTACCCATCCTGAGTCACTCCTTTACAATTTGTTTCGTCTGTCTTTATTGTGAAGGGTAGCGCTCCTATTATCATCAGACATAATGTAAAACGTTTTCAAAAGACATTTCACATATTGACAACTTTTTTTAAAAAGGCTGTGTAAAAGCTTATTGTTTATTTTGGCACCCTGTTGATTGGAGCGGAAGGCACGAAGACTCCTCGAAGATGCTATCGCATTTTCTTCGTGCGTGGGCGGATTCAAAGAAGCAAATTCAATGTCCTGCGGGAGGACGGGGCAGGGGAG
>NZ_JBALSN010000362.1:0-6344 GCF_036966985.1 Neobacillus drentensis | reverse complement strand
GCGAACCGCTTGTGCCTGGAGCGGAAATCAACAGGCACTTTAACGGAGCCTTCACGAAAAAAAATCCCTCTTTCTTAAGAGAGATTTTCTACATCTGCAGACTGGAAATTAAATTGAGTAGCAAGCAGCATTAATTCAACAACAAGACGCTTAGGCGGAAGCATATAATCACTGCCTATTAAGCTTTCAATCTTAGACAAACGATGATATAACGTTTGACGAACAATAAATAGCTTTTCAGCCGTCTCATTCTTCTGACAATTATTCTGTAGATAAACCTGTAAGGTTGTAATCAAATTCCCATTATTTTTAGCATCGTATTCATAGAGGGGCTCTAAATATCTTTTGGCTAAATCCATAATGGCTTTATTTTTTTGCAGCTGAAGAACTAATTGATGTAAGTACAGATCTTCATAAAAATAAGAAAGATGAGCAGCATTACTTCGGATTAACAGAGTATCCTGTGCCGTTTCGTAACTTTGATGTACTAATTTATATTGTTTTACAA
Source organism: Neobacillus drentensis (assembly GCF_036966985.1). GTDB lineage: Bacteria > Bacillota > Bacilli > Bacillales > Cytobacillaceae > Neobacillus > Neobacillus drentensis_E. The sequence goes on along the minus strand of NZ_JBALSN010000362.1, from coordinate 5,836 downwards.
TCTGCCCGACAGCCGTAGTGACAGATAGATCTATATATTTTTGATTCTTTCTAAAGTCCTTGATTTTCTCAATGCACTCGATAATCCGGTGTTTTAGATCGTGTCCATAGATATCCGCAATAATATAAATGAGCCGTTGTTTTTCTTCTAATAGAAATAAGACAAATCCTTTTTTTTCAAAAACATTCCTGGAGTATAATTTGTAATAATTTAAGTCATTTTCTTTTTTGGATTTCTTAATCTGATCGATTAATACAAAGTAAGAGCAATTTAATAAATGGTGAAAACTCTGCTCCTTTAAGAAGGAAGTGATTACAGAATCTTCAACCTTCCCACCTAGCCAAGCCTCTAATAACATGCGAGAGTGCATATTTTGTTTCTCTTCTATATATAAGCTGCGTAACAAATATTGTGATAGGGCAATAACCGTTCGATCCAATACTAACAATTCAAACTCATTGATTGTACGGTCCTCTGTGAAAATACAGACTTCACCATAACGTTCTTCTAGTATATTTACTTCACATTTGGCAAAATGCTTGGAACTTCCCTTTGTTTCATAATTGTTTCTGAAGGTCTGATATATATGGTGTTTCTCATTTGGTATAAACAATGGTTGCTGCCCGTTGATGATAAAGGCAACGTTCATGTTTAAAAATCTATTAAGTCTCAGTAAAATATGTTCATAATGAGTGATCTTCAATGTTAATTTGTTGATTTCTTGAGAATAATCCTCCAGCCGTTTGATCATTTCATACTGTTGATTAATTAATATACTATGTATTTCCTGTGTTATTTCAATAAAGGGAACGACTTCGCTAAACACAAGAATAGGGAAACAATGAAAATCAGCCAGCTTTATTACTTGATGTGGTACTGATTGAATATGTTCACCAAATTCAATACATAAACCGGCTGCTTCTTTTTCGATCAGTTGTTCTACAAAATTGAATAGAGTCTTTTCCTCAATGAGTTGAATTCCGGTTGTTAAAATTAATTCGTTGCCCTTTATTAAACTAGTAATCTCTTTCGATTCTAGTATATGAACCCACTTGATTGTATTGGAAACCCCGCCATGACCTGCTATCATTTCCACGTTTTGAAAATGTTTTTTATCAAATAAATCTTGAACTGTTAGCGAATAAGACATGTTGACCCCCCTTCCAAAAAAGCGCTTACAAAGAATAATATAACATAATGTAAAACAGTTAAGAAAACTTCTTTACATTATGTTCATACCGAGTTGCTAAAAAGCTATGTTATATTTATTTTTGTTATCATCTAAAAATTCAGATAAAGGAGTGACCCAATGAGTCAGACAGCTCTATTAAACGGTGAAGTCATTTCAGTGAATAGTAGAAACGAAGTCTTTGAAGCATGTTTGATAGAAGACAACAAAATCGTAGCAGTAGGAACAACAGAAGAAATTAAAAAGCGCATTACTTCCTCAACAAAAGTCATTGATTTGCATGGAAGATCTGTTTTACCAGGTCTGATTGATGCTCATATGCATCTTTTTTTATACGGCAATACATTAATGCACCTCAACTGTAAAGAACCCTCGATTCACTCGATAGAAGAGCTATTAGAAAAATTAGCAGCCATTGTTCAAAAGGCGAAAAGTGGACAAGTTATTCGCGTATTTGGATTCAATGAGTTAATGGTAGAAGAACAACGTTATCCCACTATTCAGGAACTTGATCAACTAACAGAAGAACACCCGATTGTCATCACCCGTACCTGCGGGCATATCGGCATTGTGAATTCAGCTGCCTTAAAGTTAGCCGATATTGATGCAGCTACACCTGATCCTCAAGGCGGAACCATAGAAAAAGACAACGACGGCAAATTTACAGGCCGCCTTATCGAGAATGCCTTTTTACAATTTAATCAATATGTGACTTATAGTGATGAAGAATTGTTTGATGCGCTGACAAAAGCGCAAGAACAATTATTTGCTTATGGAATTACAAGTGTCCATGATGCAGGAGGATTTGACGAAAACACCTTTAGAATCATGCAAAAGGCTTCAAATAAAAAGCAACTAAAAGTCAGGACTTATGCCATGATTGCTAGTCTAAACGATTGCGAAAACTTTACGAAAAACATGATAAAGGCTGGTGTCATGACCCATACGGGCAATGAGTTTTTCAAAATTGGCCCTGCCAAACTATTTACGGATGGCAGCAGTACAGGACCGACCATCGCTACGCGCGAGCCTTACACAAGTGATGGGGACAATTACGGTTACTTGATGTATACAGAAGAGGAACTTTATTCCATCCTTTCAGAAGCCCATCAAAATGACTATCAAATTACCGTCCATGCCCAAGGAGATAAGGCGATTGAGCAATATTTGGGTGTGATTGAACGTTTATTAGAAGAACATCCGCGTGAGGATCATCGCCATCGTGTCGAGCATTTAGGAATTTGTCCGCCGGACTTGCAGGAAAAAGCTAGGGGGCTAAATGTTATTCCGGTACTCAATCCATCCTTCCCATATGAATTCGGTGAAAGTTATATTCGCAATTATGGTGAACGTACTGATTATATGTATGCGGCGAAGGATTTAATGAACCAAGGCATCATCACCGCCGCTGGCTCAGATGCACCGATCACAACCGTTAACCCACTTGTGGGCATTTACACAGCCGTTGCCAGGTTAACCCGACAAGGGACAGCATTTGGACAGCAACAACAAGTGTCTCTCATGGATGCCATTCGCATGTATACGTATAACGCAGCTTTTGCAAGCTTTGATGAAAAGATGAAAGGCAGCATTGAAGAAGGTAAATTGGCAGATTTAGTGATATTAGATACTTCTCTATTAAACAGTCCTATCGAAAAGATAACCGACATTAAAGTGGATGCAACGATGCTAGATGGTGAAATTGTTTATGAAAAAAACAAGAATAGGATGGGAGTGGGAATTAAGTGAGAAAGTATGCGCAGCTTTTACTGATTATTCCTTTCATTGGAATGTGTGTCCTTTTGCCAGTAGCTGATCGGATTGAACCGTATGTTTTAGGAGTGCCTTTCTTACTATTTTGGATAGTGTTATGGATGATTCTATCATCGGTAGTTCTGCTCATCGTGTATAAATTAGATCCTGCAAATAAAGGAAGTGAAGTGTAATGAATAGTGCTTTGGTCATTATCTTTCTCGTAGCTATTGTCGCTTTATACTTAGGAATTCGAGCAACCCGTGGAAAAGAAATGAACGTCAATGAATTCGCGGTTGGGAATAAAGGATTTGGCACACTATTCGTATTCCTGCTTATTGCAGGTGAAGTTTACACCACCTTTACTTTTTTAGGAGGCAGCGGATGGGCCTATTCAAAAGGTGCAGCAGCTTACTATGTTCCAGCCTATATTTGCTTGGCCTATGTGCTTTCCTATTGGATGGTCCCTAAAATTTGGCGTTTTGCGAACAAGCATGGGGTTATTTCACAGCCCCAATACTTTATGAAAACTTATAAAAGTAAAGCTCTTGGTTTGGTCGTCGCTTTCATCGGTTTAATCGCGCTCATCCCATATATCGTCATTCAATTAAAAGGATTAGGAATCATCGTATCAGAAGCTTCTTATGGAACCATTTCACCATTAATGGCTTCGACGATCGGTGCAGCGATTGTGACGATCTATGTTACTGTCTCCGGTATCCATGGATCCGCCTGGAATGCCGTATTAAAAGATATCATGATTTTATTTGTAATTGTATTCTTAGGTATCTATATTCCTTATCATTATTTTGGCGGAATCAGGCCTTTATTCGAAGCCCTTCAAACCGCTAAACCGGAAGTTTTAACCTTTGCATCTGAAGGCTTTAGTAAGTCATGGTTTATTTCTACCATCGTATTAAATGCATTTGGTTTTTACCTATTACCACAGTCGTTTAGTGTAGTATTATCGGCTAGATCTGAACGTGCATTAAAGAAAAATGCGATCACGCTGCCGTTGTATACGATTTTAATTTTATTTGCCTTCTTTATTGGATTTTCAGCGATTATTCAAGTACCTGGTTTAGAAGGTGCTGACGGTGACTTGTCACTGTTGCGTCTCACGATGCAAACATTTGATCCTTGGTTTGTCGGAATTGTTGGCGGGGCCGGCGTACTTACGGCGTTAGTACCGGTATCCGTTATGGTCATGTCTGGAGCAGTCGGGTTAATGACAGGTTTTTATAAGTTAATTAAGCCAAATTCAAGCGATCGCCAGCAGCTGACCGTGTCTAAATTATTTGTTTTATTCATTATTTTAACGGCTTATTTTTTCAGTATTTTCGGCGGAGAAGCTTTGGCTATTTTAAATATCATGTCATATGGTTTAATTACTCAATTAGTGCCTGCGCTGATTTTTGGTTTCTATAATACAAAGTTCATGAATGCGTACGGGGCTATGGCCGGTATTATCACAGGGGTTTCCATCGTCTTATTTAATTCAGTTACTGCATTTAAATTAGTGAATATTTTTCCAAATATTTCAAGTGTCATTAATGATATCAACATTGGTTTTGTAGCCATTGCTATTAATATTTTCATTGGAGTGAGTGTAAGTTTACTAACTAACACATTTGCAGCAAGAGAAAGTTCCGAGGTAGTAGAAGAATTGGCAAAATAATTAAAGGAGGGCTCTTTGTGATAAAGTGTAATCCGAATCGACTTGAAAAATTAATTGATTTATTTAGTTTGTTTGGCAAAACCGATAACAATGGAGTAACGAGGCTTTCATTATCTGCGGAGGATATCGCAGCACGTCAGAAATTCCAAACATTATGTGAAGAAATAGGAATGACTGTAACATGCGATGATATGGGGACGATGTATGCGACCTTACCTGGAAAGAAAAATTTGCCTCCTATTGTCATCGGTTCTCATTTAGACTCTGTTGTTAAAGGCGGACGTTTCGATGGTGTGCTTGGTGTCCTAACTGCTTTAGAGACTGTCTATACGATAAAAGATGAAAATATCGAGTTAGACTACCCAATTACAATTGTCAATTTTACAAATGAAGAAGGGGCCCGGTTTGAGCCATCTCTTATGGCTTCCGGTGTGTTATCCGGAAAGTTTGATAAAACCAAAATGCTTGCTTCAACAGATAGAAATGGCATTACATTTGCTCAAGCATTAAATGAAAGCGGTTTCGAGGGACCTGTGAAAAATCGTTTAAAAGAAGCGAGTGCTTATATCGAATTGCATATTGAACAAGGACCTGTACTTGAAAGGAAAAACTTAGATATCGGTGTTGTAGTAGGTGTGCTAGGAATGGTATGCTACGAAATCACTGTCAATGGAGAATCCAATCATGCAGGTACCACACCGATTAGCATGCGTAAGGATCCAATGTTCACGGCTGCCAATATGATTGCAGATATGCAAAAACAATTACAAAGACTAGACTCGGATCTTGTATATACCATCGGAAGAATCAATGCTTATCCAAATATCCATACCGTTATTCCTTCAGAGGTAACCTTTACTTTAGAGGCAAGACATCAGGATCCCGGGGTCATTGCCGAAGTAAACCAGATAGTGGAGCGATTACCGAAAAATTTAAATGAATGCTCAGTAAAATCAACCCTTCTATGGGATCGAGATACGGTTGACTTTAATGAAGAAGTAATCAATGCTGTGGAATCTACTTGCAAAGAGTTAGACTATAAAGAAAATCGAATGTATAGCGGCGCTGGCCATGATGCTCAATTCATCGCCTCTTATATACCAACGGCAATGATTTTTGTACCAAGTGTAAATGGCTACAGTCATCGTGAAGATGAATTCACTTCCTATGAAGACTGCGCAAAAGGTGCTAATGTTTTGCTTAATAGTGTATTACAA
>NZ_JBALSN010000361.1:8962-13190 GCF_036966985.1 Neobacillus drentensis | reverse complement strand
GTATACTGAGATGTCAAAATATCATCTCCTTTTTGGGGATATAGCACGTCTAAAATTGGGAATATTCAAATTATACAAAAAATTATAATCTTTAGATAGACTTTTAAGAAAATCTTTTTCTATGAAAGTTAAAAAATCCTCATTAGGAAAGGAAGATGTTCTTTGGCCAATTTAGATCCGCAAGCAAAAGTTTATTTAGAAATGTTCAGTCAGATGCCATTGATCCAGACATTAGATGCACAAACCGTTAGAGAAATGTTTGCTTTAGCCCCTCCTGTTGAGGTAGAGTTGGCGCCGCTTGCGAAGGTAGAGGACAGATTGATTCCTGTAGCAGATGATACGGAAATCAAAGTCAGGATCTACACACCGGAAGGCCAAGGACCATTTCCGCTGTTTGTCTATTACCATGGCGGTGGCTGGGTAATTGGTGATCTTGAGACGGCCGATCCAAGCTGCCGAATGATTGCCAATCAAACAGGTAGAGTAGTAGTTTCTGTGGATTATAGGCTTGCACCTGAATATAAATTCCCTATTCCGGTAGAAGATTCTTATGCTGCATTAAAGTGGGTTAGTGAAAATGCTGCGGCATTAAATGGAAACGCTTCCAACCTAGTGGTTGGCGGTGATAGTGCTGGTGGGAATCTATCTGCGGTCGTTTCGTTAATCGCCAAGGAACAAAATGGTCCAGAAGTAGCAGCCCAAGTTCTTATTTATCCAGTAACTGCATTAGGGTATGACACCAAATCTTATGAAGAGTTTCAACAAGGGTTTGGGCTGGATCGAGACTTAATGAAATGGTTTGGCAATTACTATATTAACAATGAAGAGGATACAAAAAATAAATACATCGCGCCATTATTGGCTGAGGATTTAAGCAATCTTCCACCGGCCTATGTCATTACTGCAGAAAATGATGTCCTTAGAGATGAAGGTTTAGCCTATGCTGAACGTCTGAAGCAGGCAGGGGTCAAGGTTGAATCAATCATTGAAGAGGGGCTAGTGCATGGTTATTTTACAAATATGGCGGTATTTCCAGAGCGGATTAAAGGATCGATTTCTAAATTCGCCAAGTTCCTAAGTGAAATTGACCAAAAGGTTGGCAGGGTTTAACAATTAATATAGATGCTGGAGGAGGAGTATGATGAAATCTATGAAACAATCGAATCATATTGCTAATTACGACGCTGTTGTTGTTGGGGCAGGTTTTTCGGGGTTATATACGCTTCATCGCTTACGTGAGGCAGGTTTCTCTACCCGTGTTTATGAAGCGGGTGATGGTGTTGGCGGTACATGGTATTGGAACCGCTATCCCGGAGCACGCTGTGACTCGGAAAGCATCTATTATAACTATACTTTTTCAGAAGAACTCTATAAAGAATGGACATGGACCTCTAGATATCCTGAGCAGCCAGAGATCCTGCGTTACTTAAACTTCGTCGCAGACAAGTTTGACCTTCGTCGTGATATCCAATTTAAGACACGGATAAATGCAGCACATTATAACGAAGAGACGAATAGATGGCAGATCTATTTAAATGATGGGACAAGCGTATCAGCCAAGTTCTTTATCACGGGTGTAGGTTGTCTATCAGCCGCCAATATTCCAAATTTTAAAGGGATACAAAATTTTAAGGGGGACTGGTACCACACCGGGCATTGGCCGCATGAAAAGGTTGATTTCAAGGGGAAGCGGGTAGGAATTATTGGAACGGGGTCGACTGGTGTTCAGGCCATCCCAGTCATTGCAGCAGAGGCCGAGCACCTTACTGTGTTCCAGCGGACACCACAGTACTGCGCTCCTGCGCGAAATCATCCTTATGACCCAGAGTACATCCGGAAGACGAAGGAAAATTTCAGCGAGATCAAACGTCAAATGCGTGAATCTCAGGGGGGCCAGCCAGTGCCAATCCCTACTAAGTCAGCACTGGAAGTGACACCTGAGGAGCGGGAGCGGGTCTACGAGGAGGCATGGGAGAAAGGTGGACTAGGGCTGTTTAGCGCTTATTATGATATTACGATTAATGAAGCAGCTAACGAAACTGTGGCCGAATTTATCCGGACTAAAATCTGTCAAATCGTAGAAGATCCTAATGTAGCCCAGAAACTCCTGCCAAGTTATTTTTATGGGACGAAGCGGCCAATCATTGACACGAATTATTATGAAACGTATAACCGTAACAACGTCACATTAGTAGACGTAAAGAAAGCGCCTATTGAGGAAATTACTCCTAATGGGCTCAGTACAACAGACGGAGAGTATGAATTGGACACACTTGTTTTTGCGACAGGATACGATGGAATGACAGGGCCTTTGTTGAAAATGGATATCCGGGGTAAAGACGGAGTGACACTGAAGGAGAAATGGGCAGGGGGAGCACAGACAAGGACCTATCTTGGAATCGCCAACGCTGGGTTTCCAAATATGTTCATGATTACTGGACCGGAAAGTCCTTCGGTTTTAAGTAACATGCCTGTCTCAATCGAACAGCATGTCGAATGGATTGCTGATTGTATTGAGTATATGCAAAAGAATGGTGTGGAAACAATTGAGGCGAATGTTGACGCAGAGGAAGCATGGAGTAAACATTGCCGGGAAGTGGCTGAATCCACGCTCTTTACGAAAACTGACTCATGGTACACTGGTGCAAATATTCCTGGTAAGCCGCGTGGATTCCTGATTTATTTAGGCGGAGTCGGCGTATACCGACAAAAATGTGATGAGATTGCAGCGAAGGGATATGAGGGTTTTTCATTATTGTCCGCATCCCAGACTGTTGATCTGGCTTAGCCGGTTACTAATTATCTTTGAAAAAAGAGTCCACGGACTCTTTTTTTTGTTCAAAAAAGTCGATCAGTCGATTTAATGAACGTTATTTCCACTTTTTTTAGAAAATTCAAAGACATCTGAAATAATTTATTGATTATTGAGGGGGAGAGCGGTATAATAGTCAACATATTAAATTATTCCTACCTGAATAGTGTGAATTGAAACTGGAACGAGATTGTAGTTTACCAGTTTTATAGATTGTGGACATAAGGGGAGATTCTACATGGTTTGGACGTCTATTGCTTTTATAATTGCTTTTTTCTTTGCGATGAATATTGGAGCAAGCGGGACGGCAGCCTCGATGGGGTCAGCCTATGGTGCAGACGCCATAAAGAGTAAGCGACTGGCGATGGTATTAGTGGCGATGTCCGCTTTCCTAGGGGCAGTATTGGGCGGTGGAGAGGTTGTGAAAACAATTGGCGAGGGAATTATCCCTTCCCATCTCCTAACGATTAAATTAGTCGTTCTAATCCTTGCTGGAGCTACATTGACATTATTTATTGCAAATATTATTGGAATTCCCCTATCGACAAGTGAGGTTACTGTTGGTTCGATTGTAGGAGCTGGGGTCGCTTTTAAAAGTTTGTACATAAATAACCTGTTGGTGATTGTTTTATTTTGGGTGGTCGTTCCGATTGTTTCTTTTCTCATTACGTTTTTCCTTGGGAAAATCATTTCCGCGGCTGAGAAACGCTGGGTTGGTCTAACGGGAAACGGCAAATGGAAAAAATGGCTGGCAGTTTTACTTGTCGTAGGGGGCTGTTTAGAGGCTTTTTCGGCTGGGATGAATAATGTCGCTAATGCTGTTGGGCCATTGGTTGGGGCCGGGATGATTTCCACCACTAAAGGAATCTGGATTGGCGGGCTCTTCGTTTCAATCGGAGCTATTTTACTAGGGAACAGGGTTCTAGAAACGAATGGGAAGAAGATTACCAGACTGTCTTTACTGGAAGGAAGTGCGGTTTCCTTTACTGGAGGAACCTTGGTTATTGTGTCATCCTTATTTGGACTCCCGATACCGCTGACACAAGTAACGACTTGTGGAATTTTGGGTGTTGGAGCTGCCCAAAAGGGGTTTGGCATTTGGCAGAAATCTATTATTCAGAGAATTCTTAAAGTCTGGCTTATTTCACCACTTGCTTCACTTGTAATATCATATATACTTGTGAATTTGTTAGTGGAGATTAATATTTATAATATTATTATCATTTTAAGCACATTGATCGCAACCGTGGGAGCGTTCAGTCTTTCAGCCAACATCCGCAAGGAGAACAGCACCATTCATGATGATGGTGGTGGAATATAAATATTAGATTTTTAGAAACCTCTGTTGGTATCCATTCTACAGAGGTTTTATAACTTTTTTAAGGCTGTGTTAAAATTGTCTGTTGATTTCCGTTC
>NZ_JBALSN010000361.1:0-8900 GCF_036966985.1 Neobacillus drentensis | reverse complement strand
TCCAATCAACAGAGTGGCAAAATCAACATTACCCTTTAACACAGCCTTTTTTAAAAATAAAATGAGATATAATACTTGTAGTAAAATAGTTTGGATAAATGTTCTGAACCATTTAGAAAATTTTCTTACATACAGTAGACAATTATGGGGAAGGAATGAAATTCGTTATGGAGATAAAGAAGGTTTCAATCATTGGTTTAGGGGCATTAGGAATTCTATATGGTCATCATTTATCGAAGAAAATGCCAAAAGCAGATATACGTATCATCGCAGATCGGGAGCGGATCCATCGATATGAAAATGAACATGTTTTCTGTAACGGAGAACGCTGCGATTTCACCTACCTGACACCCGATGAATCATGCGAGCCGGCAGATTTGCTGATCTTTACGGTGAAATTTGATGGTTTAAAAGATGCGATTCAATCGGTAAGGCATCATGTGGGTGAGGAGACGATTATTTTATCTGCATTAAATGGAATTTCTAGTGAGGCTTTGATTGGAGAGACCTACGGGGATAAACATATTTTATATTGTGTTGCTCAAGGAATGGATGCTGTTAAAGTGGGAAATCAGCTCACCTATGACCATATGGGCATCCTTTGTTTTGGAGAACGAGAACCTGGCGTTATTTCTGATAAGGTAAGGCGTGTTGCCGCATTTTTTGATAAAGTAGAACTGCCCTATGAGATCGAAACGAATATGGTGAAACGGCAATGGGGTAAGTTCATGTTAAATGTAGGGGTCAATCAAACGGTGGCTGTCTATCAAAGTAATTATGGAGAGATTCAGCGTGATGGAGAAGCACGAAAGATAATGATTGGAGCGATGAGAGAGGTCATCGCGCTTTCCGAAAAAGCAGGAATTGATTTATCAGAAGCTGACTTAGACTATTGGCTAAGTGTATTGGCCACCTTAAGTCCAGACGGAAAACCGTCAATGGCCCAAGATATTGAGGCCAGACGCCACAGTGAAGTAGAATTGTTTGCCGGTACAGTCCTGCACCTAGCCCATCAATACGGTCTATCAACACCCATAAATCAGCAACTGTATGACCGGATTCTTACCATAGAAAGCCAATACAATTAAATTAGTGCCTGACACCCATGGTGTCAGGCACTAATTTGTTACAGAAATGTGAACTAGTCTGAATTTTATTGTAATTTTTATAAGCATGGGTATGGAAGGTTTTATTCTTGCTATCATAATATATAGGTAGATGCGTAAAAATTCTCGAGAGAAGCGTAGGGGTCATGACGGTGGGCAAATGAACAGATATAGGGAACTACAACTTGAGAAGAGGGTTGATGCTAATGTGGCCTTTTGACAGCAAGAAAAAGACGATGGATAAGGCAGCAAGGTCATGCTATTTTTCTGTTAAAGAGACCACTGAGGGAAATGAGTTTAAGGAATTTGTTAATAAACTGAAAGAAGTCCTTAGCAATACCTCAAAAGAAATCATTTTTTTATGTGTGGGTTCCGACCGTTCAACTGGAGACTCACTAGGTCCCTTAGTGGGAACGATGCTGAAAGAAATGGACCTTCCTTTCCTTGTATATGGCACCTTAGAAAAACCAGTTCATGCCTTAAATATTAACAAGATCCTGAAAGAAATTAAACAAACGCACAATCATCCGTTTATTTTGGGGATCGATGCTTGTTTGGGAGATGAGAGGCAAATTGGGTTTATTTTTTTAAAAGAAGGTTCATTAATTCCTGGCATAGCTGTCAATAAAAAGCTGCCACATGTGGGTGAATACCATATGAAGGCAGTGGTTAATTACCTAGACCCGCTATCGCCCGTGCAATCTTTGAATAATACCAGATTATTTACTGTGATGACGATCGCCGAAGTGATGACAAAGATTATTACACAGGCTGTTTTAGGTGAGGGTTCAAATAGTAATAATCCAGTTGAAAAACTCAGTAGATAGTAAAGTTATTTACTAACTATTTTTATATTGGAAATTCCGACCATACAATTTGATGTTTATAAATAGAGTGAGTTATAATTGGTTCAATGTATACCTAGAAAGAGGGAGAAACTGTGGGGAATAATTGGGCCGAGGAAGATTTAATATCTTTACGTGAAAGGGTCTTTATTCATATTAAAGACCTTATTTTAGAAGGTGAATTTAAAACAGGTGATCGTTTAGTGGAACGGGAATTAGCCGAACGATTAAATATTAGCAGGACACCTATTCGTGAAGCGTTATTTAGATTAGAATCTCAAGGGTTTGTCAAAACTGTTCCAAGAAAAGGTGTTATTGTCGCGGATATTTCTGAAAAGGAAATTATTGAAGTATTTACGATTCTTTCATCACTTGAAGTTTTGGCAGCCAAATTAGCTGTTCAGAAGTTGGATGATGAAACCAAAAGCAAGTTCATCGAATACAGTAAAAGGGTGGAAGATTGTTTACAGCATAAAAATGATCATGACTTCTCTAATTTACATGGTGAATTGAATCACCTCTTATACAGCTCGGCAAAAAATGCCAAGCTCTATGAAATATTAAGCGGCTTATCGGATTATATTCGTGCCTTTGCCAAGACTGGGTATAAAAATCCGGGCCGGCCTGTACAGTCGATGGAAGAACACTTACGAATTATGGAGGCTATTATTAATCAAGAACTAGAAATGGCCGAGTATTTAACGAAAATTCATATTGAAAATTCCCGAAAAGCGTATATTGAGGCAGTCAATCAAGGAAAAGAGAAGAAATAAAAAAAGAGAAATTCCATCCCTCGCAGGGTGGAGTTTCTCTTTTTGTCTACAAGGTATTAGACACCAATCACGACAGATGTCGTTAGGTTTTGCAATACTTTTGCAACACTCATAGCGACGATCGGGCTCGATTTAGGATTTTCCGTATATGGATTGTTTTGAATAGTGGTTTCCATTTGCCCGAAATAGCCTTTGGCCACTATGGTATGTGTGTTCATTTGAATGGTCGGGTCAACATACACTTGAACCTTTGTTTCATCAAAGCCGACACCTGCAAGGCTTAGCGCAGCAGATACATTTACATTTTGAGGAAATAATTTTGCTGCATTTCTGGCGGTACCTTCAAAGATACAAAATGGTTCTGCAATCGTTTCTAAATCAACTTTTTCCTCCGCAATTGTTCCATACCAACTTTTTGGAGGCTTCCTCGTAATCAGTGTAATTTCATCAATTTCACCTAACACCCCAGCGGCAATACGATCCAAACCTGCAATGGCTCCTGATGGGATAATCAGTTGTTTTTTGTATTTTCTAGCTGCCTCCTGTAAGGACTCATAAAAATCTCTATCTGCTAAAGCACCGACGGAAAGGATAACTAAATGACTTCCCGAGGAAATGGCCTTTTCCCCATATAGTTGAAGGGCATGGTGTCCGGCTGCTTCAATGATAATATCTAAATCTTGGTTAAAAAAGACAGCTTCATTCGTAGTGACTGTACACTGATCTGGTGATTTGTCCAAAGAACCTAGCGGGGTTCTAACTAAAATGGATTGAAGGACGACATCTCCTGCTTGTCCTAACTCAATTAATTCGCTAATACCTTTTCCAAGTGTTCCATATCCAATGATTCCAACTCTAAGCATATTTATTCACCTCGTGATTATTTTATTAGCAGCTATTAAACTATGTATATAGGATATTTTGTATACCGTATACCGATAATTAGTAAATTTTAGCCGATTCAACCAATAAAATCAATAGTAATCTGATGAATATAAATAAACTTCTAAATTTTCAAAATAGTTTGCAATGAATAGAGAATAATGGTATATTATTTTCAACCTTATAATAAACAAGGTGTACATAGTGAAAAGGGGTTGGTTTTATTATTCCTAATATAACAATCTACTATCAAACAGAAAATAATCTGTAAGCGCATTCATCAAAGTTGTGTAGATTGATTATTTTTAGGAAGCAGGGAAAAGGATGTTAATAAAGGTTCTTTTACTTTAGTATTCAGTTTTAATCAGTCATTTGAAAAGTCTTTTATAAAAACATGGTATACAATCTACAGTATGCAAAATATAATCTCTCAAAAAATTTTTTTAATGAATCATGCCATTTTTTATCTTTTTAGGGATTAAGAAAAGAACACCAGAAGTAGAGGATATACACCATGATAAAAATCCTATTTTAACGTTTACGCCTCTCCTACGATCTTTTCCCATATTTAAAGGAAATCTTTCGCATTACAGTTTTAAACTATTTTAAAACAACGGAGGGGAAATATGGAATTAACAGCAGCCCATTGGGTCTATCTAGTTGTCACTGTAGCCGTTATTATTATCATGCTTTTTAGAAAAGGTGTTGTTTTACCACTTATAGTTGGAACCTTTTTAGTAGCAGCCGTATATAAAGGGAGCGTGATTGGCGGTTTTCAAGCTGTTTTTAATGCAAATCTCGTTGCCGCTAAGGAACTTTTTAGTATTTTCCTAATCATTTCCATCATGATCGGTCTTCTTAATTCCTTAAAAGATTTAGGTGCAGATAAAAGGATGGTTGTGCCGATTCAAAAAATAATGGTAAACGGACACGTTTCTTATTTAGTATTAATGGTTACGACGTTTGTGATTTCACTCTTTTTCTGGCCAACCCCAGCTGTTCCATTAATTTGTGCGTTATTAGTACCTGCTGCAGTAAGTGCCGGATTACCAGTCATGACCTCAGCAATGGTTATTGTTATTGCAGGACAAGGTATGGCCCTATCATCAGACTATATTATGCAGGTAGCCCCAATGCTAAGTGCGAAAGCAGCAGGAATAGATAAAGCCTTAGTTTCAGATAAGGCCTTCATTCTTTCTCTCATTACTGGTATTAGCGCTCTTGTGATTGTGTATGCTACACATCGAAAAGCGATTACCAAAAAATCTGTTAATGAAAATAATAATGAAAAAGTATTCTTCCAAGTTACCGAGGAACTTGCTGCTACAGTAGAAGAAACTGCTGAAGTAATTAGAGTAAAACAAAAATGGGGAAAAATCTTCGCAATCATTGTGCCTTTAGCGATGCTAGGTGTTATGATTTTTATGGTCCAATCCAAAATTGGCGGTGGAGCTGGATTCGAGGGAGGCGATGGTGCTGCCTTTATCGGTGGGGTTGCTACCATTCTCTTAGTTTTAGCGACGATTGCTTTTAATCGCATTCATGCGCTTGATAAAATCAGCGAACATATTACGGAAGGTTTTGTATTTGCTTTCAGAGCCATGGCTCCAGTAATTCCAATTGCAGGTTACTTCTTTATGGGAAGTGGAGACTTTTCTGCGCAGATCCTTTCCTTAGGTGAAGATGCAGCTAAACCAGGCTTTCTATTTGATTTGATCCAAGCAGGTCAAAATTATATTCCTCACAGCCCAATTATTGCAGCATTTAGTATCTTAATCGTTGGTATCATTACCGGATTAGATGGTTCTGGGTTTGCTGGACTTCCGTTAACTGGTGCTTTGTCTGGTGCCATTGGACCTGGAAGTAATATCGATCCTTCCGTCCTTGCAGCTATTGGTCAAATGGGTGCAGTTTGGAGAGGTGGAGGTACATTGATTGCCTGGTCGTCACTTGTCGCAGTTGCAGGCTTCTTACAAATTTCACCGTTAGAGCTGGCGAGGAAGAATTTCTTCCCAGTAATAACCGGACTTTTCCTTGCAACACTCTTGGCGGTTATTATCTGGTAAATAAACTGTTACCTTCAATATACCTTTACATTAAACTAGATAGAAATTAGGGGTCGCTAATAAATAAAGGGCTATCTTAAAAGTCAGCAGCAAACTGATTTTTTAAGATAGCCTTATTATTTTTATGATAAGAAAGTATAGGTTTTTGAACTTAGATTACTGTCTAGCTACAGCGCCCTAGCGGCTAGTGTCCNNACGCCGCTGACCAGGGCGCTTGCGCTTTTCTTTTTCGTTTATTAATCGTTATCTTAAAATGCCTCCAGACATAGGATGAGAGGGAGAGGGGATAGAAAATGAAACAAAAAAGGATTGGTTTAGTAGGCCTCGGTAAATTAGGGACAGCCATGATGACCCATTGGGATAAAAAACAGATTGCACTTGGAGTTTATCATCCGGTGCAAACGAAAGCAGAAACCTTTTTGAAAACGTTTCAGTGTGGCTACATTTTAACAGAAAGTGAATTGAAGGATGTCGATATCTTAATCTTAGCATTACCTGCGACGGAGGTTCTTCCATTTATCAGATCGTTAAAACTGGAAAGCCATTCACCGCATACACCTATTATCATTAATATGGCAACGAACCTCCCTACCAATCAAATAATGGTCCAGTTTCCCGACTTACAGGTTCATGGGGTTAAGTATATGGGACATTCTAAGGATTTATTGGAACATGGTAATGGATTATTTATTACGGAATCAGCGTTGCCACAAACTGTTGGAGAACTTTTTCACGAACTTGGTAAGGTAATGGTCGATAGTGAAAATTGTCTAACTGAAGTAAATAAATTAGCGACGTATATTGCCATAAAGACAGCGATAACAATCGAGACGGAATTTGTGAATAGAGGATTATCACCAGAATATCTAAAGAGAGCATTAACATCGTTAGCACCTGAAGTGATCCGATCATATAGTGAGGGGAGTCTTGGCCACTTTGCGAAAGAAATAGTCAAGGAAGTTAAAGCGGAAAAATCTGGTGATATTACTGAAAGCAAAGCCACTTAAAATGCTAAGGTGTCAATCCATCGATTGACACCTTTTCTTATGCACAAATATTAAGATAAAAATAATTGTAAAACAAATAGATACAACATAACACAGCCGATATATATACTTGCGAAGGAAAGATTCCAGTTCGACACCTTATAGGAGCTTTCCTTAACGATACTTGACATAAGCCCTAACGTGGCATTATATGGACCAACTAGAAAAGCAGAGACAGCACCTGCTAACATTGCCACTGTCAAGATATGTGGGGATATCCCAACAACTTCTGGATTTAATCCTTCGGTCATTAATGCTAGTGATACAGCAGGATGCAGGCCTAAAAAGGCTAAAGCCAGCGGGATTAGCGGCAGTAAAATCAAAAAGATCTCCACACCAGCAAAATTGATAAACTTATTGACCCAGGCATCCAGCAAGACATTTGCATGTGATATGTTAATGGTTGAGATGAAAAAACCAGCTGATAAGTAGATGAAGAATTGATCCTTCATACTTACAGAGAACGTTTTTAAATGATTGAGCAAATGGTAACCGAATTCTTTACCCTTTTTTAAGAAGAGGGACCATGTGAACGAAAATGGGATAACCATTAATGATACTAATATTAAAAATGGATAAGGAAACTTTGATTCTACTAAAGAAATAACAACATTAAATATGACGATGGCTAATAGTATTTGTAAGACTCTCCTCGAACGATTAGTTGGATCTGTTGTTTCTATTGTAGCTGCGGTTTCGTGGACGGATAGGTCCTGTTTGTTATGGATCATAATATTTGCTCTACGTGAGCCAATATACCAATCCACACCGACTCCCACGATGCTTAAAGGAATAACATATGGAAGAATCGATACCCAGCTGACTCCTGTCATCGTGATGACAATCCCGACAATTGGTGTAACAGGTGCCCAAAGTAATGGCATCGCAAATCCGCGTGAAATCGCTCTGCTCATGAACCGCTCTTTATTCTCAACGGGAATGACATCTAATGCTGGCCTAATCGAGTAATAAGTCATTGGCAAGGTGGCCAAATTCATAAAAATACTAAAAAAATATGAAATGCCAGACGTGATCATATACAATTGCCCTGAGGTCTTTACCCTCTTTGTAATCACATTTTGTATACCGCCGCTATACCCGCCTAATTTTATGGGAATCCCTAATATCGGAATCAATGTAAACATGGTAAGCAAGTCCAGCATGGGGCCAAAAGAGAGAATATATTGCTGCCACGAGGCTCCGCTCGTCGCTAGTAAGACCACTCCAAATAGTAAAAATGTACCTCCTAAAACTTGAACAAATCGCTTCGCTTGAAATATGGTAACAAGGACAATCAAAAGACTTAGTGAGGAAATCAGTACACCGAGATGGAGTCCTGGTAAAAGTACAGAGAATAAATACATTAAAATAACGACAAAAAACATATATCTCAGCATATTAACACCCTCTCTCATTATAATTGTATACCAAAAACCTAATTAACACTTAAAAATGTCACAAATCCGCCATGAATAAAGAATTAATTTGGTATTTTGTATACAAAATACTTGTTTTATCGTTCTCCCCGTTATAAAATTACAGTATCAAATAACTCATTATTAGGGGGCTTATAGATGTTTAAGTTTTTATTTAGTTCTAAAAGTGCAGCAGAAAAAGCTGAGAGAAAATTAGCTTCACTAAGAAAAACGCTTAAATTTTAACCTTACCCATTCAACCGCTACTATCATGTGGCGGTTATTTTTTTGTTTTTAAAAAGTATAAAATCCGGAGAGAAAGCGGTGTCTCTCCGGATCTTGGTTTTATGGAAGTAAGCAATTACCATATTATATATTTTATACCGCAACCTCAGTTGATTTAACCAATTTGGAGTTTACAGAATCCTGACTGTTTCCAGAAGCTTTTACGATCTCATTTAATTCCTCGCGAGCAGCTTCAAGTGTCTCAAACTTCTCAAAAAACTTAACAGCAATCTGATTAACATATTCCTTTCCTTCATATTTCTCGAATAATTGGATTTTAATCGTTTCGTCAAGAACTTCAGCAATTGTGTATTTCGCCTTTAAACTATCAAAGAAATAGAAATGGTAGGTTTCAACCGGTTTTAAACCATCGTTTTCAATAATCGTTTGGAAGGTATCCTTATTTGTTAGTACAATATATTTCCCCATCTAAAACACTCCTTAAAGTAATTTATTTGTCCTATTTAAAACATAATCAGGTA
>NZ_JBALSN010000360.1:0-6743 GCF_036966985.1 Neobacillus drentensis | reverse complement strand
ATAGAGGCTATTGACGACTGAGCAAGGGAAAAAAGATTCGCCAGGGTTGACAATAAGGGCTATTGACGACCATGTAGCGAAAAAAAGAGTACATAGGGTAGTCAATCGCGCCTGCCTCTATGTACTAAATAGAGTTGCCTTGGTAAATCTATTCATAATAAGTCCATTGACCAAACCCCATCAAAGTATAGTTTTGTTTAAGGATTCGACTAATTTGCTTTTTAGACCCAACCCCACACCACTCAAAAACCAGATTAGTGGTAATTTTGATGCCGGGAAAAAGCAGCACTAACTCCTCCACACACCGTAAAACAGCGGAATCGATTGTTTCTATGTGCCCGCATATACCACAGACAATCATCATCTTCCCCTCACCAGGAATGATCAACAAGTGGCACCTTCCACAAATAATCCCCTTTTTCAAGTGACTAAAGCTATAAGGGGGATAACGGGTAAAGGGATTGTCAATTTGGTGCAATGAGATTAGTTGATCCGCAAGCGTTTTATGGCGGTTTGTTAGTTTTGATGGAATCTCATTTAATCTTTTCATCAGACTGTTCAGTTGAGTGGGGTGAATTATTGGCTCTTTTAATGGGGCTTGATATAAGGTGAAATTGGGGTTTACAAAGGTTACGTCGCCTTCAATAGGTAAGTAAAAGCCAAGATCTTTAAGTAAAGGACGAAGGAGCAACTTACTTCGTTTTAATTGATGTAGAGGATTACTAATTTCATCCTTTGATGATTTGGGGTAGAAATTTCCTGATTCATACCGATAATCCCCCTCATAGTTTTTTATTTCATATGGATAAATCGTATGCTGTGAAATAATTAATGTATCAATTTGAAAAAACGTTTTATTTTGCTCAAGGCACAAATCATTTAAAACGTATAAATCATTTTTTAACTCAGAAGTTAACTGGTCAAAGAACACTTCCCCCTGATATCCCTTTTCAAGATAAGCAAGTCGCTGCTTGTCTTTGAAAGACAATCCCATTCGTACATTCAATGAACTCAGAACTCGTAATTCCTTTGACCTCTCACGAGACTTATAATGCGGCATGTGCCACTTCCTCTCCACAAATTTTTTGGGGACCACCTCTTATTTTACAAAGAACAGCATAATAATGGTTTGAATTCTTTGTTAACAATTAGCAGATCCACCCGATAAAAATTGGCAACTTAAAACTTTGCATTTCTTCTGAATCCCAGATAAAGAATAGTTCTAAGAGGTGAAAAGTAGTGACAGTAATTACGACCTTTAAGGAAAAAAAACGGGAAAAACAAATAAAATATGAACGATCAGTTCTCCGGGAACTATCGATCAATACATTAAAAGAACGAGTCCAACAATACTTTGGTTCAACAAAAATTGTTTCCAGCCTCATCATGAATACAGGAATTGAAGAAGCATGCTATGACATCGCCCTTGAAGCCTTTTTATTGGGAGCAAAATATAGCAAGTTTGGTTATCATGGCGAAAACCTTGATGATGTTCGAAAACGCTGCTACCGAGAAGAAAAACACCTAATTGATACGTTATATAACTTTTTCCTTTATTGGGGAAGCGGTGAAGAAGGCGCCATGAGTGAATCACTTTATTACCTATGTGAGCAGTATATCCACATCTGGTGGAGAGAAGGCTTTGAAAAAGGGCAAAGACGCCACAAGCTCCGTCTGCACTAAGGTCTGGCATTTCTTCCTGTTCTAAATCCCCCCTTTGTCCCATATAGTTTAGAGAATAGGGACGAGCGGGAAGGAATGATTGGGGTGTCAAAGCGCAGACTGAAAATAATTAGTTTTATTGTAGGCTTATTTGTCTTATTTTTCGTTTTACAATACGACTTTGCTGAAGATGACTCATTGAATGCGTGGAATCTTCCGTTGTCGGGAAAAATCATTTTGCTTGACCCGGGCCACGGCGGACCAGATGGCGGCGCAGGAACGGGTCAAACATTAGAAAAAGACATTGCCCTAGAAATCACCAAAAAAGTCCGGGATTACTTGCAAATGCAGGGAGCCCTTGTGATTATGACCAGAGAAACAGATACCGATTTAGCAGCTTCTGATACAAGGGGTTACAGTCGAAGAAAAGTGGAAGATTTAAAAACTAGACTGAAAATGATTAACGAGGGAGATAATGACTTTTTTGTCAGTATTCATTTAAATGCCATTCCTTCTTCGAGGTGGAGTGGGGCCCAAACCTTCTATGCACCACAATATAAGGAAAATGCAGAGGCAGCCAAGTTTATCCAAGATGAGCTGCGGACAAATCTAAAGAACACGACGCGTAGAGCGAAGCCTATTAATAACGTCTATATATTAAAAAATGCGAAGAAACCTGGCGTTCTAGTTGAAGTTGGCTTTTTGTCCAACCCTGCGGAAAAAGAAAAGTTAAAAAAGGATTCTTATCAGGAGAAAGTTGCCATTTCCATCTATCAAGGAATCACACGTTATTACACGAATGAAAAAGAACTAGTGGAACCAGAGTATTGAAGGTGAGAAAACACCTTCAATTTTTTTTTGAATGTCTAGCTCTAGCCCCCTAATGGCTAGTGTCCTTCGCTCTCCGCTCTACGATAAGTAAGCACGAATGCACCTCCGGTTCTTCGTGTTTCCTTTATCTCGGTTGGAGCGCTCCAGGCCATACGCTGCTGACCAGGGCGCTTGCGCTTTTCTTAAAAAAGCAGTTAACATTCAATTAAAAATACGTGTGATTCATTTAACTGTTTCTTAACTTGGATATGATATACTGAGAGATGGAAACGAATTCAAAATGTGAGGTGCTTTTTATGTTAACAGAGGAAAGAATCTATGAGGTTCTTGGCAGCCTTAAAGAACCATTTTTACATAAAACATTAGCTGAATTAAATGCCATTGTGGAAATAAAAATCAAAGAAGAAAAAAACCATGTCAGCGTAAAAGTGGCAATCGCGAAAACTGGTACAGCGGAGCAGCTCCAGTTACAAACACAAATTGTTAATTTGCTAAAAGAAGCTGGGGCAGCGACGGTTGGAATCCGCTTTAGCGAACTCCCTGAAGAAGTATTAGCCGCGCACCGCCATGCGGAACCAGAAAGTAATGATACAAACTTACTTCATTCAAATAAAACCACCTTCATTGCGATTGCAAGTGGAAAAGGCGGCGTTGGTAAATCAACAGTGTCAGTGAACCTTGCTGTCGCCCTTGCACGCCTAGGCAAAAAGGTTGGCTTAATTGATGCTGATATTTATGGATTTAGTGTGCCTGATATGATGGGAATTACACAAAGACCTGTAGTCAGAGGAGAAAAGATTATCCCTGTAGAACGTTTTGGTGTCCAAGTCATTTCAATGGGCTTCTTTGTTGAAGACAATTCGCCAATTATTTGGCGTGGACCAATGTTAGGGAAAATGTTAAACAGCTTCTTTAGTGAAGTAGAGTGGGGCGATATCGACTATCTATTATTAGATTTGCCGCCAGGTACTGGGGATGTGGCTTTAGACGTTCATACTATGCTGCCGGCATGTAAAGAAATTATTGTTACTACTCCGCATCCGACAGCTGCCTTTGTTGCAGCACGTGCTGGTGCAATGGCACTGAAAACCGACCATGAAGTTCTTGGTGTCATTGAGAACATGGCATACTTTGAAAGTAAAGTGACCGGTGAAAAGGAATATGTATTTGGCCAAGGCGGCGGCGATAAATTAGCGGAAGAATTGAATACTGAAGTTCTTGGCCGTTTACCGCTTAACCAGCCGGATTGGAACGACGAAGACTTTGCTCCATCGATCTATCAAGAAGACCATCAGACTGGAAAAATCTATTTAGAAATCGCTGAAAAAGTAACTGCCTTACTTAAAAAATAAATAAACTCAAAAAGAGAAGCTTTTCCTTCTGGAAAAGGCTTCTCTTTTTTTAGATAGTAGGGGTTAAGATAAATAATTTGCATCAGCCCCCTGTGTCGGATTTACTGCCGCTGTCCTGGTCGGAGCTTTGGCTTTTACTAGCGGCTTTGCTATTTGCCTCTTCTGCTGCCTTTAAGAGTAGTTCTTGTATTTTTGCTTTAAACAAGGGACTATCTACTGTTTCTGTTATGACTTTCTGTAGATGAGCCCGGTACTCTTTACTTTTTAATGCATCTGCCATCTCTTTTTGAATTTCCGGCTCTTTAAAAACCTCAATCATCATTCCTCTATATTCGGGGTCATTCATTAATTCCTTCAGTAATTTTTTGTTTTCATTTTTCAAGTTTTTTGAAACGCTTTGTGCGAATTTAGGATCACTAAACGTTTCTTTCCAATAATCTTTTGCCTTATCTGATGTGAGAGTTTGCTGGATCGTATCAGAGACTACTTTTTGATCCATTACCAGCTTTTCCTTCATGCCATCACTTGACATTACTTCTTGGAGTGCTTTCTTCCCATCATCCGTTTTAAGAATATCAACAACCATCTTTTTCGTTTGTTCGTAATCAACTTGTCCTCCGCCGCTGGATTCATTGGAAGAACAGCTTGTCAAGAACACCAAGATGGGCAGGAGGCACAATATGCTCTTTGCTTTCATTAATAAGCCCCTTTCACATAAAAATCCTTAAGTTTAGCATGTTATAACTTGTGAAAGATTATTCGTGTGGAATTATAAATTATGGATTTTTCAAATTTGGCTTGGTACAATCATAATGTTGATTATTTTTGTATTTTGGAGGTTTATAGTGTGACAAGCCGTAATTGGGTAAAATTATTTTTAAACACATTATTAGTGGGCGGACTCACAACGGCTATTGTGGGCTTTATTGTTCGCTGGAATGAGTTTGAGCCCTATTTTACTGAATTTAAACTCATTGATATTTTGTCGACATTGATTTGGTTAATTGTCATGGGCTTTTTGTTTAGTGTTATTAGCCAAATGGGCTTTTTTGCATATTTAACAGTTCACCGCTTCGGTTTAGGGATCTTTAAATCTGTTTCATTGTGGAATGCTGTTCAAATTGTTCTTATTCTTTTTGGTTTATTTGATTTAGTTTATCTGCGATACGAAAATTTTGCTGACCCAGGTGATTCTATTCTCCCGTACTTTGGTCTAGCTATCATCCTTTTAGCAATTGCGCTGGCGGCAGCATGGTATAAAGTAAAACAGACCAATCGGGATGCGTTTATTCCTGCCATGTTCTTTATGATTGTGGTTACATTAGTTGAGTGGGTACCAGTCCTTCGTGTAAATGAACATAGCTGGCTTTACCTCATGATGTTTGCATTAATGGCATGTAATGCTTATCAGCTTTTGATTTTGCATAAATTAAACCTGCAATCACAGCAGGAAAGACAAAAGAGGGCAAGCCAAGGCCAAAGTAATAAACCCGTAAATAAGAAAAAGACAAAAAAACCGTCCATTTAAAAAGTTGGACGGTTTTTTTCTGTTTATCTAATTTCTTTTGAACTGGCTTCACCGTTAGCTATCATTTCTGATACGGAAACAAGGTTAAACCCTTTTTGGCGAATATCCTTTAAAATCAACGGCAATGCTTTTGCCGTTTGTTTTGCTGAATCGGAAGCATGAAGCAGAACGATATCGCCTTTGTCTGCTTTACCCACATTTTTGACAATGGCTGGGACCCCTGGATTATTCCAGTCCTTTGAATCCACACTCCAATGGACTACTGTATATCCATATCTTTTGGCAATTTTTAAAGTCCGCTCATCAAAATGACCGGTTGGAGCGCGGAGTAACTTAATATCTTTCACATTTAGTTTCCTGAAGGCTTCTTGTGCTTTTGAGATATCTTGGCCGATTTTTACATCTTCTAAGTCCCGATAGTCTTTGTATTCGTAACCAAGAATACCAATTTCATAGCCATCCTTAATGATGCGGTTAACAATGTCAGGGTGTCGCTCGGCCCACGAACCAGCTAAGAAGAAAGTAGCTGCTTTTACATTTTCCTTCTTTAAGGTATCTAAAATAGGCTCTGCCTTTTCATCGCCCCAACCGATATTAAAAGTAAGTGCAAGACCCTTTTCCCCTCTATAAATCGCTTTCGGACTATCCTTTGTTGAAAAGACAGGAATTTGTGTAAGGTTCTCTATGTAGAGAAACCATGCAGTAAAAAATGCTGCAATTAAAATAAGTGATATGTTCTTCCAAGACTTCCCGTTAAATACAAAAAAGAATTTCATCGTCCCCACCTCGTCCAATACTGTCCTTGTCTCAACCTATGCGGACTTTTTTTTAAATATGATTAGAAAATCTTATAATAAAATCTCAATAATTGGAAAATACTACAATAACTAGATATTTCGCTGGAGGTTATTCAATGTTTGGACTTCTAATAAACGAAAAAGAAGTAAAAGAAATGGAATACCTTATTAAAAGAGAGATGGATGAAATCCTTTTTGATTTAAGAGATGATCGTATCGATCATATTGTAAAGCGAGCAATGGAAGAAAGATATAAAGTATTGTTTACCCTTTTTCGCAGGGTGGCATCTCCACATGATTGTCTTAAGTATATGAGAAGAGGAAGAAAGGATAGGAAAAAGGGATAAGGTAAAACTTTATTTTTTTTGCAAAATCCGTTGACAATAAATAAGTATCTTGGTATATTAATAAACGTCGCTGCTGACATAAAAAACTTTAAAAAAGTTGTTGACATTATGTTTTGTGAGTGATATATTAATAAAGCCGCTTTTTGAGCGGATGAACAAATTGTTCTTTGAAAACTAAACAAACAAAATCGTGCAAACAAACAATAACTTTTAGTTTCAACTATGA
>NZ_JBALSN010000359.1:202-1237 GCF_036966985.1 Neobacillus drentensis | reverse complement strand
AAGAGGAGTAACGGAGTCTGCTTCAATATTAGCCTACCCCGTTTACTTATTCGTTGTAGCATTGTTTATATTAATTGGTGTGGGTTTGTATCATATTGTAACTGGAGGGGTTTCACCTCAATTACATACACCTCTAGGTACACCTGTGGCGGGACTTAGTCTGTTTATTCTTTTAAAGGCGTTCGCTTCAGGAAGTTCAGCCCTAACAGGGGTTGAAGCCATATCGAATGCAATCCCTAATTTTAAAGACCCAGCCCCTAAAAATGCTGCTAAAACATTAATGGCAATGGGAGCCTTACTTGCCGTATTGTTTTCAGGAATTGTATTTTTAGCTTATTATTATGGGATTTCTCCAAATGCAGAAGTAACCGTTGTTTCTCAAATTGCTGAAGAAACTTTCGGGCGGAATTTCATGTATTTCTTTATTCAGGGAACTACAGCATTGATATTAATCCTCGCAGCGAACACTGGATATTCTGCTTTCCCGTTGTTGGCAGTTAATCTGGCTAAGGATAAGTTTATTCCAAGAATGTTTCTTATTAGAGGGGACAGATTAGGATATTCAAATGGCATCATCATACTTGGAATTGCTTCAATTATTCTAATCCTTGCTTTCCAAGCTGAAACAGAGTCTCTTATCCCGCTTTATGCAATTGGAGTGTTTCTTCCATTTACTTTGTCTCAGTCAGGCATGATGGTAAAATGGCTGCGAGAGAAGCCTCAAGGATGGGTTCCAAAATTCATTATCAATACAACGGGTGCCCTCATTAGCCTTGTCGTCACATTAATGTTCTTGATAACAAAATTCTCACAGGTTTGGTCAATCTTAATTTTCTTACCTATCATTGTCTACCTCTTTCATCGAATTAGAAAGCATTATGATGCTGTTGGGGACCAGCTTAGGCTCACTACTTGTGAACCTCTGATGCCTATTGAGGGAAATGTACTAATCGTTCCTGTTGCTGGCATGACTAATGTGGTAGCGAATTCTATTAACTATGCTAAATCTCTTTCTCAAGATCAAATTATTGCCGT
>NZ_JBALSN010000359.1:0-181 GCF_036966985.1 Neobacillus drentensis | reverse complement strand
TTTGAAGAAAAGTGGAAGAAGTGGCAGCCAGATGTAAGACTGGTGACGCTTCACTCGCATTATAGAAGTATCATTAATCCACTTACCAAATTTGTTGATATTATTGAACACAAAGCTAGTGAAGCGAATTACCGTGTCACCGTAATCATCCCGCAATTTATTCCTAAGAAAGGCTGGCACA
>NZ_JBALSN010000358.1:864-1969 GCF_036966985.1 Neobacillus drentensis | reverse complement strand
ATGTAGGAACGAAAGTGATGGAATTTGTAATCGAAGGCTTGAATCCAAAGAAGGCCATTACGATTATTTCTGATAAACCGAATGACATTGCCAAACAGGTGACTACATCAATGGACAGAGGGGTAACCGTATACTCAGGTCATGGTTATTACACAAAAACCCCAAAGGAAATTCTTTATATTGTTATTAGTAGGCAAGAAGTAATAAAATTGAAACGAATTGTTCAATCTACTGATCCGAATGCTTTCATCGCTATTCACGATGTTCGTGATGTGTTCGGAGAAGGATTTATTGATATTTCTAAAGCATAATAAGAGGCTGTTTTAAAAGAGTTTAAATTTGAAGAATTAGTATAGATAGATGTCTACCTGTTTTAATTACTAATCTACAGGTAAAGTTAGCCCCTTTTAATGGCTTCTTTTTTTGACAATACTCTTGCAAAAAAGTTGTCTCCTAGCTGGAGATTACCTGAGGGTTTAACTGAAGTTATATAACACCATATATTAAAAATTTAGTTAATAATTGCTTAATCCATTAAAGGGCGCATAACTTGAACAGTATGGCTACTATAACGGATGGAGGGATTCGGAATGTCGAACAACATCTCAAACAATAATCCGGGAAAAATACACTTCATGTTAAAGTCTACTCCGCCGAGGGCAACTTTTCCTCAGGACATGACCGAATAAGAAAGGAACATCATGCTACAACACATCGACTATTGGACAGGCAAGCAGAATCAGGGGATTGCTTTGGTTTTTGGACCGGTTTTAAATCCTAAAGCCCCACATGGACTTGCAATCATCGAAGTTGAGAATGAAGCTCAAGTCCCAAAACCCATCGCAGAGATCCCGCCGTTATTGCAGGAGTAATGACAAAAGAATTTTATCCGATGATGGCAACTTTACCTAAATAACACCCTTTGATGATGCTATAGTTAGTGAAAGCCTAATCATAAGTGGATTAGCGATGATTGAAAACAGGCTGGACAAAAGGAGAAATGTGGTTATTTCAATTGGCTTCGGTGAAACTAACGGATGCAAGAATTAAAAACAGTAACTCTTTTGTGGGTTGCTGTTTTTCGTTTCTTAATTGTGATTGTGAG
>NZ_JBALSN010000358.1:0-836 GCF_036966985.1 Neobacillus drentensis | reverse complement strand
GCAGGTTAGTGAAAGAAGGAAACCTTCATTCGATGTTGAATTTGTACTATTACAGAAAAAACTAGTCAGTTATGGTGGTGTTTGTTTGTTTGATTAAATTAATTAAGCAAGAAGAAAACGAAACTTTTTATTGGGAAGTTTGGCAAGACGGTAGAACCTTAAGCATCCATTACGGAACTGTCGGGGATACTGGAGAAACAGAAGAATTGAAATTGCCGATGTTTCAAAGGGCAGAAAAAGTAATGGATGAACTAGCAGAAGAAAAAGTTAACGAAGGTTTTGAATATCTAGAAGAGGACGAATTAATTGAGCTAGTGGTTCAATTTAGCTATAAAGATGATGAAATGCAAACAGCACTGAAACTTAGACACTCTGTTGAAGACCTAATGAATGAATGTCTAGGTTGGACAGGTAATGGTTCGTGTGATGGCGGTGATATTGGCAGCGGTACAGCTAATATTTTCAACTATGTTGTAGATGTAGGAAAGGCTACACGAACAATAATAGAGGAACTTAAAAATAACAATTTACTACAGGGTGCAAAAATTGCTTATTTAAATCCTGATGATGAAGAATATATCGTTTTATATCCTGATGGAGCAGAGTTTGACCTTATTTAATAGGCGTTGAGAAATCTCAACGCTCTTTTTGGTGCTAATTATAGTGTAAATCAAATCCTAAAGCCTGTAGCCAAGTGGAGTGAAGGGGCTATTGCAGCTCCCTTCCCCCATCAAAACAAAATTGGAGATTGTACAGGACTGTACATATGGTAACGTGTGTTAGAGCTCAAGAAGGATGCGGCGGTCTTTTCTTATTTGACTACCATGAAAATAAGT
>NZ_JBALSN010000357.1:601-2885 GCF_036966985.1 Neobacillus drentensis | reverse complement strand
TTCATTATGTTGTTTACTTTGTTCTAACAATTGATTTAGGAGTACTCCAGCTTGTTTGTTATCCTTCTTTTCAACTGCCATCTTTAGTTCATGGAACGTTTTCCAATGGGACATTTCTTTTCCGCCGTGTGCTTGTTTAAAAAATTCTTCCTTTGTTATTTTTCCCGCATCCAATTGTTTTTTTAGTTCTATAATTTTTGCCATTTTCTCTTTCTTCCATTGCTCGCGTTTGGCGGCATTTTCAGGACTCATCCATTGGTTCCTTAGTGTTTTCTTCTCGGTAAGGACTGCCGTCCATTCAGCTTTTTTCTCTGGTGTATACTGATCTACCCAGGAAAGAATCATTTTCTGTCTTTCTTCCATCTTTGCCTGCCAATCTTTATGCATCATGTTATGATGCCCTTTCTCTTCACAATCACAAGGGGCTTTTTCCCTCTGTACACCATTGGATGTATCTGGTGTGGATGGCGCAGCGGCTGCCATTCCAGGCACTGACATTAATAGGCCAAATGATAAAAGTAACGATTTAAACTTCATAAATATCTCCTTCTACTTAGGTATTTAGTAATTTTCATCTCTTGTACGAAATTATCATTCCCAGTAATTGAAAAAAAATTTACCAATTTGACAAATTTTTAGTTAAAAAACACTTGAGAAATAATATTTAGTAGAGTATTCTATGAATATAGAAAATATGTGAAACATTTCACAATATAAATAAAAACTTGAGGTTTTATTTTTTTAAAAATACATATGTGAAATTATTCACAATAAATTAGAGAGAGATGTTAGGAGTGGGAAGTTATGAACAAACCAAAAATCGTGATCCTAGGTGCAGGATACGGCGGTATTATCACAAGTAAGAAATTAGAGAAACTACTTAAATATGGTGAAGCAGATGTTACATTAATTAATAAACATGGGTATCATTACATTACAACACAGCTTCATAAAACGGGAGTTGGCACTTCTTCTGATCGTCAAATTGCTATGTCCATACCTGAGCTAATCGACCCTAGCAAAACTCACTTTTTAAAAGCTACTGTAACCTATGTTGATCATTCGAACCAAGAAGTACACCTTGAAGGCGGAGAAACAGTCAAATATGACTATTTATTAATAGCATTAGGTTTTGAAGGGCAAACGTTTGGCATTCCCGGCATTAAAGAGCATGCTTTTGAAATTCGCAGTTTCAGGAGCTCAAAAGCGATTTATCATCATATCAACAAACAGCTCAACCTTTATAAAGAAGATCAAGACCCTTCTCGCTTAACTTTCGTTGTTGCGGGTGGAGGTTTTACAGGCATTGAATTGCTTGGAGAACTGGCCGATGGATTACCTAAACTATGTAAGGAACACAATGTTCCATTTGAAAAAGTAAAAATTATTGGAATTGAGGCAGCTCCTTCAGTAATTCCTTTTTTTCCAAAACAATCTGTCCAATATACTTCAGAAGTCTTAGAAAAGCTAAAAATTAAATTGATTACATCAACAAAAATCCTTGGGTGTACACCTGATAAAGTGATCCTGGAAAATGAACTTGAAGTCCCTACCAAGACATTAGTATGGTCCTGCGGCGTACAAGGTAACACCATTGTTCAAAAATGGGGGTTATCAATTGAAAGAGGAAAGCTCGCTGTCGACCCATATCTCCGTGTAAAGAACACGAATAATATTTTTAGTATTGGTGACTGCTCATTATTCATGAAGGATGAACACACTGCCTTGGCACCAACTGCACAAGTTGCTTTGCAACAAGCACCAGTGTGTGCAAAAAACATCGTTGCCTCCCTGCGTGGTGAAACCTTAACTGCTTTTGAATATCACCACAAAGGCTCTGTCGCTTCAATTGGACTATCTGCTGGAGTTGGTAAAGTAGGGAATGTCCGATTGTCAGGCTTAATTGGTGCATTTATGAAGCTAGTCATTGAAGCCCGTTACTTGTTTAATCTTGGCGGTCCTTTATTAATCATAAAACAGCACTTTGGAGTAAGCAGTGAACCAGTAAAAATGACTGCGAAACAATAATTAATAAACGAACGATTTCTTTTAGCTTGTTTCCCTTCCAGATGGTCCCCCCCTTTCTGGAGTTTGAATAGCATATCCCTATGTAATATGGCCTCCAATCCCCCAATTAGAGGCACACAGCCCCATTCCAATTGTTTGGAGTGGGGCTGTTTTTTATTATTTAGGCTGTTTTAAACTTGTCTGTTGATTTCCGTTCCAGGCACTTCGCTTTCCGCGGGCGTGCCGGGGAGCCTCCTCGTCGCTTTGCTCCTGCGGG
>NZ_JBALSN010000357.1:276-573 GCF_036966985.1 Neobacillus drentensis | reverse complement strand
ACACAGTCATTATTTAAAAGCGTTTCCTAATCCCATTCTAAGAGCTCAAGACGGTTGCCGAAGGGGTCATTGAGGTGAATTCTGTTTGCCCCTGGAAGTAGATCGTCTTCTGTAAATATAACTCCCTTTTCACGTAGATGTCCTTTTAATTCTTCAATATTTTCAACAACTAAGGCAGGATGTGCTTTTTTTGCTGGTGAAAACGGTTCTTCTACACCAATGTGAAGTTGAAAGGTCCCAAATTCGAACCAAGCACCGCCCCGTTTCTTTAATTCGGCAGGCTTTTCTACTTCAATT
>NZ_JBALSN010000357.1:0-230 GCF_036966985.1 Neobacillus drentensis | reverse complement strand
GGCTTTTCTACTTCAATTAACCCTAGTATTCCACCAAAAAATTCCCTCGCAGCTTCTTCACAACCCATAGGGGCAGCAAGTTGGATATGATCGATCTTTTTTATTGCAAATGACATAAACACTCCTCCATTTGTCAATTCTCCTCTCTCATATTTTATTAATTTTATAATTTTCTTTCAAGTTAGAAATTTTATTATTAAGATTTAAAAATTGGCCAAGTTGAACAAGGC
>NZ_JBALSN010000356.1:1481-1664 GCF_036966985.1 Neobacillus drentensis | reverse complement strand
CATTAGGACCGCCCCAATAACTAAACCAATTAAAACAGTTGCAGTTGAAAATAAGTGTTCATCAATATAGTCGTTAAAAAGAACGCCCAGAACACCGGCAGGAATTAATCCTACAATTACTTGAGAAAGTTTTAAACGGCCTGGTTCCGAAGCTGCTTGTTTTTTGAAGCGCCCTAACCCTAA
>NZ_JBALSN010000356.1:0-1408 GCF_036966985.1 Neobacillus drentensis | reverse complement strand
ACAACCGCCAATATGGAACCGAGTTGGATAACGACTTTAAATGTGTTTGCTCCATGCTGTGTCAAAAACTTTTCGGATTGAAGCCACATATCATCCACGATAATCATGTGCCCAGTAGATGATACTGGTGCAAATTCTGTTAATCCTTCTACTAGCCCTAGAATAATAGCTTTAATAATCATAAGTAGATCCATTTCTGTTTATCTCCTAACCTAGTTGCAAAAGTATTGTAAGTGATTATATGGTATAACTCATCCATTTTACTCATTAAACAATAACAAAGCAATATTTATTAAATTCCAGTTTGCACTCCACTATTACTAACGCAGGTGTTCAAAAATAGTTTCATGTATTTTTTTCCAAAGAAAAAATGCGGCGTTAAAGTATTGCCACATTCGGTGTTTTTTCTTTATATTGTTATTCTTAATCAATAATTCCCAACCGAATTGCTTTTACAGCAACTTCTGTTCTATTTTGGGCATTTAATCTTTTCATGATATTTGATATATAATCTCTTACCGTAAATTCACTTAAATATAGCTTTAAAGCAGCTTCAGCAGTGGAGGCACCATCAGCTAAAAGTTTGATAATTTCAATTTCCCTTGGTGAAAGGGAAATCGAATCATCAGTTAATTGATCCTGTTTCTTAATATCAGCCTTAATAAACTTTGTTAATAATTCACCTGAACTTTGGCCAAATTTCATTAGGGCTGGAAACAGGCTAGTGTCAACTGTAAAATGGATGCCCTGACCTTGATCTAATATTACTCCACCGATTATTTTCCCTTCCTCTGGAACATAAATAGGAACAATGATTAAGGATCCAAGGTCAAATTTTTTCACATATCTCTCGGGGAGGTCATTTTCTGCACTAGAAATATATATTGGCTGAAAATTCTTCATTTCGTGCCCTTGTGATTTTAATTTGACCAGACTTTCACTAAGGACTGGAATGTTAGTAATTTTTTCAGCAATTGCCTGCACTTCATCATTGTTGAAATGATGTCCAAATAAACCAATTCCGATACTTTCTTGATTGNNAAGAGTGCACAGCGCTTAAAAGGAAGAAAATAGCCAAATCCAAAGCAGATATTTTCAATTGATTCACGGAAATTTTGTGAACGGATAATCCATTCATTAAATAAGATTACAGCATCCTTCCAAATACTATAATTATCTTTTTCAGAATGAAACAACATAACTTCACTCATTTTTGAAAATAAATAATGGACCGACGGATGTAATTTTGATGAGTATGTAATCCTCGATTTTAGGACCTTGTGTGCTGCATTCTCCAACAAATTCAGATGAAAGATGAGGGCCTCTGGTTCCGGACGACGTTGAAATTGTGCAAACCACTGATCTTGAATTTCATCTAACATCCTATATATATCAAACGGCTGATCAT
>NZ_JBALSN010000355.1:0-2119 GCF_036966985.1 Neobacillus drentensis | reverse complement strand
TATTTAAACAGAGGATAGCACAGAGATCAAGGAAGTATTCTTGATGAATGGATGAAAATTGATTCGGTCCGGACCTGAAAGCAAAGAGGTTGAATATTTAAGGCAAATTTGTGTTCCTTATATGAAAGTTGGAAATAAAATCATAAAGAATAATTCTATTATATTAAATGAAAGGCTGAATCCGCTCGAGGTTAAGCTGATTGAACTAAATTTATTAATACAGGATATGTAATGATTAGAGGTTTAAAATCTGCTCGATTTTTGACCTTTTTTTGCCTAAAAAAAAGAGGACAACCTGTGAAGCTAGGAAGTCCTCAGACAAAATTTGAAATAGTCCTTAATGCATTGGATTCATCGCTGAATGATTGACCACAACTCGGCGGATAAAGAAGGCTAGGGCGAGACCGACCAGCGTCACGATCATCGCAAACAAGAACACATGCTGTGAGCCCGCCGTCATAGCGTTAGCCATCTCAGTCTGCTGAGTCGGTGCAGAGGAGTCATGCAAATAGTTCTCCATTCCAGTCGTAAGAATGATGATTGCGATAGCTGTACCAATCGCACCCGCGACCTGCTGCAATGTGTTCATGACGGCTGTTCCATGTGGGTATAGCGCAGGTGGCAGCTGGTTGAGGCCGTTGGTTTGTGCTGGCATCCACACCATGGAAATTCCGATCATTAATCCGATGTGTAGGACGACGATAAATGCGACCGATGATGTCGGCGATATGCTGGAGAAAAACCATAACGTTACCGCGACGATAATAAGTCCGGGAATAACGAGCCACTTTGGTCCATACTTGTCGAATAAACGTCCCATCCGCGGCGATAAGATGCCGTTTAGTGCGCTGCCCGGCAACAGCATGAGCCCGGCAGTAAACGCAGACAGTTTCATACCATTTTGAAGAAACATTGGCAGAATAATCATGCTCGACAAAATGATCATCATACATGACAGTACCATCAATAGTCCTACAATGTACATTGGATATTTGAATACCCGAAGGTCCATCATCGGTTCACTCATAGTCGTCTGCCGTAGAATAAACAAAACGAGTGCGATTAATCCGATGGCAATCGAAGTAATCACGACCGTGCTGGTCCAACCCTCGGATCCTTCTCCTGCTTTGCTGAAGCCGAAGACAATCCCTCCGAAGCCGATGGTTGATAATACAACAGACACTAGATCAATTCGAGGCTTCGTTACGTCGGTGACGTTTTCCAAATATTTCAGCCCTACCAACAGCCCAATGATCAAAAATGGCAGCGAGAGCCAGAAGATGTAGTGCCATGTAAAATATTCGATTAGGAGACCAGCAACCGTAGGTCCGGTTGCAGGCGCGAACATGATGACAAGTCCGACGAAGCCCATCGCGGCTCCACGCTTCTCCGGTGGATACACGACTAGGATCGTATTGAACATGAGCGGAATCAAAAGACCCATGCCTGCCGCCTGTAGAACGCGAGCGACCATAAGCATTTCAAAGTTGAACGCGAGCGCCGCAATGACTGTGCCGACAATAGAGCTCACGAGCGACCCGA
This sequence comes from Neobacillus drentensis, assembly GCF_036966985.1. Taxonomy (GTDB): domain Bacteria; phylum Bacillota; class Bacilli; order Bacillales; family Cytobacillaceae; genus Neobacillus; species Neobacillus drentensis_E. Next base: position 577 of record NZ_JBALSN010000355.1, on the reverse strand, counting down.
AAAACAATTGCCTCGTTGTAAACCATTGTAACAGCAGCCCCGTCATCGGCATCAGAATGCCGAGAGTAAGCAAAAATCCAGTTGTTAACCACTGTGCGGTCGCAGCCGAAATTTGAAACACATCCATTAAATTACTAATCGCTATGTTAAGTGCCGTCTCGCTGAACATACCAACAAAACCGCAAATGAGCAGCGAAGCCATGATGGCACGTGTATTGTATTGTTTCATTAGCAATACCACTTCCTTCTCCTGAAAAATTTCTATTTACGTTCCCCTTTAATCGGTCCGTTATTTGATACAATACAGGTCAAAAATGTCCTAGTCAATAAATGAGTTTGTAGCTTTTATTGTAAAAATGTTACCGACATTTTTTTCGAAATAAAACTGCAAGTAAGGACATTTTTTCATTACCCTCTACTAATAGGATAAAATCTTGTGATAAATTTTTGCTCTTATATGAAAAAGTAAAACAGAATATAGATAAAATAGAGCGATATTTAGGTCTATTAGAATAAATTAATTAAACCGAATCTAGAATTTTAAAATATAAATGTGAGCGGAAACAATATACCCAAT
>NZ_JBALSN010000354.1:0-4953 GCF_036966985.1 Neobacillus drentensis | reverse complement strand
ACATTAGATCGACTTGGCCGCTTGTCGTTGCGGCATGTTCTGTACGTAAAATCCCTCGTAAAACCCACGGTTGACGCCCAACCTCGTCCAACCACCAGCCTGCTTCAATCGCAAGAATAGAAAGAGGACCTCCCAGTACAATCAGCCACCCAAACCATCTAGATAATACAAAACGCCAATGACGCCATATACCTAGGATGTACACGAAGGAAAGCATGGTCATCCACATACCGATGGTAACCATCGTATCAAACAGATAGTGGATATAGAGAGGCGGCACTTCATCCTTCGGAAATTGATCAAGCCCAATCACTTCTGCACTTGGGACTTCATGCGCTAAAATGCTAAGTGCATAGGGAATTTTTAGAGCATATTTCACTTCTCCATTATCAAGTACACCATAAAGGACGAGAGGAGCCCCTTTCCCTGTTTCAAAATGCCATTCGGCCGCCGCTAATTTTTCCGGTTGGTACTCGGCTAAATACTTTCCGGAGAAATCTCCTAAAAGGGCGGTGGCTACTGAAAAGATGAATCCTAGTTTCATGGTTAAAAACAACGCCTTTTTATGGTACGTAGAGTCGGAACCTCTCAGTAACCGGAAGGCACCAATCGCAGCAAGAACAAAAGCGGATGTCATATAAGCGGTGACAACCACATGAGCAACTTTTGTTGGCATAGCCGGGTTAAACATTGCCAGAATGGGACTCACATCCACGAGCTGTCCATTAACTACATCAAAGCCCCGCGGAGCATTCATGAATGCATTCACAATCGTAATAAAGACAGCTGAAAATGAGGCTCCTAATGCCACCGGGATTAGCAGGAGCAAATGTTTTTTCTGATTTTCAAACCGATCCCATGTGTATATGTATATACCTAAAAAAATGGCTTCAAAAAAGAAGGCAAAGGTCTCCATAAATAACGGCAAGGCGATGACATTTCCAGCTAACTGCATAAAGTTGGGCCATAGGAGTGAAAGCTGTAAACCAATTGCAGTCCCAGTTACAACACCAACAGCTACGGTAATCACAAATCCCCTTGTCCATCTTCGTGCTAATAAAATATAGTGTTCGTCTTGCTTCTTGATCCCGACCCATTGAGCAATCATAATCATCAGCGGAATGCCGACGCCGATGGTTGCGTATATGATGTGAAAGGACAAGGTTAATTCTGTCAGCACACGGCTAAAAAATACGGCCTCTTCATTTCCCATTCACTTACCACCTTTCTTATCCTGAAAACAGCCGTCCAATGATCGATAGTCCCATAATGGAGGCCACAATAAAGGCCAGCCAAATGAGCTTCCTTTCTTGTTTTTTATAAATATAAATCCCCCCTGCCGTCCTGTTAAATGAATTCTCTCTTTACATACCATTCCCAAAATTATCGCGGAATATATTGAACACTTTTGGAAAGTATCATCACTTTATCCACAGTAAATAGAGGCTATGGAGTTCAGTCCACAACCCCCACCACAGCCCCGCCTTTTGTTTTTTTGCCAAGACGAACGGTCAGGATTACTCCAAATTTATGCATTCCTAACATTAGGACTCCCGCAAACATTTGATCAAGTCTTGTGTTAAATGAAGAAGGTAGAATATCAAGGGAACTTAATTGGCTTAGTTGGGAAGGTGAGATACAGAGATTTGCGGTGAGTTCAGAAAGAAGAGGATTATTCATTCCACCTATGAAGGCAGTGATAATAAATAGCAAACAGGCAGGCATAATGACTAGTCCGCTAAGAAAAAGATAACGTTTTTTCTGCTCTCGTGAATGATCCTTCTTCGGATCAGGGACGGTTATGGGCTGCCACATCCGAAAAGATAGGAGCAGCAGTACAAATAAATATCCATTATGAACAAAGGCGGTTCGAGCTAGGAATGTTAACACGATTGGGAAATGGTACATTAGGAACAGGGCCCCAAACGCATATAAGGCGGCTTTCGGCGGCGGTAATACGAACTTGCTGACTCGTTTTGTTAGGGAATGTTCTCGAATGGACTGGATTATAGAATCTGGGATACCCAATACAAATAAGGGGGAGATAATAAAATATAAAATACTCATTTGAAGCATGTGCAAGCTAAACGACAGATGACTAATTGTTTCAAATGGACTGCCAAAGGTTAAGTACATGATACCTAAACTGAGAAAATTTAGCAGGGGCTGCTTTTGATAAAATTTGATATTTGTATAAGACGCTACTACATATACATATATGGCGGCTAGGCAAATTAGGCAGGCTAATAATGGCATATTCCACAACATTTGACCTTCCAGCCACATCGCATAGAACATGAAATCCCCTCCCTACACTATTTAAAGCGAACAGATAACTTTAGATTTTATGATTTTTTTACTGAGATATGACAAAAAGAAGAACCATGTGGCTCTTCATTTCTATTGTTTTCTTGCAAGATTTGTCTTTTCTAAAAAATTACATTCAATTTTCTCATAAAACTCAATTAACCAAATGATAACCTTGTTTATTTCCTTGAATCGAATTAGTAAGAAATGGATGGCAAATGCCACGCCTGCACCTATCAACATTCCTGCTACCACATCTAAAGGATAATGTACTCCTGTCCAAACGCGTGACAAAGCAATTCCTGCAGCTAAAACTAACCACATCCAGCCGTCACGTTTTTTCCAAATCCAAATCGCTGTCGCAATCACGAATGCTGCTGTCGCGTGGTCACTTGGAAATGAGGCATTTTTCACATGAGGAATTAGCCAGTTTACATGATGGGTGACAAAAGGACGATTCCGGTAGAAGAAGTGACCGATTTCACTATTTATACTTAGTGCAACACAAGCGGCCAAAATGGCTTCAACGACCATTTTTCGATTTTGTGATTTACGATAAAACCAATAGAAAATGATTCCTGCGAAAAATAAATACTCTGCTTTTTCTGCTAAAAATATCATCAATGGATTTAAAAATCGCTCACTGATTGCAAGGTGATTGATGATTTGAAAGATACCATAGTCTAAATTTGACAATTTAACTTAACCTCCTGATTCATGTTTTCCAACAATCTTAAATCCGTAACGGAGAAGAATAATTAACGAATCCCAACTGCCTGACACTCTTTTTTTGGTCTAGTAAGTTTTCTAACAATTCCACAATTTTTTCCGGCTTGTCTAGCTTTATTCCCTGCTGGTAAGAATCAATCGCATGCTCCCAATGATTCATTCTATTCTGATCCTTTAACACACTTAGCAATTGCTTTTCCAATGAAGATTGATGGTCAAGCTCAAATACGAGCTTTTTACGTTTTAAATATTGGAGATTTATTTTCTCCTGTCCTGGAAGTGCGGAATGAACAAAGATCGGCAGTCTTTTTCGGATTGCTTCACTTATGGTGACCCCACCTGGTTTTGAGACAATCGCATCAACTTCTTCATAAAGTAAATTCATTTCTGATCTGGAAGAGAGATAGGTTAATGGTTTGATATGATCTAAATCCCATGAAAGGATTTCATCATAAAGCTTCTTGTTTTTCCCACACAAAACCAAGAAATCTAAGTTTGAGGAGCATTTTAACTCCTCAGCTAGCTTTAACATCCCGCCTAAACCGCTATTCCCTCCAGATAATAAGATTTTGGGACGACCATCCTTGTGTTGTTTCCGCTTAACAGTTATCGAAATTTCTTCATGGACAGGAATACCTGTGACAATCATCTGTTGGTCTGGAATTTGAAATTTTGTGCCGAGTCTTTCTTTGCTCTCTTGACTAGGTAGGAAATGGAGGTCGATTCCCTCTTTTCCCCAAACACTATTAATAAAGAAATCTGTATAGACATTAATAATCGGAATGTCGCATTTCCCCTTCATTTTTAACTTACTTAGAAGATAGGACGGGAACCCATGCGTACAAACAAGTAAATCTGGTTTTTCCTCTGCTATTAATTGCTCCATTTTCTTCAAAAAGAGCGGTTCATACCATTTAAAGGAATGTTTTTTTGTTGGCGGTACGTAAAAAAAGCTCTTGTAAGCGAGATTATAGGTGTCTGGCGCGTATCGAATCCAATTAAGATAGCCCTTTGTAATCACTTTTTCTAACGATTTATTCGTATAACTTAATAAGTCAATTTTTTTCAAAGTTAGATCGTCTGTATGATTTTTTAAAAGGTCCATTAATGCCTCAGCGACTTGATGATGTCCTGACTGCATTTGTAAGAGTGGTAAAAACAGAATCTTCTTCACATATTCCATCTCCTGTTCTACTAGAAATCATTCCTTAAAAAATAATAATTTCTAAATTACCCTTTCAATGTAACACTCATTTCTAGAAAAACTGGATTTTTAATGGATTTTTAATCTTCTCTTCAGACTTTTTTTAGTTTGGCTGAAAAAAGCAAAAAACCCGAAAAGATGTCTTTTCAGGTTTTTTGTGTGCCTATTAAGTAATTCCTTTTTTTCCTTTTATATACTTAAAGATAATATATAGCGAGAAAAGAAAGAAAAATCCAATTCCTACATATGGAACATAGTCTGGATTTATATGGAATACTTTCCCTGCAAAATAGCCTCCTACAATAAAAGGAATGGTCCAGAGGAAAGTGCCTATCATGGAAAAAACCAAAAACCTCCGAAATGGAATGTTGTTGATCCCGGCAAAATATGGGCTTATTTGCCGGATACCTGGCAGATAAAAACCTATCAGGATGGTTTTACGAACGTATTTCGTATATTTACCACTTACCTTTTCCCAGCGGTCATCAGTAATCCCGACATACTTGCCGAATTTTTTAATAAATGGGGCCCCGGCAAATTTTCCGACTGAATAAGCAGTCAGCATTCCAATAAACGCTCCAAGAATGGAACACAGCATGGATAGCCCCAATGAGAGCTGATGATGAAAACTCAGCACTCCGATTAAAAAGAGCAGCGATTCTTCCGGAGCAGGAATACCAACAATCCCAAAGAATAAAAAAAGAAAAATGACA